>CAYMLL010000043.1:5753-32541 GCA_964390645.1 uncultured Planctomycetia bacterium | reverse complement strand
GGGCCCGCCGCGCGACCCCAGCGCGAGGGGCGCGGCCTGAACGCGCGGCGGCGATGTAAGAGCGAGCAGCGGCGGGCCCCGAAGGGACACAGGTTGCACAGAGTCTGCCGATCTCCGACGCACCGCGACGACCGGGGTTCTCCCGATCACTTCGCAACGGATCGATCGACGGCTCGGAAACGGCGTCGCGCCATCCCATCAGACGAAGAAGTCGTCGACGGCATTTCAACAAAAGCAGTACCAGCGCAGTTTTTTATTCGTAAGAAGCTCTTCCAAAACCGCTCCGTCGGCCCGAGGCCGGGCGCGGCGGAGGAAGGCGATCGTCGAGGAGGCCCGACGAAGCCATCGCGCCACCGTAGCCGACCACGGTCCGGACGGGGTCTTGAAGCAGCCTCCGGGAGCACGTCTCGAAAGGCGCCGACGTGAATCCGATACCGCGAACACCCCGGCCCGAGAACACCCCGTCACGAGCCCATGGTGAGGACGATCGCGAGGTCATCGTGAAAACGGTCACGAAGTCAGCGTCAAGACGGTCCTCGTGAAAACGATCACGAAGTCAACTTCACGCCGGTCAGCGTGTAGACGATCAGCAGGTGGGATTCGACATCGGGCGGTCTGCGACGTGCGAAGAAGGCGCGGCCGGTGAGCACGCCCGCCACGACGTGGAGCAAGAGCCGCGGGTTCTCGTTCAGCCGCCGGAGACTGTAGTCGAGCCACCGTGGACCGTAGGGCACGTAGATGCGTACGGGACTCCCCGCCCGCAGAATCGTGGGTCGCAGCCGGTGTCCGACACCCGCCAGCATCTGGTACTCGTGGGTGCTCGGGTCGAGATCGCGTGTGCGCTCGAGGCACGCGTCGACGAGCCGGCGATCGTGCGTCGCAATCGCCGGACGACCACCCGCCTCGAGCGTCGCGTCGACGAGGCGCAGGAAGCTCTCACGGATCTCCTCGCGACCGCCAAAGGCGATCTCCCCGGGCTCGATGTAGATACCCTTGCAGATGCGGAGACTCGGCCGCAGGGCAGCGAGATTCTTCACGTCGTCGATGCTGCGGCGCAGGCAGGCCTGCACCGCCATGCCGACCGAGTCAAAATCCTCGCGCAGCGTGCGAAACAGCCGGATCGTCGCGTCGGTCGTCGACGAATCCTCCATGTCGATCTCGACGAAACCCTCGAGCTCGACCGCCGCCTCGACGATGGAGCGCGCCGCCGCCAGCGAGACGTCTTCCCCCAGCCTCAGGCCGAGGTGGGTCGGCTTGATCGAGACGTGCGGCGGCACGCGCTCGTCCTTCAGGCGATGCAGCAGCGCGACGTACCGGGCGACGACCTCGGCAACCTCGGCGTCGTCGCCGGCGTTCTCGCCGAGGATGTCGACGGTGCTGACGAGGCCCTTGATGCGCAGTTCGAGCACTGCGCGCAGCACGTCGTCGTCCGTCTCCCCCGCGACGTAGCGCCGTGCCACGGACGTGATGATCCACCTCGGCAGCAGGGGCACGAGTCGCTCCAGAGCCTTGTGGAAAAAACCCATGACGCTCGCCGGCCGCCGAGAGCCTCCGACTTCAGTAACGAGCCGTGTCGCGAATCGCCTTCTCGATGCCCTCGGGGCTCGGAAGGGCGCGATCGACGAGCTCGGGCGCGTAGCCGACATGCGTGTCCGCACTCGCGACACGCGCCACCGGTGCATCGAGGTGCTCGAAGAGCTCGTCGGCGACGCGAGCGGCGATCTCGGCGCCGAAGCCCCAGGAGCGGCTCTCCTCGTGGACCACCACGAGACGACCGGTCTTCCTGACCGACACGGCGATCGCATCCCAGTCGTACGGCTGCAGCGAGCGCAGATCGATGATCTCCGGCTCGAGCCCCTCCGCCTCGAGAGCCTCGCTGACATCGAGCGACTTCTGCACCATGGCGCCGTACGTGACGACGGTCACATCCCGGCCCGGCCGCACGGTCGCCGCCTTGCCCAGCGGGATGACGTAGTCCGGACCCGGATCCGCCGATCGTGAGTAGCGCTGACGATAGAGGTGCTTGTGCTCCAGAAAGAGCACCGGATCGCCGCAGCGAATCGACGCGCGCAGAAGACCGCAGACATCGCGGGCGTTCGAGGGCATGACGACGCGAAGCCCGGGCGTGTGGCAGAACGCCGCCTCACCGCACTGGCTGTGATACATCGCTCCGCCGCGCACGTAGCCTCCGATCGGCGCACGAACGACGACCGCAGACGAGAACGAGTTGCTCGAGCGCCAGCGCATCGTCGCGAGCTCGTT
Organism: uncultured Planctomycetia bacterium; assembly: GCA_964390645.1. Taxonomy (GTDB): domain Bacteria; phylum Planctomycetota; class UBA8108; order UBA8108; family UBA8108; genus CAYMLL01. The sequence goes on along the minus strand of CAYMLL010000043.1, from coordinate 30,279 downwards.
GCGGATCTGCATCATCGCGGTCCAGATGTAGTCGAAGAACTGGATCTCCACGACCGGCCGGAAGCCACGCGCCGACATGCCGATCGCGCGGCCGACGATGGACGCCTCCGCGAGCGCCGTGTTGTACACGCGGCGTGACCCGAAGAGACGCTGGAGGTTCTGCGTCGCCTTGAAGACGCCGCCCTTGCCCTTGAGCTCGTCGAGGCACTCGGCACGCGAGCAGTCGGCGATATCCTCGCCGAACACGACGACGCGCCGGTCGCGGGCCATCTCGATCTCGAGGGTGTGATTCACCGCCGCGATCATCGTCAGCACCGCGCCGTCCGACTCCGGACGCGTCTCCTCGACCGTCACGGTCTCCGGGTTGAAGACGTAGAGCTCGTTGCTGTCTCCCCCGGTCTCCGGCTCGGTGACGACGGTGTCGAAGGCCTCACCGAGCCGCCGACGCGCCCGATCGTGCTCCTCCTCCGCCTCCGCTGCGGTGATGAGCTCCTCGTCGATCAGCGCAGCCTCGAACGTGACCATCGGATCCTGCGCGGCCGCATCGGCCTTCTCCCGCGCCGACCGGTAGAGCGAGTCGTCGTCCGAATCCGAATGCGCGTGGAGCCTCACGACCTTCGCGTGCACCAGGGCGGGCCCCTTACCCGCACGGCAATGCGCGACGGCGCGACCGATGCGCTCGTAGCAGTCGATGACGTCCAGCCCGTCGACCTCCTCGACGAGCAGACCGGGGAAGCCCCGGAAGGCGCGCGAGATGCTGCCGCCGGGAGTCTGCTCCTCGACGGGCACCGAGATCGCATACTCGTTGTCCTGAATCACGAAGAGCACCGGCAGACGCTTCAGCGACGCGGCGCTGAGAGCCTCGTAGAACTCACCCTGACTCGTCGCGCCTTCACCGGACGATACGTAGACGACCTCGTCGGCCTGGAACGCCGGAATCCGTGGCGAGTTCGACAGCTCCGCGGCAAGCTTGCCCGCCTCGGCGATCCCGACCGCCTGCAGATACTGCGTTCCGGTCGGGCTCGACTGGCTGACGATGTGGAGCGCGGGCGAGGCAAAATGGTTGGGCATCTGCCGACCGCCAGAGCTCGGGTCCGTCGCCTTGCCTAGCCCCTGGCGAAAGATATCCTCCATCGACATGCCGATCCCGAGCGCGAAAGTACGATCGCGATAGTACGGAAAGAACCAGTCGTGCCCGGACTTCAGCAGCCGGGCGCAGACGGCCTGCACCGCGTCGTGCCCGGCGATGCTGAGCTGGAAGAGATAGTGGCCCTGGCGGCGAAAGCGGGCCTCCGCCTCGTCGACCTCTCGTCCGAGCACCATCAGACGGTACGCCGAGAGCAACTCGCTCCGGGAGATCCCGACGCTCTTCAGACTCCGCGTCTTCGTGGCCATGTGAATCCAGTCTCCAGAACGTCCGTCGAGCCGGCAAGTGACGGTCGGGTCGGGGACCATGCCGTCGGTATGATAGTGCGAAGCGGCGGTCCGATCAAACGTCCGAGCCGTCCCGGGGGGCCAAACTGCCCACCGAAGTGGCGATAATCATTTGATTTACGCGACAGGCCCGGACACCACTCGCGACCCGGAAGATCCAGGGCCCCGGACGCCCGCGGCAACTGGCGACGGATCACACCCACGCGGTCAATCGCGGCCCCAGAGCCCCGTCGAGAAGTAGCGCTCGCCGAGATCGTTGAAGATCGTCACGACGACGCCGCGGTCGATGCGCGAGACCACGTCCTGGACCCCGGCCAAGTAGGCGCCCGAGGACTGACCGACGAAGAAGCCGATCTTCGCGAGCCGCTGACACATCGTGTAGGCCTCCTCGACGTCGACATTGATCCGCCGGTCGACCACCGAGTCGTCGAAGATCTCGGGGATGATGTCCTCCTCGCTCTCCATCGGCTTGAGGCCCTCGATTACCGGGAACGCGTCCGGGAGAATCATCGTCACCTCGATATCAGAGCTCTCCTCCTTGAGACGACGACCGACACCGGTGATCGAGCCGCCCGTACCGACGCCGCCGACGAAATGTGTGATCCGGCGATCGGTCTGATCGAGGATCTCCGCGGCGGTCGTGTAAAAGTGGGCCTGCCAGTTGTTCTCGTTCGCGTACTGATCGCTGAAGAAGTACTTGTCCGGGTCCGCATCGGCCTGACGGTGCACCTCGCGAAGAGCCTCGTCGTAGCCCTCGACGGCGTCGGTGAAGTGGAGATCCGCGCCGTGCGCGAGGATGCGTCGCTTGCGCTCGATCGACGCGTTCTCCGGCACCACCAGCTTCACCTTGTAGCCCAGCGCCGAGCCGATCATCGCGTAGGCGATGCCCGCGTTGCCCGAGCTCGAGTCGATCACGCTGCGCTCCGGCGTCAGGCGGCCGTCCAGGATCGCACGCGCCAGCATCCACAGCACGGGGCGATCCTTGATCGAGCCGCCGGGATTGAAGTACTCGATCTTGGCGTAGACCTCGACACCGGGTTTCGAGAGCCCGGGAAGGTCGATACGCACCAGCGGCGTGTTCCCGATCAGCGAGAGCGCGGGACACTTCTCCAGCAGCGGCCGGAACTCTTCAGGTAGATACGACGCCATCGATCCCCGCGTCCACTCGCATTCAGACGCCGCAGAAGTGCTCGTAGTCGACGTAGCCCGGGAAGTCTCCTCCGCCGCAGTACTTGCACGCGACGTCGGCACGAATCTTCAGCTCCCGAAACTTCGCCTCGAGGGCGTCATAGGTCAACAGACGTCCGGTCAGCAGATCGCCCTTGCCGAGGATGATCTTGACGACCTCGATCGCCTCGAGCACCCCGATGACCCCCGGAAGAACTCCGAGGACACCAGCCTCGGCGCAGGACGGCGCCATCTCCGGTGGCGGCGGCTCCGGGAAAAGACACCGATAGCACGGCCCCTTGCCCGGCCAGAAGACCGTCACCTGGCCGTCGAAGCGATAGATGCTGCCGTGGACGTTCGGAATGCCGTGCTTGCAGCACGCGTCGTTGACCAGATAACGCGTCGGGAAGTTGTCGCAACCGTCGAGCACGATGTCGTGGCCGCCGATGATCTCGTCAACGTTGGCGCTGTAGATGCGCTCGTTGTAGAGGTTGACGGTGACGTCGGGATTGAGCCCGAGAAGCGTTGCCTTCGCCGACTCGGTCTTGAGCTCGCCAACGCGATCGTCGGTGTGCAGGATCTGGCGCTGCAGGTTGCTGCGGTCGACAACGTCGTAATCGACGAGCCCGATCGTGCCGACACCGGCCGCGGCAAGGTAGAACGCGGCGGGCGAGCCGAGGCCACCGGCACCGACGCAGAGCACCTTCGCCTGCTTCAACTTGATCTGGCCGGCCTCACCGACCTCGTCGATCGTCACGTGCCGCGCGTAGCGCTCGCGCTCGCGCTCGCTGAGCGTGGCCGGGACGTCGACGGCATGGCCGTTCTGCTTCCAGCGCTGAAAGCCCCCCTTCATCGACGTGACGTTCGAGTAGCCGAGCGTGCGCAGCGTGTTCGCCGCGAAGAGCGAGCGCACGCCTCCGGCGCAGTATGCGAGGACCGGCGTGTCGCTCTGCGGCACCTTCTTCGCGGCCTGCATCTCGAGAAATCCACGGGGCAGGTGGACGGCACCGGGGAGATGCCCGGCGCGGAACTCGTCGCCCTCCCGGACATCGACCACGGTGACACCGGAGCCATTCGCGAGATCCTCCGAGACCTCCTCCGGCGACTTCTCCGGAATCGAGGCGCGCAGCTCGGCAAGGAGCTCGTCGTAAGTAGGGGCGGGCATGGGAAGTGAACTCTCGCTCCTCGGTGCTGACCCTGTCGGAAGCCGCCGGCAGCGGGCGCGACTTCCAGCGGTTCTCGTCGAGTTCCGGCGATCAAACCCGCCGGCCGCCGGGAATCAAACCCGCCGGCCGCCGGGAATCAAACCCGCCGGCCGCCAGCGATCGCCGGGACGACGCTGACCTCGTCGCCGGACTGCACCGCGGTGGCGGGACCGTCGGCATGGCGCACGTCGTCGCCGTTGACGAAGACATTGATGAAACGACGGATCTCGCCGCTGTCGTCGAAGATCTTCGCTCCGATCCCGACGTGGGAACGCTCGAGGTTCGAGAAGACCTCCTGGATCGTCGCACCCTCGACCTGAACCTCGGCCTGACCGTCGGTGAACTTGCGCAGCGGCGTCGGAATGCGAATCACTACCGCCATGTTCCGGCTCCCTGTGGGACGCTGAGACTCGTCGATTCGGCCCGGGTGCCGTCCAGCGGCGACGACTGAGTCCGGCGGAATCCCGAGGGACGAAGGTCCGGACAAGGACTCCCCGCCGCCGTGTCCACTCGGGCACAATCGTCACAGTATATCCGGACGCCCGCGGGACTTCAACACAGCCAGATTCCGCCCCGCGACGTCGGGTCCGCCGCTCGCCCGATGGCCCCCTCCGCGAGGACCGGCAAACGCCTCCGCGAAAGCCCCCTCTGCACAAGCCCGTACCCCGTCCCGACGACGGCTCTACCCGTCCCGGCGAGAGCTCGACCCGTCCTTCCCGCCGGTCCCGTCCTTCCCGCCGGTCCCGTCCTTCCCGCCGGTCCCGACGCCGAGGATACGCAGGTCCTTCTCCTGGACGACGCCTCGGGCCCTGCGGTGCAGGAAGTCCCGACGTCGTTTCTCCTCGGGCGACTCGCGGAAAGCGCGGCAGAAGCGCCGCCATTCGTTCTCCCAGCCACGCATGACGACGAACCGGTGGTGATCCGGCGTCTCGATGTTCAGGCGGCTGACCTTCTGGAAGATCTCCTCGAGCCCCTTGTCGGCGATGTGGTAGATCTTGAGGTCCTCGGGCTTCGTGACCCCTTCGTAGGAGGACTCGACGAGGACGGAACGGCCGTCCGCCAGCCCGTCGAGCAGGTACGGCACGCTCGCGAGGCCGGCGTCCGCGAAACGGCGGATGACCTCGTCCGCCGACACCTCCACCTCGCTCTCGAAGGGATCGGTCGCCAGGGCGTCGACGAGCGCGACCATCTCCCGGTTGGCGAAGACGCCGTCGCCGTAGAAGAGCTCGCGGTACACCTCATGCGCGAGAAAACGCCTCAGATCCCAGATCGCCGACTTCTCACTCTTCACGTTGACGCGCGGCACCTCGGGCAGCTCGACCGTCCCGAGCAGCTTGCCGTCGCCATCGGTCACGGTGATGTGAGCGTCGCCGACGTACTTCCACGCGATCGCCTCGCCGCGCAGTGTCAGCGGCTTGTCGAAGGTCGTCGCGACGTCTCCCTCGATCCGGTAGCGAGCTCCGACCGGCTTCTCGAGCACCGGATGACCGGCGCGACGGAAGTACTCGGCGAGGTAGTTGCGGACGACCGCCACGGACGGCTCGAAGGACTTGCCGCTCGACCCCGTCGCGGACTCCGTGACCCGAACGTAGACCGGGACCCGACGGAACTGCGACGAGGCGACATCGGGAGCTTTCCGCGTGCGCGGCGGCAGTCGATCCTCCGGCAGTCGCGGGATCCGATCCCCCGGCGTCTCGCCGGACTCGACCTTCCCACCGGCCGGCCTCCCGGGCGTCGGCTTTTCGACTTGCTTCTCGTCCTGAAGAGCGGCGATCGAGCCCGCTGCGAGGGGGACGAGAACGGCGACGAGAACGAGAACGCGATGGAGCTTCATGAGAACGTCTCCGTGGGACAGGGACTCCGCCACCAGTTTAGACGACCCGGACACCCAGATCCCGGCGGAAAAAGCCCTCGCGCGGTCTTTCTCGACGGCTAAGATGCGGCCCATGCCTCTTCGTGTGATCAAGATGCACGGCATCGGCAACGACTACATCTACGTCGATGGCTTCGAGACCCGACTCGACGATCCCGCGGGGCTCGCGCGCCGGATCTCGGATCGCCACTTCGGCGTCGGCGGCGACGGGCTCGTCCTCATCCAGCCGCCCCGGGAGCCGGCGAACGACGGCCGCATGGTGATGTACAACGCCGACGGGAGTCGCGCACAGATGTGCGGCAACGCGATCCGCTGCGTCGGCAAGTTCCTCCACGACCGGGGAATCGCGCCCCGGGAGATGCTGCGCATCGAGACCGACGCCGGGGTGAAGACGCTCTTCGTCGAGCGTGGCGGCGACGGCAAGGCCGAGTCGCTCCGCGTCGACATGGGTCCGCCACGACTGGCGCGCTCCGAGCTTCCGATGGCGGACGGCGGCCCTGCCGACGAGTGCGCCGTCAACGTGGCGCTCGAGCTCGACGGCCGACGCGTCGGCATCACCGGCGTGTCGATGGGGAACCCGCATGCGGTCGTCCGCTTCGACGAGATCGAGTCGCTCGACGGCAGCCCGATCCCGTCATTCGCCGACGTTCCCCTGTGGCAGTGGGGGCCGAGCTTCGAGAACCACGAATGGTTTCCCGAACGTGTCAACACCGAGCTCGTCGTTCCGCTGTCGCGCAGCGAGATGGACTTCCGGGTCTGGGAGCGAGGTAGCGGCGAGACGCTTGCCTGTGGCACCGGCGCCTGCGCCGCCGTCGTCGCAGCCGTGCTCAACGACTGGTGCGACCGTGAGGTCCTCGTACACCTGCGCGGCGGCGACCTGCGCATCCGCTGGGACGGCGACGAGGAGACCGGCTCCGTCTGGATGACCGGCGGCGCCACCGAGGTCTTCGTCGCTGAGCTGGAGTAACCGGCCCGGGCGGCGAGAGGGCGAAAGGCCCCGACCTTCACGGCCGCGCCGGCGGCGAGAGACACCGTGGACTGACGCGCCGCCGGGCTACTTGAAGTTCACCCGCCCCTTGCCGCGCGTCACCTCACCGATCATCGCGCCGGGAACGTTCATGCGCTCCAGCTGGGCCAGGATCGACTCCGCAAAAAACTCCGAGACGATCACCACCATGCCGATGCCCATGTTGAAGACCCGGTACATCTCGCGCGGGGGAATCTTTCCTCGCCGAGCCAGGTGTCCGAAGATCGCCGGCGGATCCCACGAGCCCCGGCGTATCGTCACATCGCAGCTCCTCGGAATCGAGCGCGGGATGTTCTCGACGAGACCACCGCCCGTGATATGCGACAGCGCGTGCACCGGACGCTTTCTCCGATACCTGCGCAGCACCTTGAGCAGGGGCTTGACGTAGATGCGCGTCGGCTTCAGCAGCTCCTCCCCCAACGGCAGCTCGCAGCCCGGAAGCACGCGATCGAGCGACGCGGCTCGCGTGCCGCGGCCGAAGAAGACCTTGCGCACCAGCGAGTAGCCGTTGGAGTGGAGGCCGCTGGAAAACAGCCCGATGACCTTGTCGCCGGGGCGCACACCGTCACCGAGCACGAGGCGCGTGCGGTCCGCGACTCCGACCGAGAAGCCGGCGAGCTCGTAGTGTCCAACCGGATAGAATCCGGGCATCTCCGCGGTCTCGCCTCCGAGAATCGCACAGCCGGACTCGCGACAGCCGATCGCGATGCCCTTGACGATCGCTGCGACGAGGTCCGGGTCCATCTTGCCGACGGCGATGTAGTCGAGAAAAAAGAGCGGATCGGCCCCCTGCACGACGAGGTCGTTGACACACATCGCGACCAGATCGATGCCGATCGTATCGGCGATGCCGGTCTTGTACGCGATCTCGAGCTTCGTGCCGACGCCGTCCGTGCACGCGACGAGTACCGGATCGCGGTAGCCACGCCGCAGAATGCCCGAGGGATAGTCGAGCTGAAAGAGCCCGGCGAACCCACCGTGGCTTGCGGTCATGACCTGCGGCGTGTAGGTGCTACGAACGTGTTGTGCGATGCGCTCTACCGCCGCATCGCCGGCATCGATGTCGACACCGGAGTCCTTGTAGGTGACCATGGGTCACGCCGAGACCCGCTCGGCTTCCTCGTCTTCTTTCCGATCCAGTCGGGACGCATCGGGTCCCGACCCCTGCTGAAGCGCGACACCGCTCTCGCCCGGAACAGATCCCGTCTCCTCCCGAGGAGAAGATCCGGCGCCCCCTCGCTCCCTCGAGAGCCGGTTCAACGCATGCTCGATCTCCCAGCGCCACTTCTCCTCGACGTCGTGGCGGAGCGCCGAGTGGAGCCAGCGTAGGGCCGCACGCCGCTCTCCGACACGCGTCGAGATCACACCGAGACGAAAGAGCGACTCGACATCCTGAGGAAACAGCCGCACACACTCACGAAGGCTCTCGATCGCGACGGCGTCCTCCCCGCGCACGTACGCCGCGGTGGCCTCGCGGATCCGCCGCTCGCGGATACCCTCCTCCTCCTCGACGCGTCCGGGCCGCGTACGGCGCAAGAGTTCGGCCCAGGTCCCCACGGCGACGAGAACGAGCGCCACGGCGGCGCCCCAGACCAGCGCCGTCCGACCGGCGCCGCGGTAGACGAAGAGCCCGTTGATCCACGCGAACCCCAGGACGGCCGCGACCGTGAACACGGTCAGCCCGAGACGCTCACGCCCCCAGTAGACATGCCCCCATCCCGGAATCACCGAGAGTCCGAGCGCGAGCCAACGTCGACGAGCGGAGGGAAGGGACGACATGGGGAGGATTATAGGGAACACGGGAACCGAGGGAAACACCCGGAGCCCGTGGGACGACCTCTTTCCGTTCACGCCGGGGCCCATCGGCTCGCCACGCCCGACCGGGAGCCGACCGGAAGCGTCCCTCAATCGAGCGCCGCTCGAAGCTCCGCCACCACCCGCGCGGGATCCTCGCTCCGCAGGACCGCCGAGCTCACCGCGATGCGCTCTCCTCCCGCCCGTCGAACCTGCTCCACGTTGACCACGTCGACCCCGCCGATCGCGAAAGCCGGCGTCCGGACCTCGGCGAGAACGCTCGCGAGGCCCCCTGGCCCGAGGAGCTCGCCGGCATCCTTCGTCGCCGTCTCGAACATCGGCCCGACGCCGATGTAGTCGGCGCCCTGACGCGCCGCCCGGCGCGCGTCGTCAACCGAGTGGGTCGACACACCGACGAGGCACGCGGGACCCAGCACGGAGCGCGCCTCGTGAATCGGCAGGTCATCCTGGCCGAGATGAACCCCGTCCGCGTGCGTCAGCAGCGCGACGTCAGGTCGATCGTTGACGACGAACAGAGCGCCGGCCCGCGCGGTGAGCTCGCGGACCGCTCGCGCTCGAGCGATCAGCTCCTCCCCCGGAAGCGTCTTCTCGCGCAGCTGCACGACCTCGACACCCGCGTCGAGCGAAAGACGCACCGTGTCGATCAGGTCTCCGCGACACAGGGAGCCGGTCGCCAGCAGGTACAGCCTCGCCGTGGCGAGCCGGTCGCCGTGAGCGGAATCGTTGCGCAGACCGCCGAGCCCCTTCTCGACCGCGTAGAGCGCGTAACGAATCGACTGCAGTTCTCGACGTTCGCCGGCGCTCTCGCGACGGGTCATCTCCTCCAGAACGCGCACCGCTTCGCACGCACGCTGGAGATTCCGATGGGCGACCGCGTCGAGGTCCACGTCTTCGACACCCGTCGGCTCCACCTCGGTGTCGCGACCGACGTCGCCCTCGATGTCGCGCGCCCGCAACAGCGCCTGGCGACTGCCGGCCGCACGCTCCCCGACCGCGAGAAGTCGATGCCGCAGCTCCTTGAGCTCGGCGGCGAAGCCCGGCAGGCACCAGTGGAGACGACAGACGTCCTCCGCGACGCGCAGCCCTTCGGAGGCGCGGTTGAGGTTCGCGTCGAGCAGGCGCAGGCGTCGATCCGCCGGGCTCATCGAGACGGGCTCATCAAAACGGGCTCAGGCCGCCTGCGAGATCATCGCCCTCAACCCGCCGACGGTGAGATGAGCGATGATCATGTGCGTGTTCTCGGCGATCTCCATGTCGAGCACGGCGCTGTGGATGCTGAGGTTGACCATGGCCTTGAGCTGTCCGCCGTTGAAGCCGGTGAGCCCCACCGTGTAGAGACCGTTCTGCGTCGCCCACTGCACGGCGGTGACGACGTTCGGACTGTTTCCCGAGCCGCTGATCGCGATGACGACATCCCCCGGCTCGGCGTGGGTGACGAGCTGCTCGCGAAAGACCGTCTCGAACCCCCAGTCGTTGCCGAGCGCGGAGATGAACGGCACGCTGTCGCTGAGGCTCGTCACTCGCAGCCGCTTCTGGACCGTGTGATCCTTGACCGTGCTCTTCGCAAGGTCCTCCTGGAAGTGGCTGGCGGTGGCGCCCGATCCGCCGTTGCCGAGGATGAAGACCCGCCGCCCCTCCCGGTACGCATCGTAGAGCTTCTCCACGAGCGAGCTCACCGCGCCCAGATCGATCTTCTGCAGCAAGTCGGTCGTGCGGTTGACGTGCTCCGTCATCCCCGGGACCAACGCGGACTCGGATTCTGCCATGGAAACAACCCTCCCGATCGAGAACGGAGCCGACAGCCGATTCCGGCTGGTTCCCCGGATCCTGACAAGCACGTTGATAGTGGCGCGACCTTGGCTTGTCAAGCGCGGACGGAGCCGCCGGCCGGTCTCAATTGAGGCCGGGTCCACCCTTCCTCGCGACGCCGGCCCGGGTGCCCGACCGAGACTCCGACGGCTTCTGGATCTGATAGAGCCGCAGCTTCTCGTAGAGCGTCGAGCGGTTGATCCCGAGCATCTCCGAGGCCCGTCGCTTGTTCCAGTTGACGCTCTGAAGCACGCGACGGATGTGCTGCGCCTCGACCTCCGAGAGGGTGCCGAAGGGCTGGGGATTGTCATCCCGGCGCAGATCCCGGGGCAGGTTGTCGGGGTAGATCGTGCGGCCGTTCGACAGCAGGGCCGCCTCCTCGATGCCGTGCTTGAGCTCGCGGATGTTGCCCGGCCAGTGGTACGCGAGGAGCAGCTCCTTGGCGCGTGGCGAGAGCTCGATCGCGCCGCGGTCGCCGAGCTGGAGCACCGACAGGAAATGCTGGACGAGAAGCAGAATGTCCTCGCGACGCTCCTTCAACGGTGGCAGGTGCACGTGGAACACCTTCAGACGATAGAAGAGATCCTCGCGAAACTCCCTGGCCGCCACGGCTCCGGAGAGCTGCTTGTTGGTCGCCGCGACGATCCGCAAATCGACGCGCTCGCCCGCGACGCCCCCGAGACGATCAACGACCCGGTCCTCGAGAACGCGCAGGATCTTCGCCTGGGTCGAGAGGCTCATGTCGCCGATCTCGTCCAGGAAGATCGTGCCGCCGCCGGCCTGCTCGAACTTGCCCGGCTTGCCCTCGGGATCCGCGCCGGAGATCCCCGATTTCGGCGCGTAGCCGAAGAGCTCGCTCTCCAGCAGCGTCTCGGGAATCGCCGCGCAGTTGACCGCGACGAAGGGCCTGCCGCGACGCGGGGAGCGGTCGTGAATCGCCCGGGCCACGAGCTCCTTTCCGGTGCCGCTCTGACCGGTGATCAGCACCGTGGTGTCGAACCCCGCGACACGCTTGACCTTCTTCTGGACGTCCTTGAGGGCCGAGCTCACGCCGATGAGACGGTTCTTCTGGTGCAGGATCGACTTGAGCTCGATGTTCTCGTCGTTGATGCGGTCGTAGAGCGCCTCCTTCTCGACCGCCATCGAGATCAGGTTCGAGAGGATATTCGAGAAGTAGAGATCCTCCCGCGAGAAGCTTCCCTGTCTGCCTCGATCATCGAGGTAGAGAATCCCGCAGACGCTGTCCGCCTCGAAGAGGGGGAAGCACATGGCGCTCTTGATCCGCAGCTGCTTGGCGCTGCGACGGTCGAGACCGACGTGCGACGACTCCTCGGACGGACCGGACTCGGCGGCCTGCTCATCTCCGAAGAGAATCGCGATGCCCTCCCGCCGGACGCGATCGACGATCGTCGAGCTGTACGAGACGGGCCCCAGCGCGTCGCCCGGCATGCGCTGGGCGCGAATCTCGAGCGCCCCTGCGGGGGCAAAGAAACCGATGAAGCCGCAGCGGGCTTCGAGCGTGTCGAAAACCGAGTGCAGCGCGGACTCGATCAGCTTCTGACGATCCGAGAGGTTGCGGATCAGCTCGCTGAAGTTCCGCAGGATGCGAAGATTTCGACGCGAGTTGGTGCCCGGCGAGTCGACCTCCTCCTCGACGAACTGCCCGGCCAGCGTGTCATCGGAGGAGAGCCTATCGGGGCTGTCGCGGAAATGCTGCAGCGTCTCGCGAGCATCGACGACGGCCGCGTCGATCGCGGGGAGCGTCCGATCGAAGCCCGCCGACTTCGCCGAACAGGCCCTGAACTGGATTCGCGTACCGCCGAGCAGGATGACGTCGCCGTCCTGCAGCGTGTGGCGCACGACCACGCGCCGGTTGACACGCAGGGGATTGCGGCCGCCGACGTCCTGGATCACGTAGTCGTCACCCTTCGCGGTGATCACCGCGTGCTGGCGCGAGACCAGCGGGTCGTCGAGCACCAGGTCCATCGTGCGATCGCGTCCGAGAAAGACCGCGGCCCCTCCGCCCTCGAACTCTCTCGGTGCCTGATCAAGTTGACGAACAAGCAGCTGGAACATCGCGCGCATCGACCGGAAAGCGAGTGGGCGAGAGGATGCCAGCGAGGGAGACGGTGAGACGCCTGCCGCGACCGACAGGGCCGAAATGAAGCCCCGCGCCCAGCACTCCGACACCGACCTGATCCACGCTACAATCCGAAAGGGCATGGTAGGCCCGGGGTGCCGTCTCGTCAACGAGGATGTCGAGAAGGGATCCCTAAGATGCTGTCACTATGAGAGATATGACTCTCCCTCCTGACGGATTATCCGACGCTGGAAATTCCGCCGCGGGCTTCCGCCGACGCACAGGAGGAGGCGTGGCCCGGCGGACGATGACCACGGCAGCCCCGGGACGGTGACGGAGCCCGGAGCCGGCCCCACGGGATCGAGTCGTCGCCGACTCGAGTCGTCGCCGACTCCGGGGACCGGCCCGAACGCCGCGCAAACCCGTGAGGCGACCCGGGTGAGGCCACCCGGGTGAGGCGACCCGGGTGGTTCCGGCTCGGCGACCCACCCCGGAGATTCCCCTTGATCGCCGCGCCGTTCCGGGGACCGTAGAAGGAGCCACTGATGTTCGAGAGCGGGGCCACCGCCGGCCCCGCTACCCCTGACCGGAGAACGTCTCTCGATGCCGAAACAGAACTCTCGACGAAGCCACGGGATCCGGGGACGGCTCACCGCGAAGACACTTCCACCGCTCCTCGCCTGTGCCTGGCTGCTGCCCGGCTGCGACGACTCCGGGCCGGATGCCGCGCCGCAGGAATCCGCGCAAACCGCAAGCGCGAACCCGAACGCGAACACGAACGCGACTGACGACGACAATCCGGCCGGTGGCCGCTCGAACCCGGCGGTCTCGAAGCTGATCGGCGAACTGCGGCCGGAAGGGCTCGTCTCCGACCCGCTGCCACCGTCGAAGTCACCCGGCGCAGCACCGAGGAGCGTCGATACCGACCCGCCCCCCGCCGCCGAGCCCGAACCGACGACGGCGGAGCGAGTCGACCGGCCGAGCGACAAGGTGCTGACGCAGGAGTTCGAGACGATGGTCGTCAATCTCGTCGCCGCCCTGTCCAGCGGCGACCTCAAGGCGGCCGGCGCCATCCTCCTCTCGGAAGCGGACCTGAAGAAGGTGCTGACGGACGGCACACTCACGGTGCTCGGCTCTCAGCTGCCGACAAAGAACCGGGACATCCTGCAGAGCGTCATCGGCGTCACCGGCGGCAAGAAGGTGCGACACGAGCACCGCACCGGGAAGCTCACCAGCGACGGACCCAGGGGAGCCGCGTTCCGCGTCAGCCTGCCGATGATCTCCGGCGCCAGGCTGCAGCTCGAGATCGAGGGCACGCCCGTGCCCATCGTCATCGACCTCCAGCAGAGCCTCTGGATCGACGGCCGCTGGAGAATCTTCAACCTGGAGATCTGACACCGGCAGGCACCTCGGACACGAGCGCTCCGGCGCTGTCCGCGGAGTTCTGACAGATCACCCGGGAGCAGAGGACCCGATCCGACCCGGTAGGACTCCGCGAGGTCGCTGAAAAACGACCGCTGGCGACACGCGGAGATTCTCGTTTCCTCCGTGCGACCCGGCCGCGCCCGGGGACGGCGAGGACGTCTTCCGGCAGCCCATAAAAAAAGGACGTCTCAGAGGAGTTAAGACGCCCTTAGAAAAGAAGTGAAGAGAAAATCTGATTGTCTGGCAGAAGGCTTCGGTCCTACACTCGGACCCGACTCTGGAAACCGCCAGCGCCGGACCTCGAAATCCCTGGTACCGTTGGGTACCTCGTACGAATCGCCGAAAGCACCGGCACTATACTTGCGACCGGCGCTGTCGTCAAGGGCGTATCTCAGAATTCCACAGGTTTTCACCAGCCCCATGGCCCTCTCCAGCGAATTCCACAAAGATAACCCATTCAAGCACTTCGGACACGAATCCCGGGCAAGGTCGGGTTCGACCCGGGCGGACTCGGACAAGAAGTACCCTAGGAAGGGTGGCGCGAGGACCGATGACGCGAACTCCAGCAGAGAACGCGAAGCTCCCGTGGCAGCGCGGAGTGGCACAAGGTGCTCGCTGCGTCGGCGCGACGACGCAGACCGTCGGAGATCTCGGTCTTGCCGCGGCTCGCGTAGACCTCCTCCATGACGAGACAGACCTCCCAGCCGAGCCGAGGTCGTCCCAGCACCTCGGCGTCTTGCTGAACGCTCTCGAGAACCTGCAGCGCGCGGATGAAGTTGTTGTGAGGATTGCTCGGACAGCCGTCGATCGCCGCGAGCAGCAGGCGGAAGTCCGGCAGCATCGACTGGGCACCGATCTTCTTCGCGATGTCCGCACCCCGCCGACCGTGCTCCCCGGCGAGCTGGAAGTCACCCTGCCCGTATCGCTCCCACCCGGCCTCCAGGCAGAGGCGTAGCCGGTCGAGCGGCTGGTCGAGAACCCGATCGAGCTCCCAGGCCCGCCTCAGAGCGCGGCGTGTGGCCTTGTCCTCGCCCGCGCCCCGCGTCGCCCTGACGGCGATCGTGGAGGCCGACAGCTCGGCCGCCCAGAGTCCGAGGTGCCGGGCCAGGTTGGCGGCGCTCGTGCATACGATGGTCGCAGCGTGATACTGCCCCGCCTCGACGAGAAACTCCGCGAGGCGCAGGAGCGATTCGGCGACGCCGGCGTCATCGCTCTCGTCCCAGGCGATCCGCAGTCCGCGCAGGGTGTAGTCGAGCGCCCGGGCGATGTGCCCGCCCAGGAGAAGTACCCCGCCCACCTCGAGATACGCGGAGGCGACCCGCTCGCGGCTCGGTACACCGGCGTGCGTCTTCAAGCTCTGTTCGAAGGACTTCAACGCCAGGTCGACTTCGCCCCTCAGCAGTGACAGGCGCCCGAGCTCCTGCACCGCGCGTGCACGCGTCTCGACGCCCGACCTGAACTCGTCACGACCGAGTGCCGACTCCAGCAAACGGAACGCCCCCGTGAGCTCACCGGACTTCCGCCGCAGGGCCACGAGCTCGAGCAGGTCGTCCGGCCCCAGAAGCGCTGATCCGTCTTGCCACCTCGTCTCGAGCGTGCGCTCTCGACAACGCTCCTCGGCACGACCGCGCTGGACGTCGGCCGTACTCGCGCCGTCCGCCGCCCCGTCGGCCCGCAGAGGCCACGAGCAGGAGCACGAGAATCGACGCTCCACGCAGCTCCGCAGCGTACGGGCCGCGTGGCGGAATCTCCCGGTCCGAAGCTCGCACTCCACGAGATGCACCTCGACTTGCGCGAGCCCCGCCTCATCCCCGAACTCGTCGAGGATCGACCAGGCACGCTCGAGGTAGCGGAAGGCTTCGTCGTCGCCCCGACAGTCACCGTTGGTCTGACCCAGACGACGCAGGACCTCGGCCTCGATGCGCCGCGCGCCGGACTCCTGCGCGAGCCGCAACGCCTCCCGCAGGCAAGCATCCGATCGCGCGTGGTGATCCTCTGTGCAGAAGAAGCTCGACAGACCGAGAAGCGAGCGTACCTGCGCCACGACGTCGTTGGCCACCACCGCCGCCTCGTAGATCCTCTGCTCGAGCTCCTGCGCCGCGTGACGATCGCCTCGCCGGCTGGCGATGGTCTCCAGAAGCCGCCAGACTCGACGGCGCTCGCTCTCATCACAGGAATCACGAGCCTCGAGCACCGCGAGCGCCTCGCGGCCGGCATCGTCAGCTCGGTCGAACTCGTCGTCCTCGAGCCAGTGCACGGCGAGGTCCTCGAGAACACGGCCACGCTCGATCTCGTCGGGATCGACTTGCAAGAACCCCAGGGCATCCTGAAGGCCGGCAAGTCGTGCAGCGCGGTCACCGAGCCGGCCCCGAAGACCGGACACCCGACGAACGACGCTCACACGGTCCGCAGCGCTCGTGGTGTTGCCGAGCCGGGCCTCGAGAAGATCGATCGCCTCCCGATGGTTGCCGGTCTCGCAAAGCAGTCGCACGACACGCTCCTCGAGATCCTCGCCGACCCTGTCGACGGACTCGTTCAGAGACCCGAGCGTATCCTCGAGCACCTCGAGCGCGGCCGACGGAGCCCCGAGCTTCTCGAGATAGCCGGCCGCGGCCTCACCGAGACTCTCGCGACAGGGCTGCATCCGGGAGAAATCAAGGTCGTCAATCCCCGGCAAGCTACCGTTCGCGCCGTCCGTCGGTACTCCGCCAGCGAGAGAAAGGATGCGGAAGGCCCTCACGGTCCGGCGCCCGACACCCCCGCAGCGATCGACGAGCCACGCCGCCAGCTGCTCCGCCAGCGAGCGCGCCCTCGCGGGATCGAGACAGCCAAGCGCGACCCTCGCAACGTCGGGCTCCATGTACCAGCGACGCGCGGGACCGACACCACTGGAGCAGACCCACCCGCGGTCCTCGAGCTCCGCGAGGAGCTCATCGACCTGCTCACCGGTCTACACCTCCTCGACAACGAGGCCGTGCTCGTCGACCCACTCGCGAAGGAGCGGCTCGTCGGCGGGAAAACCGCAGACGGACAGCAAGGAGACGATCTGTCGCAGCACCGGCTCGAGCCGGTGGAGATCGTCGCGCGCCAGCTCCTCGAAGGATGGGTACGTCTCGAGCAACCAGCTCGCCGTCAGTCCCTCCTCGCGGAGACGGGAGAAGAGCCAGCGAACGTAGCGGGTGTCGCCGCCGGAGGAGCGGAACACCTTCTCGCGGATCGAGACCGACATCCGCTCCACAAGCTCGACGCGCGCAAGTTCCTCGAGATCGTCTCTCGAATAACCCCGCACCCGTATACGAAACGCGATACTTCGCGTGTCCGCGAGCTCCAGGAAACTCGATGTCGACCCACAACCGGTTCCCGCGATGACGAGGACATGATGTCGACGACCGCGGCCTCGTCGCCGGCGCAGAACTCGCAGGAGATGAAGGATGGCGTCACGACTGAGCGCATCACCACCGTCCACCCCATGCAGCGCCAGGACCGTGGGCTTGCCGCAAGTGCTCTCGAGAATCGTCTGCACCAGGGCGTCCATGCGCCGCGAGCGGTCGTCGTCGACTCCCTCGGTGACCGCAGGGACGGTGGAATCCGGCCACTCCAGCTCGGGGAGAAGGTGGACGAGGTCCGGCCCGAACCGCTCCAGGAAACCCTCACGCGAGGCGTCACCCTGCCGACTTCCGTCCAGCGCGTCCATGACGAACGGCTCGACGAGGTCGACGAGAGGCTCGACGCCGCTCGTCGTCGACGGCGCGAACGAAGTGCCCAGAAACTGGATACCGAGATCCTTCGAAGTCCCCTCGAGCAGTCGAAGAAGCGTGCCACTTCCCTGTCCCGGCCCACCCTCGAGAATCCCCACACACGGCCCCGACGTCGACCCGGACGAGATCGACCGCACCCATGCCCGAATGCCGTCGACAAGGAGGCGGAACCCCCGTGTGGGCACCGTTGCTATCGCGGAAGAACTGATCGTTCGGCTCGCCATCGAGTCGCCATGCTCCCGGGGGTCCGCACCCGCAATCCGACATTGCAGGGCATCGACCGAATACTACAACCCTCGCAGGGAGCCCGCCACGACACCGGAAACCGTCCGACGCCCCATAACCCCACTTCCGCCGCATCCGGTTGAAAACTCCGCTGCGTGAGATAGAGTTCTTCGGCTCCGGATCTCCTGACCGCCCGGGTCGGCCATCAGAGGTCACGATAACAACCGCGAAACAGGACTGGCGGAATTCATGGCCGTAAAGTTCACCGAGCGTGCAGAGAAGGTGCTCGTGTCCGCTGGCGAGGAGGCGAAGAACCGCTCGCACGACTACATCGGGACGGAGCACGTCTTGCATGCGATCGTCGGTCAGAAGGACAGCATCGCGGTGCAGGCTCTCCACCGCGCCAATACCGACATCGACGGGCTACAGGCCCTGGTTCATGAAGCTCTGAACCGCATCGAGACCAGGGGTCCGCAGGAGCAGATTCCGTTCACTCCGCACGCGAAGCGATGCCTGCACCTGGCCAGCGACGAGGCCGTGCGCTACGGTCACTCGTTCATCTCCACGGAGCACCTCCTCCTGGGCGTCCTGCGCGAGGAGGAGGGCGCGGCGGCTCGACTTCTGCAGGAAGTCGGCGTATGCACCGAGGACGTCGAGGGGGTCATCCTCTCGATGCTGGGCGGTAACGACGACCAGCAGCCTTCTCCACAAGGCCAGCAGAAGTACCAGTTCCCGAAGACGCGGGGCCAGAAGATGACGGTCCTCGAGTCGTTCAGCATCGACCTGACGGAGCAGGCCAGCCTCAACAAGCTGGACCCTGTCATCGGCCGAGAGAAGGAAATCCAACGGATCATCCAGATTCTCAGCCGCAAGACGAAGAACAACCCGGTCGTCATCGGCGAGCCGGGAGTCGGCAAGACAGCGATCATCGAGGGGCTCGCTCAACGCATCGCCGATCGCAACGTCCCGGAGATTCTCGCCGACAAGCGTGTCGTCAACCTTGACCTCGCCGCCGTTCTGGCCGGCACGAAATACCGGGGCGAGTTCGAGAAGCGTCTCAAGAGCATCATCAAGGAGGTGATCGACGCGAAGAACATCATCGTCTTCGTCGACGAGATCCATACGATGATGGGAGCCGGTGCGTCGGAGAGCTCGCTCGACGCATCGAACATCCTCAAGCCTCCACTCTCCCGAGGCGACATCCAGTGCATCGGCGCGACGACACTCGACGAGTACCGCAAGCACATCGAGAAGGACGGCGCCATGGAGCGTCGCTTCCAGACGGTGATCATCGATCCACCGTCGAAGGAGGAGACGGTCCAGATTCTCCACGGCCTGCGGGACGGCCTGGAAGGCCACCACCGCATCCGAATCAGCGATGAAGCGATCGCCGCCGCAGTCGATCTCTCCTCACGCTACATCTCCGGTCGCTTCCTTCCGGACAAGGCGATCGACGTCATCGACGAGGCCTGCTCCTGTGAGCGACTCGCTCGCACGACACGTCCACCGGATGTCACGGTGCTCGAGGAGAAGCTCGGAAGCTACGAGAGGGAGAAGGACGAGGCGGTTCACAGCCAGGACTTCGAGCTAGCTGCATCGATGCGCGACAAGGTCGAGAAGCTGAAGAGCGAGAAGGACGACATGCTGTTTCAGTGGAAGAAGTCGTCGCGAGAGATCGACGGCGTCGTCGACGCCGAGTCGATTCGCGAGACTGTCGGCCAGATGACCGGCGTCCACATCGCGAACCTCAAGGAGGATGAGACCCGGAGACTCACGAGTCTCGAGAGCATCCTCCACGAGACGGTCGTCGGACAGCACGCCGCGGTCGAGACCGTCAGCCGCGCTGTTCGCCGATCGCGGGCCGGCCTCAAGGACCCGAATCGACCCATGGGGTCGTTCGTCTTCGTGGGACCATCCGGCGTCGGCAAGACGCTTCTCGCCAAGGCGATGGCAGACTTCCTCTTCGGCTCACCCGAAGCCTTGATCGCGCTCGACATGTCCGAGTACATGGAGCAGCACAGCATCAGTCGGCTCATCGGATCGCCGCCAGGATACGTCGGCTACGAAGAGGGCGGACAGCTGACGGAGAAGATCCGGCGCAAACCGTACTCCGTCGTGCTGCTCGACGAGATCGAGAAGGCGCACACCGACTTCTCGAACATGCTCCTTCAGATCCTCGAGGAGGGCCGCCTGACGGACGGCTTCGGCCGTACAGTCGACTTCAAGAACACGATACTGATCATGACGTCGAACCTCGGAGCGAAGGCCTCGCTGATGCAGAGCGGCCTCGGCTTCCGGGCGCAGGACGGCGACGACAACCGAGAGCAAGCGCGAAAGTTCATCGAAGAGGAGCTCGAGGACCACTTTCGTCCGGAGTTCCTGAATCGCCTCGACGCTGTTGTGACGTTCGATTTCCTCTCCCACGAGGAGGTCACCGAGATCTTCGATCTCGAGCTGGTGAAGATCCAGGAGCGACTCGCCGATCGCGAGATCACCCTCGAGGTCACCGACGACGCGCGCGAGTTCCTGATCGACGTCGGGTTCAGCGATCGTACGGGCGCTCGCGGCATCCGTCGCGTGCTCGAGGAACGCATCGAAGACCCGCTGTCGGAGATGATCATCCTGTCCCAGGTGCAATCCGGCGACGCGGTGAGCCTCGGGTTCGAGAACGACGCGCTGCGCATGCACGTGCCGCAGTCGACCAGGAACGAGCCGGCGTAGTCTCCGGCTTCGCCGTCTTCCAGGATGCTCGCCGGACGGCGTGGGTCATCACGCCGGTCCCGGACGTGTCGACGCCTCCCCCGATACCGGGCCGGATACCGCCGAGGGCCCGGCCCTGCCGGGCCCGGCTCACACATGCGTGAGGCGCCGCGGACGGACGCCTCGTGCTCGCGGCACGACCATGGACCAGGGTGCTCGCTGACGTGGCGGTCCACGGTTGCGGGCGGATTGCTGACGGGCCCGAGGCGAGAGTTCTTCGCACGACCGACCACCATGCGGCGCCGCTCTGCTGCCGCGCTCCCGGCCTCGCGGAGTCCCCGACGACGTCCGGTGTCCTCGCTGGTCACGCCACCGAGCCCGGCGACTTCGCGTCCGCATGGACCCGCGCGAATACAGGCTCGACCCGTCTTCACAGACCGGCGTCCGCCCCTGTCGTGCAGCGACTGGCAGACTTCTCCGGTGTCGCCGACGGTCGTCATCCCGGACCATCTCCTTGGAGGCCTGCTCGACACTCGCCCACGGGGCGTCCCGGGTGACCCCCGGGTCGCCGATGCGAACCCCTTCCCGGGGCACCTCGACCAGGTCCGTGTCTCCCGGCGCCGCTACGGGCGCTACCCGTCAGAGAGACCCGCGTTCCGGTAGAGCTCACCCCCACTGAAGATGCATGCGTCTGGACGGCGCGGCAAAGCTCGTGGCTGGCCCGCATGTCTCACCGCTTCCTGCCGCGAAATCGGTGAGAAATCCAGACTAGCCGTCGGGCTGATTCCGCAGCGCTTCCTCGAGCTCGGGCGTCGGCTCTCGCGGCACCGTGACAACGACACGGACGAGATGGTCCCCCGGCGGCTCCGTCGCGCAACCCTGTCCCTTCAGGCGCAACCACGAATCCGACGAGGTGCCAGGCGGGATGCTCAGCTCGACACTGCCGCGCAGGGTGGGCACGTCAACCTTGCCGCCGAGCACCGCGATGCGCAGCGGCACCTTGATCGCCGCCCGGAAATCCCGACCGTCCCGCTCGAGCTCGGGGTGCGACTGCACGTCAATCTCCAGGAGAAGGTCGCCGGCCGGACCTCCGTGAGCACCGGGCCGTCCCTTGCCGCCGAGGCGCAGCGTCTGACCGTCGGCGACGCCGACGGGGATCTTCACGTCGACCCGCTGGAAGCCGCTCACGCTCTTGGAAGAGGACCCGTGAGCGCCCGGGAGCCGGATTTCACGACTGCCGCCGAGAGCCGCCTCGCGAAGGGTCACCGTGAGACGGTGGCGGATGTCCGTGCCGCGCCGGGCGACGCCATCACCGAAGCCGCCACCACCGAAACCTCCTCCACCACCGGGGTCACCGCCGCCACGGAAGCGGCCAGCAGCGGAGCCGCCACGTCGGCCTCCGCCCGCGAAGAGGTCGGAAAAGAGGTCACCGAAGTGGCCGAAGATGTCCTCGGCGCGGGCGTTCTGGAAACCCTCGAAACCCATGTTGCGAAGACCGTCGGCACCGTAGGTGTCGTAGGCCTTGCGCTTCTCGGCGTCCGAAAGCACGTCGTAAGCCTCGGCAGCTTCCTTGAAGCGCTTCTCGGCCTCTTCGTCACCCGGGTTCTTGTCCGGGTGGTACTCGAGCGCAAGCTTGCGATAGGCCTTCTTGATCTCGGCGTCGCCGGCGCTGCGCGAGACGCCGAGAACCTCGTAGTAGTCTCTCGATCCGCTGTCCATGCGGCTCCCTGTCAGCTGGGCTTGGCGACTAAGCATACCGTCCGGTGATCGACCTCACAACCGGGCGAGAGACTCGAGGAGCAGCGCGAACGACCCTGCGGCGCCTGTGCGTTGGACATCTCCGGAATCCTCGCTATGTTGGTACTCCCTCGGCGAGCCCTGGTAGATGATTCTTTCCAAGGAACCAAGATGCAGAAAGTGACCATCATCGGCTCCGGTCCGGCCGGATTCACCGCGGCGATCTACGCCGCCCGCGCCAATCTCGAGCCGCTCGTGCTAGAGGGCTTCCAGGCTGGCGGCCTGCCCGGTGGACAGCTCATGACGACGACCGAGGTCGAGAACTACCCCGGCTTCCCGGACGGCGGCATCTCCGGTCCGGACATGATGGACAGGTTCCGCGCCCAGGCGCTCGAGTTCGGGACGACGAGCCACCAGGAGGACGTCGAGGAGGTCGACCTCACGAGCACGCCATTTCGCGTCAAGACGGCGGCGAGGACGGTCGAGTCGCGCTCCTTGATCGTCGCGACCGGCGCCAACGCACGCCGCCTGCACGTCCCGTCCGAGAACGAGTTCTGGAGCAAGGGCATGAGCGCATGCGCGGTCTGCGACGGTGCGCTGCCGATCTTCCGCGGCAAGGATCTCGTCGTCATCGGCGGTGGCGACTCGGCCGTCGAGGAAGCTACGTACCTGACCAAGTTCGCCGGCAAGGTCTTCCTCGTGCATCGTCGCGACGAGCTTCGCGCGAGCAAGATCATGCAGCAGCGCGCGATCGACAACCCGAAGATCGAGGTCGTCTGGAACACCGTCCTCGTCGACGTCGTGGGCTCCGCCATGCTCGAGGGCGCGCGGCTGAAAAATGTCGAGACCGGCGAGGAGACTACTCTCCCTTGCAGCGGACTCTTCTACGCCATCGGTCACGACCCGAACACGAAGTTCCTCGGTGGCCAGCTCGATCTCGACGAGGACGGCTACATCAAGGTGACACCGGGGCGCACGTTGACCTCCGTCGAGGGAGTCTTCGCCTGCGGTGACGTCGTCGACAAGATCTACCGTCAGGCGGTGTCCGCGGCCGGAACGGGCTGCATGGCGGCGCTCGACGCGGAACGCTGGCTCGTGGAGAACGGAGTCGACTGACATGTCGGGACGCTGGATTCCGGGGCTGCTGCTACTCGTCACACTGGTGACGCCCGTCGTCGCGGAGGACCGGAGCGAGACCTGGGCGGAGCGGCTGGGCTATCCGCAGGGACGACGCGTCCTGATCCTCCACTGCGACGACATCGGGATGTGCTGGGAGGCGAACGAGGCGGCGAAGAGCTACCTCGAGGGCGGCCACGTCCAGTCGGCGGCGGTGATGGTGCCGTGCCCGTGGTTCAACGAGTTCGCCGCATGGGCCGGCGAGCGACCGGGGCTCGACGTAGGTCTGCACCTGACTCTGACGAGCGAGTGGGCTCACTACCGCTGGGGACCGGTCAGCTCGCGCCGGGACGTCCCGGGTCTCGTCGACCGGGATGGCTACCTCTGGCGGGACGTCCGGTCCGTCGCCAAGAACGCCAGCGCGGAGGAGATCGACACCGAGATCCGCGCGCAGATCGATCGCGCACTGGCGAAGGGGCTCCGACCCGGCCACATCGACACGCACATGGGGACCCTCTACGCGCGGCTCGACTACACGAAAGCGTACCTGAAGGCGGCGGTGGACTACGACATCCCGGCGATGGTGATCGAGATGACACCGAAGGTGGCCGCCCGCTTTCGCGCCAAGGGCTACCCCATCTCGCCGGAGTCGATCCGCCTGGTGAAGCAGTACCCGCTGCCGAAGCTCGACGATTTCCACCCGGCGCCGGCCGGGAAGACCTACGAGGAGGCCCGCGCCGGGTTCCTGAAGCTCGTGAAGTCGCTGGATCCGGGCATCACCGAGATCATCTTCCATCCGGCCCTCGAGACCGAAGGCCTGAAGAAGATCACGAACTCCTGGCGGCAGCGGACCTGGGAAGCGCGGATGTTCGCCGACACGAAGGTGAAGGAGTTCTTCGAGAAGGAGGGGATTATCTTCACCAGCTGGCGGGAGATGATGCGACGGCACGGGGCGAAGCGATAGCCGGACGGACGCGACGAGCAGAGAACGGGGGCCGAGGAGGACGGGGGCCGAGGCGGGCGGGGCACGCAGACGGGATCGGAGCCCCGGAGCCGGCAGGTGCTCGGACCGGCGGCCAGCCGCCCGGGACCGGTTTGCGGACGACCCCACCTTTTTATAACCTCGTCCCCCAACCAAACCCCGAATTTTATAAA
>CAYMLL010000043.1:0-5743 GCA_964390645.1 uncultured Planctomycetia bacterium | reverse complement strand
CCGGGGGCGCCGCGGCCTGGGAGCGGTTGGGGGCCCCGGCTTTTTTTTGCCCCGGGCGTCCCCGAGCCTCGAGCGTCTTTTATTCCAGGGGGCGTGAACCCCCGGTCGCGATGGCCCGCTTCACACCTTGAAGAAGGTGAAGTCCAACGTTTGCCAGACCTTACAATAGCCGACCCGGCAGTCCGTGATGGAGAGCCTTGTCGTGACCGAAGCGCTGCAACCGGCAAGCCCCGGCTCGAGGAAGGGACCGACGACGCCGGACACGGTGGATGTACGCGCCGCGATCTCCGGCGACCGGCAGGCCTTCGACCGCCTCGTACTGCGTCACCAGCAGGCGGTCATCGACGCTGCCGTCTACTGCGTCGGCGACTACCAGGACGCGCTCGAGATCGCCCAGGAGACGTTCATCAAGGCATACCGAGCGCTGAAGCAATTCCGCGGCGAGGCGCAGTTCCGCACCTGGATACTCCGGATCACGACCAACACGGCACGCTCCTTCCAGACTCACAAGCACGCCAAGAAGCGCTCCGCGCCCACCTTCAGGATCGACGCGAGCCACGCCGATGCGAACGACGACCGGAGCGGGTTCGAGATCCCCGATAACCGCGACACCCCCGAGTCGCTGCTACACCGCAAGGAGGTCAAGGAGGCGATCGAAGGCGCTATCGCCACACTCGACGAGGACGCGCGCGAACTCATCGTACTGCGCGACATCCTCGGCGAGCCCTACGATGCGATCGCGGAGCACTTCGACCTGCCGCTCGGGACGGTGAAGTCGAAGGTCCACCGTGCCCGACTCGTGCTGCGGGAGAAGATCGCGAAGCTCGTCTGAGGGACAGCCCCGGCACAGCAGGGCAGCCGGCACGGATCAGTTGCGGAAGATCAGCTTGCCGTCCCGGATCTCGAGACTCTTCGCCCTGCGACCCGCCTCGCCGAAGATCCCGTCGATGTGCTCACGAGTCTGCGGATCCGAAGACAGCACCTCGCTCGCCTGGTCGAGTTGCTCCTTGCTCAGCTCCTTGCCGCGGCGTGTCTTCACGCTCTCGAGCACGACCTCGACCTCGTCGTCCTTCATCGTCAGACCGGCCCCGACTGTGCCGTTGATGTAGCGACCGTCAAAGCTCTGACCGAACACCTCCTCGAGCGGGAGGCTCACGTCGAGGAAGATGAGATCGGCTTCGATCCGCACCCACAGGACGCCCCCCAGGTTCCCGTCGGAGGCGGCGATACGTCGGTTGAGATCGTCCGCGGTCAGGACAAGCTCGCCGCCCCCCTGATCCGCAATCCTCACGAACTCGGCGTAGCGCCCGGAAAGGGCGGACAGCTCCTCGGGAGTCGGCTCGATGGTCGGCAGCTCCATCGGCTCCTCCTCGCTGTGGTCCATGAGGAAGTTCCACACGCTGCAAGCGCAGAACCCGGTGCATCCCCCGACCAGGAGCAGGAGAACCACGGCCGTGAGACAGCCCCAGAACACGCAGCCCCTGCCCCGCCTCTCGGGCTGCATCCCCTCGACCCACTCCCCCGCCGATCGATCCGGCTCGTTGCTGAAGCTCGACGCACTCGCATCCGTGGTCATGACTCTGCGATGGCTTCCATCCGCCCGTCGCCTCTCGATACCGCGATCCGTCTCAATCGCCGGAGGACCGTCCCGCCTCGTAGATCCGCAGAGCTTCGGGCATTCGCATCTGCAGCTGCTCGACGCGAGTCCGGTGACTCGGATGCGTCGACAGGAACTCCGGCGGGGAGCTTCCCGCGGAAGCCACGGCCATGCGCTGCCAGAAGTCGACCGCAGGCCTCGGATCGTAGCCGGCCTCCGCC
The DNA here is from genome assembly GCA_964390645.1 of uncultured Planctomycetia bacterium. Lineage (GTDB taxonomy): Bacteria > Planctomycetota > UBA8108 > UBA8108 > UBA8108 > CAYMLL01. The sequence continues at coordinate 3,925 of CAYMLL010000043.1, read as the reverse complement.
ATCAGAATGACGCCGATGTGGTCTGCCGACGACTCGTCGCCGCGGCTGAAGGCGAGACCACTCACCTGCACGCCGACCCCGAGAGCGGCCATCGTCAGAGCGGCGAGCTCCTCGTTATCGCGTGACGACAGCGCCGCGCTGGCGGCCTCGAGGGACGCCTGGGTCAGAATCTCCTCGTTGACACGCTTGCGTCCGTGCTCCGCGTACGCGTGCGCGATCTCGTGTCCCATCACGACGGCGACGCCGGACTCGTCCTGACAGACCGCCAGGATGCCGGTGTAGAAGGCCACCTTGCCCCCGGGAAGCGCGAAGGCATTGACGCTCGGGTCATCGATGACGACGAATTGCCAGGCGTAGGGCTCGCGTCCGGCGTCCGCCATCCGCCGGTCGACGACCCGGGCGATACGCGCACCGACACGACGGACCATCTCGTTGTCCTGCGCGTTCGTGCTCAGCTTCGACCTCATGAGGATCTGGTCGAATGCTTGCAGACCCATGCCGTTGATCTCGGACTCGCCGACAAGGCCGAGAAAGACCGAGCGACCCGTGATCGGCTCGGTCGCGCACGACACCAGCGGCAGCACCACGACGAGCGGCCGCAGCGCCCTCGTGAGCGCAAGAAAGACCGAAGAAGGGCGAACCGGCCCGGGGAAACGCCACATCGCTCTCACGTCAAGGCTGTCATCCGTGGTCGAAAGTCCTGCGCCCTGCCCCACGATGACCGCAGATCGTAACGGCAATCGAAGGGAGGTTCCAGGCCCGATTCCCGGACCTTCCGACGTTGCCCTCACCTCCGGACGCCGGTAGGATACGCCGTGAAGAGAAGCGGTCCGGGGCGCTCCGGCCGGAGTGCCGACGGAAGTGAGCAGTGAAAGAGGAGCTGACGTGGCGAAACCGGCCACCGCGCAACCGGTTGAATCGGAGCTCCCCGTCGAGTTCGGGCCGGCCGGGGGTGCGTTCGGCCAGCGGCAGCTTTCGAGCCTCGCGCTCGATCGACCGAGCGCACCGGTGTTCTACAGCTACCCCAGCACCGGGCTCTGGCACCGATTGCGACGCGTGCCTTGGTCGCTCTACCGATACGTCGTCGGCGAGGTGCTGTGGGCGTCCTTCCTCGCGATGCTCGCCGTATCCGCCATCTACTCCGCTGTCGTCGCCTACCAGACGGTTCGCAGCGGCATCCAGCTCGCGTTCATCTGGCCGTTTCTCGCCAAGACCTTTCTCTACCCTCTGTTCTGCTCTCTGCCGCTGTCGATCCTCTTCGGCGTGTCGCTGGTGGGCGGTCGCATGGTCAGCGATCTCGAGATCTCCGCTGCGCGCAGCAACGGCGCGTCGCACTGGCAACTCTACGGCCCTTTCCTGATTCTCGGCCTCGTCGTCGCGGGACTCGGCCACTACCTGAACGGCTGGGTCGTGCCGGAGCTCCACTACGAGAAGAAGAACCTCGAGCAGTACATCGTCCGCCAGCTCGAGAACCTCGGCTCCGGCCACAACCGGACGATCCTGCTGCCGGAAGGAGGGGGAAGCCTCTTCGTCGGCTCCTACAAGGGACGTCATCTCAAGCGCGTGCACATCGACCTGAAACGCGAGCTACAGCAGACCTTCGTCCCGAAGCTGCGGGAGCAGCTGCCCCAGAAGCTGCCGGAGAGCATCTCGCTGCTCGCGCAGGAAGGTACGCTCGAGATCACACCGGACAAGCGAGGACTGAACCTCCACCTGCGCGGCGTCGACATCCTGATCCCCGAGAAGATCAGCAACACGACAGGCGGACACGACAACTTCATCCAGAAGTTCTCGATCTCGCAGAGCCTGTCGATCCCCCTGTCATTCCACGGACGTCAACGCGGCGTCAAGGACCGTACGAACCCCCAGCTGGCGGCGTTCATCGACGAGCAGACGACACGGATCGATCTGGATCCCGAAGACTCGCGCGCGCGCAAACACCTTCTACAGGCGAGAAGTCAGTGGCACAAGCGCATGGCGTTTTCGCTGTCGGGGCTCCTCTTCCCCTTGATCGGCGTGACCCTGTGCTTCGTGTCGAGCTTCCGCGGTCGTCTGGCGCCGTTCTTCATCAGCAACCTCGTAGTCCTCGTCGTGTTCTATCCACTTCTCATGATCGGATCGCTCATGGCGCGCCGCGGCGGTCTCCCACCCGGGGTGGCGCTGGCGCTGCCGAGTATCGCTCTGATACTCCTGGGCGTGGTTCTGACGCGGAAGGTGCTCAAGCAGTAACCCGGGATGATTCACGAGACACCGTCGCGAGAACAAGCAAGCGTGATCGGCCCTGGACGCGACGGCTGCGTCGACCGCGGACGGGCCCTCTGTATCGGTATGAGCGAGACTCCGGTCGAGGACCCCGTCCCTTGAAGACCGAATCCGTCATCGCGATGCCGGCCGGAGGGCTTCGTTTCTCGCTCCTGGCAGGAGGAACACCGGCCGATCGGGGGAAGGAGCGCAGCGCGTGTTCGGGACGCTGAACCGATACGGGACCCGACCGACTCCGTGGCCGCTGAAGACCATCGACCTCTACGTCGCACGCGTGTTCCTCCTCTCCTGGGTCGCCTGCGCGGTGTCGTTCATCGGTCTGTTCGTCATCATCGAGGCCTTCGCGAAGCTCGACCGCTTCCTGAAGCAGGAAGGTAGCTTCTTCGGATCCGTGTTCCGCTACTACGGAGCCATGGTGCCGACGATCTACACCAACTACATGGGTCCGATCCTCACCTCCGCGGCCGCTCTCTTCGCGGTCACCCTGCTACACCGCCACAACGAGGTGCAGGCACTGAAGAGCGCCGGAGTCAGCGTCTACCGGATCCTGGCGCCGATCTTCGTCTTCGCGGCTCTCTTCATGGGATTGACGTTCTGGCTGCAGGAGGTCGTACTCCCCAACAACCGGGAGTCCATCCGCTCGGCACTGGCGATCTCGAAGTCGAAGCCACTGGAGCCGGAGGCCTACTACGACAGCAAGAACGGGCTCCACATCCAGGTCGGCCAGTACTCGACGACACGCAAGTTGGGCAGCCGAGTCAAGGTGTCACAGCGCCATGAGATGAACGACAAGGCGAAGATGCAGATCGACGCCAACCAGATGGAGTGGGTTGCGGACAGCCCCGGCGACGAAGAGAACGGTCAGTGGCTGCTTCACGACGGCTCGATCCAGCGCTGGGACGAGGCCGGCAACCTGGTCATCAACTCGAACGCCCGCAACTTTGAACGCCTGAAGGCGTTCTTCCCGGCGATGAAGCTCGAGACAACACTGCGCCCGATCGACCTCGAGACCAGCAACAAGGACATCTCGTACCTGTCGTGGTCACAGCTGCGTGCGCAGTTCAAGCGCCAGGACTACCACCGGCACCTCGCCGTGAAGGTCCACCATCACTTCGCCTTCCCGATGGCGCACTTGCTGCTGCTCTTCCTCAGCCTTCCCTTTGTGCTCAAGCTGCAGAACCGCAGCGTCTTCCTCGGCATGGCGGCAGCCTTCTTGATCGGCGCTGCCTTCTACCTCGTGTCGTCGGTCTGCGCGTCCATCGCGATCGAGGGGAACTACTTCTCGCCCACCTTCGCCGCATGGCTACCGGTCATGCTCTTCGGAGCGCTGGGTTTGACCCTCTTCGACCGCATGCCCTCCTGACGGAAGAGCGACCGGGAAGAGGACCGACCGACCGACTGGATCAGCCAGAAGCGACCCGGTCCGCCCCGAGCACCTTCGAGTACGCCAGACTCGCTCGCACGAACTCGCGGAAGAGCGGGTGCGGCTCGACGGGCTTGGACTGGAACTCCGGGTGGAACTGGCAAGCCACGAACCAGGGGTGGTCCGAAAGCTCGAGAATCTCGACGAGCTGACGGTCGGGCGACAGCCCCGAGAACACGACACCAGCGGCCTCGAAGCGCTCGCGATAATCGTTGTTGAACTCGAAACGGTGACGGTGGC
>CAYMLL010000042.1:23754-33374 GCA_964390645.1 uncultured Planctomycetia bacterium | reverse complement strand
CGGCGCTCCGTCGAGATCCTGGACGGGCCCGTCGCGCTTCGGCGCGGAGGGCGCGGAGGCGCTCTGGGCCTTCGTCGTGGAGGGGCGCGTCGTGGTGCTGCTCTCGGCACCGGGCGCTGCGAGCGTCTGGACTCTCGACGACGCCGAGGGCTGGTCCCTGTCGGAAGCGCTCGGTGCCGTCGAGGATGCGGCCCTCTCCGTCGACCCGGCGAGCGGCGTGATCTATCTGACCCACACGGTCGCCGGACCGAGCAAACGGGGCCTCGCTCTGCGGTCCGCGACAGCGCCCGGAGAGTCCTTCGGGCCGGTCCGGGATCTGATCAGCCTGCCTGGCGTCGACATGGGACCTCCCCTGACGTCCCGGGTCGTTCCGGAAGCTGCAGGGGACCTCGTTGTCGTCTCGATCGGGCACGACGGGGTCGGCTACTTCGCGCGCGTTCCTCTGCCCGAGGGACCGGACGCGTCGGCTCCCGTGACCCTGCAGCACTCGCCGTCACCGGAGGCCTCCGAGGTACCCCGGACGGAGATCGTCTCCTTTCGTATCGTCGATCGTTCTTCGGGCATCGATCGCTCCACGTTGCGGGTCCTCGTCGACGGGCAGGAGGTGACGGCTCGAGTCCGCGGCCTGTCGCGGAATCTGCTCGTCGAGGCCGACCTGCCGGAGGGGTCCGGCCCCGTGGTGCGGATCCGCATCGAGGCCGCCGATGTCTCGGTCCCTCCGCACGTCATGGTCCCCTTCGAGTACTCGTTCACGTTCCGGTCGCGTCACCGACGAGCCGACATCAACGCGGACTCCGGGGTCGATATCAGCGACGCGGTCGCTCTGCTCCTGTACCTCTTCTCGGGGGGCGTCGCACCCACCTGCGACGCCGTCGCCGATGTCGACGACAGCGGGAGCATCGATGTGACCGATGCGGTCTTTCTCCTGGAGTACCTGTTCCGCGGTGGACCGACGCCGTCGCTCTTGAGCCCCGAGGAGCTCGAGGCCTGCGGTGGGGAAGGGGACCCGGAAGCGGAGGAGTTCACGCTGACCAGTCCGGCCTTCGATGACGGGAGCATCATCCCTCCCCGGTACACCTGCGAGAGCAACGATATCTCGCCGCCGCTGGAGTGGATCTCGGCTCCGGGGGGGACGAGGAGCTTTGCGCTGACGTGCATCGACATCGACTCCCGCACCGGAACGTGGATCCACTGGGTCGCGTGGGACCTCCCCGGCATCTCGACATCGCTCGGTGAGGCGCAGGAGCCGCCCGTCGACGGCAGGAACCAGTGGCGGCGCAGCGGCTACGGAGGACCCTGCCCCGGACGAGGATCCGGCTTCCATCGCTATGTCTTCACGCTGCACGCGCTCGATGTGGAGACCCTCTCCCTTGCCGCGACCGGTGACCTCGAGGACCTCGAGGACGCGATGGAGGGACATGTCCTCGAGTCGGCAGCAGTGACGGGCAGGTATCGACGCGACTAGTCGCCGGGCCGGGAAGCGTCGGGTCGACCTCGTCGTGACCTCTCTCGCTCCGGCAGTTCGTGCTCGCCGTCGTTCTCGTAGCCGGGGAACGGACCGCGTCCGACACGGTGGTGGCGACGCTCGACGTTCTTGCCGAAGCCGAGGCGGAGGATCTTGAGGTTGCGGAGCCCGTCCTCCATCCGCACGCCGACTCGTGAGTCGTGGATCTCGCAACCGGTGATGCGCACCTCGGCGCCTCCACGCCGGGTCGGCCCGCGCAGACGGAGACAAACCTGGTTGTCCTCGAACACGCAGCCCTCGACGAGCGCGTCGACGTTCTCCTTGATGTTGAGCGCGGCGAGGAGGCCGATCTGCCCCGGCTGCTTCCACCCGTACATGCGGCAGTCGCGCACGGTCAGCCGGCATCGCGGCCCGCTCGGTCTCGTCTTCGTGTCGACAGCGTTCTCCCCGGGGCGCTGTCCTGTGCGAAACCTGCCGTTCCTGGACGCGGCCGTGTCCTTCCCCAGCGGTCCGGTCCAGAGCGTGCAGCTCTCGATCAGCAGCTTGCCGCTCGACTGGCGATCCGGGTCGAGCTGGATGCAGTCGCCGGAGACGTGGTGGATCTCGCAGTTGCGGATCGTCACGTCACCCCAGCGGCCGGTGATTCCGTGGGCATCGCGTTGCTTCTCGAAGCTCCCGGCGAGCAGATGGTGGATGTGACAGCTCTCGATGGTCACCCGGGTCGCGAAGATGCCGATGCCGTTGCCGGCGGCGTTGCGGATCTCGCAGTTGCGGAGCGTGACGTCGTTAGCGGTGATCTTGACCCGGTTTCCCGTCGCGCCCTGACTGTCGACGAGAAAGTTCTCGTAGACGCCCGGCTTCGTGATCAGCAGCCGGCGGACCTTCTTCGGGTTGCCGAGGCAGCCGATCGGGGCACGACTCTCGTCGGCCCGCGCCACCGCGACGGTCGTCAGACCGATCAGCAGGCCCGCGTGGAGCGTGGTGTTCCTCATCATGGTGCGGCCGGTCTCCCGTCCCTCCCCGGTCCGTCATGTCGGGGCCTCACGAGCCCGTGGCGGACTTTTCCGGCCGCTCGACGCCGGCGCCTCGAGGCCAGGAAGCTCCCTGGTCGATCCACGTCCGGATCTTCGACACCTCCTCCACGCTGAGGCCCGGGTATCTCTTGCGCGCCTTCAGCGGCGGCATCTCGAGGTCCTTGCGTTTTCCCGCGACCATCTCGACGAGCGGGCTGCGAGCGCTGTCGCCCGGGGTGATCGCCGGCTCCCCGCTCTCGCCCCCTTCGAGGAGCGTGCGGCGACTCGTCACCGTGAAGCCGCTCTTCGGCTCGTCGCCGCCGTGACAGCGTGCGCAGGAGCGCGAGAGGATCGGAGCGATGTCGCGGGCGAACTCGATCTCGGGTGCGCGCGCCCCGGACTTCTCGGCGGCTGCTTCCGCTCTGGGGGCAGTCGCGGGCTCGGCGAGCTCCACCGGTCGGACCTCGCTGCGCGACCGGATGGTCACGGTCTTCCCGGGATCGACGGTCAGGGCCAGCGCCATGACTGCCCAGGAGGTCGCGCCGATCGAGAGCCACTGGTCGTGGTCGTGCGGGAAGCCGCTGTCGAACGGCGACTGGAAGGGCCAGGTGCGGCTCTTGACGAACCACGAGCCGTCGTCGAAGCGCGTGCGCAGGAGGAAGTCGACGCTTCTTCGACAGGCGTCGTCGTCGGCGTCCAGATGCCCCGATCCGCGGAGGGCGACGAGCGTCTGGCCGGTCGCCCAGGCGTCGCTTCGCAGATGCTCGAGCTGTGCCCAGCCGCCGTCCGCGCGCTGCTTCGAGATCAGGGCCTTCGCGTACCCCTGCAGCTCGGAAGATGGCACGCCCGCCCACGTGAGCCCGAGCAGCCGGAAGACCGCCTCCTGGTGACGCGCCGGCTGTGCTTCGCGAAGCCACTCGACCGCCCGTGCGATGCGGGTATCGCGCTCCTCCTCGTGTCCGGCGATCGAGTAGGAGCGCAGCGCGCGGACGACGAGCGCGGTCGAGAGGATGTCGCCTCCTCCCATCGGCGGTCGCGTCATGCCGGTCGTCCAGCGTCCTTCCGGCCGCTGCGTCCGCGCCAGGTAGAGCACGAAGGTGTCGGTGATCAAGTCGCGTGGATAGCCGAGCGCCGAGAAGGCCCACAGCCCCCAGCCCAGAAAGCGCGGCGCCACCGGCACGGAGCCGGTCATCTCGTGGGTACGAGCGAGGCGGCGGCCCCAGTCCTTGCGCTGTCGTGCGAGCATGCGATCGGCGGCGCCCTGATCGATCTCGAAGCCGCGGTCGCGAGCCAGCCCCATCGCCACCGCGGGGAGGTTCTGGTGGTGGCAGGAGACACAGTTGCGCCGCTGGTCGAGGAACTTCTGCGAGCTCTTCTGCATCAGCGCGAGGCTGCTGTTGATCGCCGCGCGCACTCTCTCGTCGCGGGAGCCGGCGTCGGGCCGCGGCTCACGGTCGGGTATCTCGGGGGCCTCCTCGACCCCGTCGGGGACGCCGGCTTCTCGCAGAAGCTCGATGAGCTCGGGATGTCCGCGACGACGGGCCCAGGTGAGCGCGGTCTCGCCGCGCGCGTTCGCTGCCTTGACGTCGACCCCGCGCTCGATCAGCGCTCTGGCGATGGACGTCTCGCCGGACTCGAAGTACGTCGTCAGTAGGAAGGTAGGCACCTTCCCGGCGGCGGTCTTGCCCGCCACGTCGACGTCGTGCGCCAGGAGCCAGCGGGCCGCGTCGAGCTTCTGGGCGAGCAGGGCCTGCTGCAGCGGTTGGGCGTCCGAGCCTCCTCGTGATTTGCCGCTGAGGAGCTCCGGTCGCGGCAGATGCGGCAGCAGCCGCTCCAGCAGCTCGACGTTGCCCTGGATCGCGGCGCCGTCGAGCATGCGGTCCCACGCGGCGTCCGTGATCTTGCCGATGCTCCGCGTAGCGACGAGCTTCGCGATGAGGATGTCGACGCTCTCGAGGCTCTCGGTCCATACCGCTTCGGTCAGCGGGCTCTCGTCGCGCTCGTTGCGTGCGGTGACATCCGCGCCGTGCTCGAGGAGCAGGCCGACGACCTCGTGGGTCGCCGGGTGAGCCGCCGCGGCCATCAGCGGCGTGTTGCCCAGGCTCGAGCGCGCGTTGACGTCGGCCCCGGCTGCGACCAGGAGCCGTACCTTCTCGACGTCGCCGGCGCCCCAGAGCAGCGCCGTCGCGCCCGACTCGTTCGCGGTCTTGGCGTCGGCACCGTGGTCGAGCAGGTGTCCGACGGTCGCGGCGTCTCCCCACAGCGCGGCGACCATCAGCGCGGTCGTGCCGTCGGCGGTGCGCAGGTCGGCAGGCGTTCCGGAGCGCAGGAGAGTCGACACGAGCTCGTCGTCGCGTTCGCGGACCGCGCGAAACAGCGCGTGGTCGAGGTCCGCTGCCGGGGCGACGATCGACAGCGACAGGGCCGCGATGGCAGCGCCGAGAATCCGGCGTGAACCCGCGGAGCGGTATTCCGGTGCGAAGCTCATACAGCACCTCCCGGGGAGTGATGGGGACGCCCGGACTCCATCCCGGCGAGACGGGTCCGGCGAGCGCCGGTTGCGGAGCGGATCTCTCGATCGAGCCGTGAGAGAAACCGCGCCCCTCGTGTTGACTTGCCTTATACTATCAGAGAGTTCTGGCGACTCGATTCCCAAACAGCGGTGTGTGGTCCTTGGGCACAGGAGCTGACCATGTCGCGTTCGTCTGTTCTGCTCGGGATTGGCTTCATGTCAGCCCTCTGCGCCTCGCGCCCGACGCTAGCCGCCCCGGACCGCTTCGATCCCGAGAAGCACTTTCCGAAGGAGTGCTACTTCCACGTCGCCGGTGATCTCGGCACCTTGCGGCGGGCCTTTCGAGAGACCTCGCTCGGAGCTGTCGTTGTCCACCCGCGTATGCAGAAGGCTCTCGGCCGGCTGCCCCGCCTCGTCGAGCAGCTCCTCTACACCGAGCTGGACATGGACGACTTCGAGCGGGAGTTCGGGGTGCCGTTCTTCGACTTCGTCGCCATGTTCCGGGGCAAGGTCGCGCTCACATCGCCGTCGATCGACCTGCAACAAGGTCCGTCCCTGGTCATGTCCTTCGAGCTGACGAAGCATCGCGCGGGAATCAGCGACTTCTTCATGAAGGCGGCGACCGCCGAGGGCGGCGGGCAAGCTCCGGTCAAGAGCTCGCACCGGGGCTGCGAGTACCATGAGTGGCAGGTTCGCTTTGGCGGCTCGATGGCGCACGCGATCGTCGGCGACTCTCTTCTCTTCGGGGCCAACGGCGCCGACCTGCGCGCGATCATCGATCGCTACAAGGGCGAGGCGAGGGGGTCGCTGCGCTCCAACCCGGCGATCAGGGCCCTGCGGGAGCGCGCCGCGGTCGGCGACGGGCGGCCGGTTCTCACCGCCTACCTGAACATGAGGGGCTTTCGCGAGAAAATCTACGAGGCCTTCGAGTCCGGCCCGTTCGGTGGACCCGGCCCCGAGGCTGAGGTCAAGGCTATCTTCTCGGCCCTCGGAATCGACGCGCTCGGCGGCGCGATGTACCAGCTCGCTCTGGCGGACGGCGACTGGGAAGGCCGGCTCGTCCTCGACAGCCCGGAGGGGTCCAGCGGCGCGATCAAGATCCTCGGCGAGCTCTTCAGGGCGCCGATCAGTCTCGACGGCCTCCAGAAGGTGCCGGCGAACGCGTCGCAGATCGCTTGCGGCTCGGCGCGCCCGGGCAGCGCCGTCCGACAGATCGTCGAGCTGTCGACCGACATCGCATGGAGGGTCGGTGGTCAGCAGTATGTCGACGAGTTCTTCAAGGGTCTCGAGAAGGCCTCGGGGCTGTCGCTGAAGGCGAACCTCTACACGCTGCCGCGGATCGACTGGTTCTCCTTCACGGTGACGCCGCCGGCCGGCGGGCTGGTGCCCGACAGCCTGGTCGTCTGCCGGCGCGAGGAGCTGCAGCCGTATCTCAACGTGCTGCGCAAGGTGCAGCGCCGCAGCGGGACAGCGCCGCGCCCGCTGCGGGTGCTCGGTCACGAGGTGACGTATCATCGCGTCGGCAAGATCGTCGAGATGCTCGGCCTCGCCTCTTCCGGGCGACCTGTCCGACAGCCACGGGACCTCGCCGACCGGCTCGCGCGGGCCTTCGAGAATCCCTCTCTCGCGGTCTGCTCGGCGAAGATCGACGAGGAGTGGGCTGTCGTCGGTTTCTCGCCACAGGCGGTGGGACGCTACCTCGAGCACTACTCGAAGAGCGTCGACGTGAAGTCGGACAAGGCTCTGCTCGAGCTCGTCGAGGGACGCATCGGTCGCGGCTCCGTCTTCCTGGTCGCGCGCGGGGGCAGGAGCGTCGTCGCGGGGTACAACACGCTCGCGAGTCTCCTCCAGCGCTCGGCTCCGACCCTCGGGCCGGTGCTCGATCGCTTCGGTGTGGACCTCGCGCATCTTCCGGCCGGCGAGGTCTTCGCGGACCACTTCCGCGACGGATTTGTCCGCGTGCGTGCGACGCGTACGTCACTCGACATTCACGGCCATCGTCTCGTCAGCAACCTCGTGGGCTCGTACGGCGCGCCGCTCCTCGCCGCCACGGCGGCGGGGCTGGTGGGGAGTGTCTTCGTCGAGAACCGCATGCGCCGCGAGCACCTCGCCCTCGCCCACGCCCACGCGCGGGAGCAGCGCGAGGCGGGGGTCGCCGCCGAGGACGGCTCTTCGGGCGTGTCGCCGTCGCGTCCCGCCGATCTTCCCGTGGACCAGCAGCGGCTGCTGAGAGTCGGCCAGCTCTTCCTGAACTACATGGAGAAGACGAAGAGTCGGGCCTACCCGCACGACCCGCGCGGCGGCGTGCACGTGTTCCAGAAGCTCGCGGACGCCGGTGTCCTCGATGATCCCTCCGTGCTCGTGCACCCCTTCTCCGCGGACCGTCCCGCCCGCAAGAACGCGGCCGGGAAGCTCATCATCGACGAGAGGACCTGCAGCTACCACGTCGTGCCGTGGAAGCAGGGACCCCGTGACGTCAAGTCGCGCATCCTCTGCTACGAGAAGCAGGCGTTCCGGGGCGGCGGCCGCAACGTCATCTACGTGGGTCTTCGCACCGGGTTCGTCAAGGAGGCCGAGTTCCAGTCGGAGCTGAAGAAGCAGACAGCGCGCTACGGCAAGAAGCGCGAGCGATCGGAGTGACCAGCATGCGGCCCTCGAAGCTCATCACATGGACCCTTGCGGGACTTGTCGCGTTCGGCACCTCGCGTCCTCTCCCCGCGAGGGAGTTCTCTCCCGAGGCCTGCTTTCCCGCCTCGACGATCCTCTGGCTCGAAGTCGATGTCGGCGGCCTGCGCGCGGCGATCTCCCGTACCCCGTTCGGCAGGATCCTGGCGCACCCGCAGCTTCGCAAGGCGCTCGGGCAGCTGCCGGAGATGATCCGTCGGGAGATCGTCGTGCAGACGCGTGAGCTCGATCCGTTTCTCGGCGGCGACGTCTTCCGGTTCCTCGAGGTGATGGCGGGCAAGTGGACGATCGCCGTGGAGGACAGCTATCCCTACAACACCGCGAACGTCTACGTCGCTCTCGATTTGCGGGACCACGCGGAGCCGCTGAAGGGGCTTGTCGAGATGTATCTCGGCGTGCTGGGACAGGCCTTCGGCACGGAGCCGACCCGGCGCGCCGTCTCCGGGCAGGAGGTGCGGAGCGTCCCCCTGCCGATTCCGCAGCACGCCGTGCACACCGCGGTCCTCGGGGACCACCTGGTGCTCGGATTCGGCGTCGCCGGGCGCTTCGACGCGGTCGTCGGGCGCTTTGCCGCGGACGATGGAGCTGCCGGCGGGGCGGGGCTCGACAAGGATGCCGTCTTCGCACGGACCCGGCCGGGGGGGCTCGAGTCCCCGCTGGCGCGCGCGGTTCTCCACGTCGTCAATCTGCGCGAGGCCGTCGGACGTGTCCTCGGCCGCTCCGGGGCGGAGGAGTCCCTGGCGATGGCGAAGCAGGTCCTCGCGTCGCTCGGCCTCGACAGGGTCGCGTCGATCGAGTACGAGCTCGCGCTCACGGACGGCGACTGGGAGGAGAGCCTGAGGATCGAGAGCCCCGGGGGGCTCGGCGGGCTCGTCGAGCTGCTCGCCGAGAGCCTCGGCGGCGGTGACGCCGAGGCGCTCGCCCGGGTGCCGGCGAAGGTCTCGGCGCTCGCGTCGTTCTCGTTCGACGCCGGCCGCTTCCTGCGCGAGCTCGAGAAGCTCGCGCAGGGGCTTCCCGAGGCGCTGTCGGCCGTGCCGCTCCTCGAGAGCCTCGCTCGGGGGCTGCAGCAGGCGACCGGACTGTCGATGAAAGACGACCTCCAGACGTTGCCGAAGCTCGACGTCGCCTTCTTCCGTGCCGCGCCACCCGACGGCGGCCTCCTCCCCGACAGCTACGCGCTCTGTCGCACCGAGCAGATCGTCCCCTACCTGCAGGCGCTCGACAAGTTCGCACGCAAGGTCCAGGCGGATATCACCGGCCTCGAGATCGAGGGACACGATGTGGCGTATCTGCGCGTCGCGAGCTTGTTGCGGGGCTTCGGCGTCGGTCCGTCGACCGGGCCGCTCGTGGCGCTTCCGGACGAGGCGAAGCTGGCCATCCTGGCGCTCGATCCGGGGGTCTCGATCGCGTTCACGCCTCTGGAGGCCGACTGGGTGCTCATCGCGGACACCCCGCAGGCGATCGAGCGCTACCTGCTGCGACATGCGACGGCCGAGAAGATTGTCGACGTGGCGCGGTGGAGGCCCCTTCTCGAGACGACGAGAGCCGATGGCGCCGCGGTCCTCCTCCTGGGCGGCGGCGAAAGCGTGCTCGTCGGCTACAACTCGCTGCTCGCCGTCATCAGCGTGGTGGGCCCGACGCTGGAGGAGATCGGGGTGGATCACGTCCTGCTGCCTGCGGGCGAGGAGTTCCTGCCGTACTTCCAGCCGGGGTACGTCCACGCGCGGTCGACGGACGACGCGATCGAGATCCGGGCGCATCGAGTGCTGACGAATGCGCTTTCCATGGTCGTGCCCGAGGCGCTCGGCGTCCTCGCCAGGCTCGCCTTCACGCCCTAGTGACCCGCGGCGCGGTGATGCCCAGCGCGGTGATGCCCAGCGCCGTGATCTTCAGCGCCGTGATCTTCAGCGCCGTGATCTTCAGCGCCGTGATCTTCAGCGCCGTG
>CAYMLL010000042.1:21639-23654 GCA_964390645.1 uncultured Planctomycetia bacterium | reverse complement strand
CGCCGTGATCTTCAGCGCCGTGATCTTCAGCGCCGTGATCTTCAGCGCCGTGATCCCCAGCGTAGTGGGGCAGGATCGCCGCGGGGTATCAAGGCCGCGAGAGCTGGCAGGCAGGGCACCGGGTCGTGGCGCCCCACCTTCCAACCTGTCTCGTCGTTGTGCTAGGCGGGCCATCGTTCGCCGGGCCCACGGTCTCACGCAGGCATGCCCCGGCGTCTGTCGATGCGGGCAGCGCCCCCCAGGAGAGCGAGTCCGAGCAGGGCGAGGCCCACCGGGGTCGCGACGGGAGCCTTGGCCGTGTCGCGGGGCTCGAACTCGATCTCGAGGACGGGAACCGGGCTGTCGGTGTTCTCGCGCGAGGCGATCTGCTTGGCGCCGCCGAAGGTCTCCTCGTCGCACAGAATGAGCCAGCCGAAGTTGTCGTCGGGGTTGTCGAGCATGTCCTGGACGTCGTCGGCGAGCAGCGCCGAGGACCAGTCGTAGGTGCCGACCGCGCCGATCTCCGTCGTGGCGCTCGCCGTCGTGACGAAGTCGCCTCCGGGGCGGTCCCACTCGGTGTCCGGCGAGAAGCTGTGGACCCAGGTCGCGTCGCCGTCCTGCGCCGCGGTCCCGGTTCCTTCCTGGCCGTTCGCGTCGGACGCTCCCTCGCCCCAGTCGGCCGTCAGCCGGTGCAGGGTGGAGGGCAGCTCGTTGCTGATCGAGCGAGTCACCCGGATCGTCAGCGTGGCGCTCGTGATCGTGGCACCCGCGGGCACGGCCCCGGAGACGTCGAAGGCGATCGCGGCCCGGCGAGTCTGCAGGCCCTCCGGCTGTCGGGAGAGGCCGGCGAAGATGAAGCCGCCGGAACCGTTGCTCAGTGCGCCGTTCGCCTGCTCGAAGAGCGTGTTGTCCTTGCTCGGCTCGAGCGCGACCGTGTCCGCTTCGAGCACGCTGCCTGGGAGAAGCGACAGCAGGAGGGCCCAGCTCGTTCTCTGTTTCAACTTGAAGGCTCCTTTCGACCCGGAACCGGGAACCGGACTTCGTTCGCGTTCGTGACCGCAAGGGCGATGATACAGGTCGGTTGCCTCGGGAGACAACGTTGATGATGCGAGGCATCCGGCCCCGGAGACAGCGTCGGGATGGCGCCCGTGCGTTCTCCGGCGGCCGGCCTCCGATCAGTCCTCCGACGGGTTCAGGCCGCGCGCGCTCTGGTCGTCCGCATCGTCCATCCACGCGACGTCCGACGCGTCGTCGGTGAAGCGCCGGACGCCGACCTGCTTGATCGCGCTGTCGTCGACCTTGCGCAGGGGTGTGTACCGCGGGTGGTGGGAGTCCTTGAAGGGATCGTTCCGCGCGGCGTTGTAGCAGCAGATCATCGACCACCGCGGCTTGTCGGAGCGGTTGCGGTCCGATCGGTGCAGCAGGTTGCAGTGGAAGAAGACGACGTCGCCCGGGCTCATCTCGCAGTGGTCGATGTCGAGTCGCTCGACCGCCGCGTTGACGCGCTCCTTGTCGGCTCCGGCCTGGTCTCCCGCGAGCACGTGGTCGACACGTCCGAGGTGATGTGAGCCGCGCAGCAGCTGCAGGCAGCCGTTCTCGCGTGTGGCCGGATCGACCGAGATCACGGCGCTCGACATCAGTGGAAAAAGGCAGCCGTTCTGATACCAGTAGCCGTAGTCCTGGTGCCAGGTCCACGCGCCACCGACCCTGGCGTCCTTCATGATCATCTTCGAATGGTAATGGTAGACCTCGCCGCCGAGGATCTGCTCCATCGCATCGACGATGCGGTGGCAACGTGCGAACATGCCGTAGATGCCGTCGCCGGGGTGGTTCCACAGCGACAGTCGAACCGTGCCGCCTTCGCCGTCGCCCTTGCCGAAGGAGTGCTCGTCCAGATCACGGTCCTTCTTCGCGGCGCGTGCGAGCAGCTCGATCTCCTCGCTGTCGAAGAGTGACGGCACGACGAGGTAGCCGTCCCGCTCGTAGATCGAGAGCTGCTCGGGAGTCAGCGGGTCCGTCGACATCGTGGCCTCCTC
>CAYMLL010000042.1:14277-21539 GCA_964390645.1 uncultured Planctomycetia bacterium | reverse complement strand
GATCACGGACGAGATGGCTCGCTTTCGCATGCGGAGCGGTTCTTCAACAGGCTGTCAGGGATTTCGAGCATTCGGACCGTCGCGTCAATCGTTCGCCCACTCGCGGATCGCGGACCGATCGAGGACGCCCCAGTAGATGCGGATGTCCTCGAGCTTGCCGACGAGCTTCGTCGAGCCGGTGTACGAAGTGACACGGGAGCCGCCGTCGTCGCCGACCGTCAACCCGTCGGCAGGCCGGGCGCTGATGAGATGCCCGGGTCCCTCGGCGGCGACCTTGCCGTCGACGAGAACACGCAGCCGGCCGCCGGCTGTCAGCACGCCGACCAGCAGCGCTCGCTTCCCGGGCGCCAGCGCCTGCGGCGACGTGACCTCTCGCAGCGTTCCCTGGTCGCGGACCGCGAAGCGCACCCTGCCACCGACGAGGTGGAGGCTGTAGCCGAGTGACTCGCCGCCGTGGGCGACCAGGACTCCGTCGCCTGTTCTCGGCGTGCACCAGGCGCCGACCGTGATCGGCTTGGCGCTGGGGTCGAGATCCGAGCGGCTCTTCCCGTCGGGGCTCGCGAGCGACAGGACCTGCTTCAGCACAACACGCTTCGCCTGTTTCGTGAGGGCTCTGCGGGGTCGCCCCCGGCCGCGCCGCGGCCGGATCGGATCGGTGTCGGCGTACTTCGCCTGCAATCGCACCAGCTCCGCCTCGAGCTTCGTTCGCACCACGGCGTACGCCGGGTCGGTGTGAACGCTCACGCGCTCGTCCGGGTCCTTCGCGAGGTCGAAGAGCTCCCACTCCTTGATGTCGTAGTAATGGATCAGCTTGTGCCGTTGCGTGCGTACGCCGAAGTGGCGTTGAACGCTGTGGGCGCCCGGGAACTCGTAGTAGTGGTAGTACATCGACGTGCGCCAGTCCTTCGGCGTCGTTCCTCGCAGCAGCGGCACGAGGCTGCGGCCCTGCATGTCGGCGGGAGCCGGCACTCCAGCGATCTCGAGGAAGGTCTGCGCGTAGTCGAGGTTCTGCACGATGTCGGTGTTGATCGACCCGGGCGCGACGACGCCGGGCCAGCGCACGATAAGCGGCATCTTCAGCGACTCCTCGTACATCCACCGCTTGTCGAACCAGCCGTGGTCGCCGAGGTAGAAGCCCTGATCCGAGCTGTAGATGACGATCGTGTTGTCCCGCAATCCGGTCTCGTCGAGGTGGGAGAGGACGCGGCCTATGTTGTCGTCGACGGCGGCGATGCAGCGCAGGTAGTCCTTGATGTAGCGCTGGTACTTCCAGCGCACGAGCGCGTCACCCTCGAGGTTCGCCTTGCGGAATGCCTCGTTCTTGGGGCCGTAGGCGGCGTTCCAGGCCGCGAGCTGCTCCCTGGTCAAGTTGCGTGGCGGCACGAGCTTCAGGTCGCGGCTCGACATGTGCCGTGCGATCGTCATCGTCTGCGTCTTGCAGGCGCTCGTTCGATTCGACCAGTCGTCGAAGAGCGTCGCAGGCTCCGGGATCGTCACGTCGTCGTACAGGTTCAGGTACTTCGGCCCCGGGGCCCACTCGCGGTGGGGGGCCTTGTGCTGGTACATGAGGACAAAGGGCCTCGTCCTGTCGCGCTTCGTCTTCAGCCAGTCGAGCGCGATGTCCGTGATGACCTCGGTGGTGTAGCCCGTGTGTGATACGGGGCCGTCAGGCGTCAGCATCGGCGGGTTGTAGTAGGGACCCTGGCCGCGCAGCACCTCCCAGAAATCGAAGCCGGTCGGCTCCGACTTGAGGTGCCACTTCCCGATCATCGCGGTCTGGTAGCCGGCCTTGCGCAGTAGCTTCGCGAAGGTCTGCTGCCCGCCGTCAAAGCGGTCACCGTTCGTCATGAAGCCATTCAGATGACTGTGCTTTCCGGTGAGGATGACGGCCCGGCTCGGTCCGCAGATCGAGTTCGTGCAGAAGCTGTTGCGGAACAGCATGCCCTCGCGTGCGAGCCGATCGAGGTTGGGCGTCTTGTTGATCTTCGAGCCGTATGCGCCGATCGCGTGCGGAGCGTGGTCGTCCGTGAACATGAAGACGATGTTCGGACGTGAGTCCGCCGCACCGGCCAGGGGCATCACGGCGCACATCGTTGTCAGCATCGACGCGGCGAGGCGGGCCACGGTGACGGTGGAAGGAGGCGTTCTCACGACGTTTTTCCCTTTTCTCGACGACCGGATTCGCGCCGGTGGAGCGGACTCCGCGGGCGCGTCAATTGTAGGAGGGCCCCGGGGGCAGTCAAGCTGCGTCAATCGACGGGGGCGTCGGTACGGTCGCTGTCCGGACCTCCGTGCGACGAGGAGCTCGCGACGGGTCGCACGTGGACCGTCCGCGACGATAGACGGGAGCACGAAGTCTCTGTCACGTGACGATTTTGACTGGTAGCATGGAGCCTGTCACCGACCGGGCGTCCCCGGGTCCGGTGGCCCGAGAGAGCTCAGAGGTTACCGGGAGAGGGTCTTCATGCGAGCGATGGCGAAGTATCCAGTGGGCGTGTGTCTGACGGTTTCCGCTCTCGTGTTCAGCGCCAGCGTCTCGGCGCACGACACGGCGAGCTACGACGCCGAGATCCGGCCGATCCTGCAGCGAAGCTGCGGGGGTGAGGGCTGTCACATCGGACAGTCGACCAGCGGTGTGGACCTCTCGACGTACGACTCCATCCTCGCCAGTGTCGGTGAGCAGTACGGCGGTCCGGTGGTGGTCGCGCGCGATGCGGACGCGAGCCCGCTCGTCGACAAGATCCAGAGCGCCGAGCCGGAGGCCGGGAGTCGCATGCCGCTCGGTGGAGAGCCGCTGTCGGATCTCGAGATAGGGCTCGTCCGTCAGTGGATCCACGACGGCATGCCCGAGGCCCATCCGCGGCAGCGCGGCGACGTCGACGGGGACGACGTTCGCAACCTCACCGACGCCGTCCTCATTCTCAATCGTCTCTTCCTGGGCGGTGCCGCTCCGGCGTGCTTTCCTCAGGCGGACGTCGACGCCAACGGTGTGCTGCAGGTCACGGACGCGGTGCTGCTGCTCGGTTTCCTCTTTCGCGGCGGCGAGGCGCCCCAGGAGCTCAGCGAGGCCGAGGAGCGCAGCTGTCAGGAGGACGGCGAGCTGTCGTTCGACAACATCTTCGAGATGGTCTTCGCACGCTCGTGCGCATCGTCGTCTTGTCACAGCGAGGAGACCCGTCGAGCCGACCTCGACCTGTCGACGCCCGACCGCGCCCACGAGGCCCTGGTCGGCGTTGAGCCCTTCAACCTCGCCGCTCGAGCGCGCGGTGCGCTGCGTGTCGACGCCGGTATTCCGGAGAACAGCTTCCTGCTCAGGAAGCTGATCGAGCCGGGGCCCGGTGAAGGCAACCGCATGCCGTCGACGACGCCGCAGCCACTCTCGGACGCGACGCTCCAGGCGATCCGCGAGTGGATCGCGTTCGGAGCGCCGCGCGACGGGACGGTTCCGGGAGTGCCGGCGATCACGGACGAGCCTTCGCCACCGACCGAGCGAGTGCCCCCTCCCCCGGTTCCCGAGAACGGCCTGCAAATTCATCTCGAGCCGTTCCAGATCGCGCCGAGATCCGAGCGTGAGATCTTCTCGTTCGCGTCGCGTCCCTTCCGTGATCACCCGACCCCGAACGTGGATGTCGAGCGCATCGACATCCACATGACCGAGAGCAGCCACCACTTCATCCTCTACGAGTGGGTCGGCGGCGGGAATCCGGCTCCGGGGCTGCGTCCGGCGCAGTCCGTCGTCGACATCCTGACGAGCCGTCGGCTCGTCGTCGGCGCGCAGCAGTCGTTCTTCACGATCGTCTTTCCCGAGGGAGTCGGGTTCCGCTTCAGCCGCAACACGAGCTTCGACCTCAACTCCCACTACCTGAACCTCTCCGGCGGCGAGGTGCTACTCGGCGAGGTCTACATCAACTTCTTCTTCGCCGAGCCGGGGGAGCTCCGGCGTCCGGTGAAGCAGATCTTCGACATCAACACCAGAATCAACGTGCCGCCTGGCCAGACGCGTACGACGACCGAGGACTTTCCGAGCCTCTCGCAGGCGATCCAGGACCCGATTGGCGCCAACGGCCGACTCTCCCGGCGGATCGAGATACACTCCCTGTCGTCCCACATGCATCGACACGGGGTGCGCTTCACCGCGACGCTGCTTCGCAACCGGCGCCCGGTGGATGACGGCGTGGTCTACGACAACTTCAGCTGGGACGACCCGGAATACAGGATCTTTGACCCACCTCTGCGGCTCGAGCCGGGCGAGGGGCTGCGCTACGCCGTGACCCACACCTACGACGACCCACCGAATCCGGGGGCGTCGCCGCTGACCTTCGGCGTCACCTCGGAGGATGAGATGGCGATCCTCCTGGGGTATTATACGACCGTTCCCTGAGGGCGTCCGGTCGGCGTCAGACATACGGCGGCCGCTGGTGCGGGCCAGCGCGTCCTCTCCTTCCCTTTCGATCCCTTCACGACTTGTCAGGAGACTCGAGATGAAAGTGCCTCTGTTGTGTCGTTCCGTTGTCGTTACCGCTTTGCTGGTGAGTCTGACGATTTCCGCCGTCGGTCAGGACGAGAAGGCGAAGAAGAAGAGAGCCGGTCGCGGGCAGACCGCGCCGAGCTTCTTCTCGGCGGACGTGCAGAAGTCGGTTCCCGGTATTCGCGCCGTGGTCTCGCTTTCCCGCGAGCAGCGGACGAAGATGGCAGCGATCCGCCAGGCGGCGCTCGCCGACGAGGCCTACAAGGCGGCGCTGAAGACCACCAAGGACAAGAGCGCCGAGCGCAAGGATCGTCGCGCCGCGAACAGGACGCTCAGGGAGTCCAAGGCGGCCGTCCAGGCGAAGCTCCTCGAGGTGCTGGCGGCGGAACAGCGAACGCTCGTCTCGAAGATCAACGACGCCGCTGCCGCGGCGGCGAGCTCTGTCCGCGCCGAGTACAAGCAGAAGATCAAGGACAGCAAGGGTGACAAGGTCGCTCGCAAGGCGCTGACGAAGGAGGTCGGCACGAAGGTCGCCGCGTCGGTGAAGGAGCAGGTTTCGGGTCTCCTGAGCGACGAGCAGAAGGAGGCCATCGCCGCGGTCGCGAAGAAAGTCGGCAAGAAGCGTCGGGGCAACAAGAAGAAGGGCGCTGAAGGGGGCAAGAAGAAAGGCGGCAAGAAGAAGGGCGACAAGCGGAAGGGGGACGCGGATGCGAAGAAGGAGAAGGAAGCCGTCTCCTGACGGTCCCCTCCGGATCCGTACAGGGACGTCCGCGGCACTGGTGCCGAAGGTCGTCCTCGCCTCGGTGGCGGCGGTGGTGGTCGCCGCCGGTGTGGAACGGCTCGGTGCCGAAGATCTCTTCGTCGCCGAGCCGTTGACGCTGCCGGGACAGTTCACCGGGGGAATCGAGGGGCCGGCCTGCGACCGCGACGGCAACATCTACGCGGTCAACTTCGCCCGCCAGGGGACGATCGGGCGGGTCAGCCCGACGGGCCGGGCCGAGGTCTTCGTCGAGCTTCCCGGCGGCAGCGTCGGCAACGGTATCCGCTTCGATCGCACCGGTGCCCTCTACATCGCGGACTACCCGCGTCACAACGTGTTGCGTATCGATCCGAGCACGCGGAAGGTGTCTGTCTTCGCGCACGAGGACGGCATGAGCCAGCCGAACGATCTCGCGATCGCTCCCGACGGGACGCTTTTTGCGAGCGACCCCGACTGGGGCAAGGGCACGGGGCAGGTCTGGCGCATCGATCGGGACGGCGAGGTGACGAGGGCCGCGTCCGATATGGGTACGACGAATGGCATCGAGGTGAGCCCCGACGGCCGTCGTCTCTACGTCAACGAGAGCGTGCAGCGAGGCATCTGGGCCTTCGACCTCGAGAAGGACGGATCGCTGTCGGGAAAGCGCCTGCTCCGGAGGTTCGAGGACCACGGCTTCGACGGCATGCGTTGTGACGTCGACGGCAACCTCTACGTCACCCGCTACGGCAAGGGCACGGTCGTCAAGATCTCGCCCCGGGGGGAGTTGCTGAGGGAGATTGACGTCCTCGGCGCGCGTCCGTCGAACATCTGCTTTGGCGGTCCCGACGGTCGGACCGCGTATGTCACCGAGGTGGAGCACACGCGTCTGGTGGCGTTTCGGGTCGACCGTCCCGGACTGGCGTGGAATCGGTGGATCCAGTCGAGGCGTCGGCAGAACGTCTCGCGTCGGGTCGAGCCGGGGGGGCACCCGGTGAGGGTGCATGTCGTCGAGGACTTCGAGACCGAGGCCGAGAAGCGGTGGTGGCTTCGCGGCGTGCCCGAGAGCCGGGACCTGGCGACGAGCCGCTCGAGCACGGTTCCGAATCGTCGCGCCATGCGTGCGTCGGAGTCGAGGGACTTCGACCGTCTCATGGGCGATCGCAGCCAGACGTATCGCGCCGTGGTCTTCAATCCGGTTCCCGGACCGCCGATGGGAGAGCGTACGCGGCTCGGCTTCCGCTACCGGCTCGACGGCACGGACGAGATCCGTGTGCAGATCTTCAGCCTGACTCGCGGGTATCACCGCTACCTGACGCTGCAGGGGCTCGAGGAGGGCGCGTGGCAGGATGCGTACGTCGACATGACCGACGCCCGTCGGCCTGACGGTGGCGGCGGACCGCTCGCGAAGGACGAGCGAATCGACGACATCCAGTTCTACATCCGACCGTCCGCTTCTCTTCTCGTCGACGACATCGTCCTGTTCGAGGCGGAGGCGACCGCCGCGGTGCGGAAGAGCGCCTTTCCACGTCGTGTCATCTTCAGCGGCTGGTTCGACACGGGAAAGCAGGGCCAGGAGTGGCCCGGGGACTTCGAGATCGTCCCTCATGAGGCGCCGCGCACCTGGGACCACGTCAGATCCGTCGTGAACGCCGGGACCGCAAGTCGTTGGATCCGTGTCGATCTGCGTGCGGAGCGTCCATTCGGCGAACGCACTCGCGTGGGCTTCTCGTGCCGGGCGGGGAGCCGATCGAAGCTGCGCGTCGAGCTTGCGCGCCGCCGGGGGAAGGATGTCGAGGTTCTCGCCGGGGTCTCGCTCGAGTCCCGCGATCGGACGCAGTGGAGCACGGTGGACGTCGAGCTCGAGGCGCGGTCGACGTTGAAGGGGAGCGGGCCGGCGGTCGCCAACGAGCTGCGCGTCTTCCTCGAGGACGGAGGCGAGCTGCATCTCGACGACCTGCTGATCTACGAGCTCTGAGCCGAGCCCCCGGGGGCGTTGGCGAGGGGGGGGGGCCCGCCCCCCCCGCCCCCCGCCCCCCCCCCGCCCCGCCGCCCCGC
>CAYMLL010000042.1:0-14267 GCA_964390645.1 uncultured Planctomycetia bacterium | reverse complement strand
GAGCCTCGCCCCGGGGGGGGTTGGCGACGGCGGGGTCCCGGCCCCGCCGTCACGAGCACCGACCTGCTCACGGACGAGCGATCAGCTCCGGGTCAGCTCCACCCGTGGGCGTCGCGCACCTGGATCATCGCGGCGAGGATGTCGTTCCAGGTCTGCTCGTTCTCCATCAGCGCGTTCGGGAACATGCAGCCGTCCCAGCAGATGTGCTGGCAGCTTTTTGTCAGCTCGTCGTTCTCGTCCCGCAGCCAGAATCCCGAGTGTCGGACGATGTCCAGCTTGCCGTCGGGGTCGTTGACCGGGCAGTGACGACCGGTCTTGTCGTGCGAGCCGGAGCCCTTGACGGTCGCGTCGTTCTGGGCGACGTGAAAATCGATGGTCCATGGTCGCAGCGCGTCGGTCAGCGTCTTCAGCGCCGCATCCAGCGTCGCGGCGTCAGCCCAGTCGTAATCCGCGGGGAGGATGCGGTGCTCGGGCGCGTTGTAGCCGAGCGTGTAGAGCAGGGTATGGGCCATGTCGGCCTGGAACCCGACGGTCTCACGGTCGTCGACGCGCTCGAGGAGGTCGATCATCGCGTCCCACGAGTGCATGCCGGCCCAGCAGATCTCGCCCTCGGCGGCGAGCCGCTCGCCGTGGTCCCGCGCGACCGCCGCGGCCTGCTTGAAGGTGTCGGCGATCCTTGCCTGGCCGGCCTCGGGGTCGGCGGCCCAGTCGGCGACGCCGCTCGCCGAGTCGATGCGCACGACGCCGTAGGGTCGCACGCCGAGCTCGCGAAGACGAGCCGCGATCGAGCACGCCTTGCGGACGATCTTGACGAAGTTGGCGCGCTCCTCCTCGCTGCCCAGCGCCGACGCATCGAACCACACCGGTGCGACGACCGATCCGACGACAAAGCCACGGGAGGTGATCTTGTCGGCGATTGACTTGAGGTCATCGTCGTTGATGTCGATGTCGACGTGCGGGTCGTAGAGGAAGAGATCAACGCCGTCAAATCGGGTCCCGTTGACTTCCGCCTGAGCGGTCAGGTCGAGCATCGTGTCGAGGCTGATCGCCGGCTCCTCGGCGTCCGGACCCTTGCCGACGAGACCGGGCCACATCGCATTGTGAAGCTTCGGAAAGGAGTTGCTGCTCATGGCGGAGGTTCGCTCTCGGTACCGTGTTTGTCAGGGAGTCCTACCCGCGGTGCGACATTGTAGGTGACGTGCGGGCGCGGTGTCCCCCCAAAAAGGGCCCGAAACCCTCCCCGGCCCCGCCCTTCCGCGTTCCGTCTCCCTTTCACCGCTGGCTTCAGGAGAAGTCGGTGAAGGCGGCCACCGCGTCCGCGTCGAGTCGCCCCAGGACCTCGCGCAGGAGGTCGCGTGTCGACAGGTAGTCGCGCCAGTGCACGAGGCTGACGTGACTGTGGATGTAGCGGGCGGGCACGCCGATGACGACCGTGGGCACCCCGTGTCCGTGGAGGTGGATGCTCCTGGCGTCGGTACCTCCGCTGCGCCGCACGGCGAGCTGCACGTCGATGTCGCTGTCTTTCGCCACCTGCTCCACGAAGCGCACGAGGCGACGATTCGAGATCGCCGTGGGATCGTAGAGTCGGATCTGCGGCCCCTTGCCGAGGACTGCCTGCCTCTCGCGCACTCCCGGAATATCGTCTGCCGGGGTTCCTTCGAGGATGACGCCGACGTCCGGACGCGCGATCTCGCTCGCGGTGCCCGCGCCGCGGCAGCCGACCTCCTCCTGCACGGCACCGACGCCGATCACCGTGTTGGGGTGATCGATGTCGCCGAGCCCGAGCAACGTCTCGCACAGCAATCCGATGCCGACACGGTTGTCGAATGCCTTGCCGCTGAGGATGTCCCTCGAAGCCAGCTCCTCGAACGTCGTGTGTGGTACGACCGTGTCGCCGAGGTGCACGCCGAGCTCGCCGACCTCGTCGCGCGATGTCGCGCCGACATCGATGTACATGCTCTCGAGGTCGAGGACGCGGTTGCGTTCCGCCTTCGTCAGGAAGTGGGGCGGCTTGCAACCGATGACGCCGGGGATCTTGCCGTCTTCGGTCACGATGTCGACACGCTGACCGAGCAGCACGTGCGCCCACCACCCGCCGAGCGGCACGAAGTTGATCCGCCCCTCCTCGGAGACGCTCTGGACCATGAACCCGACCTCGTCGAGGTGTCCGTCGAGGCTGATCCGCGGTGACGGCGCGGACCCCTGCTTCTCGCAGAGGATGCTGCCGAGGCGGTCGTGCGATATCTCGCCGACGTCGTCGATCGCCTCGCGCATGATGGCGCGTACCTCGTCCTCCGCGCCGGGGGCGCCGGCAGCGAGGGTCAGCCGTCGGAGCAGGTCCTTGATGTCTTTGTCGGAGCGCATGGAGTCTTCCTGGTCTTAGGGGGTCTTCAGCTCTCTTCTTCGGTCGACCCCGCCGCCCATCTCAAGCGAAGAGCCGCCTGATCGGTCGGCCGCGGTCGGTGATCGTCACCGGTCGGTTGCCCGAGTAGAGCTCCTCGAGGGGATCGATGCCCAGTGCATGAAACACAGAGGCGAACAGGTCGGGGACCGAGACGGGGTCTCTGACGACGGTTCTGGCGAGTTCGTCGGTCTCGCCGACGACCTGACCGCCACGCAGTCCGCCTCCGGCGAGCACGACGCTGAAGGCGCCACTCTGGTGGCCGCGGCCGCCGCGTGCATCGAAACCCGGCGGCCGGCCGAACTCGGTCGAGATGATGATCAGTGTCCTGTCGAGCAGCTTCTTCTCGTCGAGATCGCGCAGCAGCGTCGAGAATGCGGCGTCGAGCTCCCGGATCAGGAGGTGCTGGTTCAGCTGACCCTCGTTGTGCGTGTCCCAGCCGGTGCCGTTGACGAAGTTCAGATTGTGAGCGATCTCGATGAACCGTACCCCACGTTCGACGAGGCGTCGGGCCAGCAGGCATCGCTGTCCGAACTCCGAGCCGTACGACTCGCGCAGAGCTGCCGGCTCCCGGTCGACACGGAACGCGCTCATGAATCGAGGCCCGGCGAGGCGGAAGGCACGCTCGCTCACCGCCGCGTAGTCGATGATCGAAGTTTCGTCCGGGTTGCGTTCGCGGTAGCGGTCGCGAAGCGTGCTCAGCAGCTTCTCGCGGCGCCGCAGACGGGAAGCGTCGACACCCGGCGGCGGTGCCAGTCCTGCCGGCCCCGTTCTCGTGTCGGTCAAGTAGATGAACCCGTGTCTGGCGCCGAGAAACCCGGGACCGCGGGTCAGGTTGGGATAGCCCATGATCACGTAGGGCGGCACCGTCTGGTCGACGGGTGGCTTCTCATGCGCGACGATCGAGCCCATCGACGGATACACGATCGTGCCGCTCGTCGGTCGGCCGGTGTGCATGCGGTTGACCGCGGCCGCGTGCTCGTCGACGACGTCGTGGTGTACCGAGCGCACGAGCACCGCCCGATCGAGGAGCGGTGCGGTGCGACGGAGATGCTCGCAGACCTTCTCGCCGGCGATCGCTGTCGGGATCGCGTCGTAGTCCGAGCCCGGCGTGCGCATCTTCGCGTCGCCGCGGTGCTTCGGGTCGAAGGTGTCAATCTGGGATGCCCCGCCGCCGAGCCACAGGACGATGCAGTGCTCGGCCTTTCCCGCCGGCAGCGCCACGGCGCTCTCGCCGGAGGTGGCGAGGCCGGGGGTCGCGAGCGCGGCGGTCGCGAGGCCGCCGCAGCCGTGCAGAAAGGCGCGCCGATCGATCTCGGCGCCGGTGCGACTGTCGTGTGGTGAGCTCATGGGTTTCACGGGATGAAGACGAATTCCGGGGAGTTGACCAGTGCCCAGAGGAGGTCCTCCGCGCGCGCCCGCCAGCCAGCCTCGAGCCGTCCAGTCGGTGGGTCGCCCTGACGCGCGATTCGCTCCATCTCGAGCTTGATCTCGGTGGCTTTCGCGTCGAGGTGGTTGGACCAGGACACGTTGTGGCGTCGGTGTCGCTTCCTCGCGGTCCCGGCGGGGGCGTCGAGACGTCGTCCGTCGAAACCGTCGCGCAGCAGCTCGACGAAGACCGTCAGCTCGTCGGCGTCCGGAGGGCGGGTGAGGATGCGGACGAAGACGCTGCGAACGACCTTCTCGACCTCGTTCCCCTTCAGGAAGATCTCGGTGAGCGCCGAGTCGTCGGACAGGGTCGTGGCCCGGTGAGCCGCCGTGCCGTGTGCGAGAATCAGCGGCTGGATCACGGTCGGGGTCTGATCCCGCACGGTGATCGGATCCTGGCGGGTCTCTCGCCAGCCGAAGGCCCTGAGGATGTCGGTGATGCTCTGCGCGATCGGCATCGACAGGGCCGGTCGATCGCGCTCGTTCGACAGTGAGGTGAACTCCCACGCCCGGCTCGGCCGTCCGAGGTTCAGGAAGGCGGTGATCGGGCGGCGGCCGTCGACGTCGAGGTTGAGCTCCTCGCTGCGGAACGGCTTCTCGCAGGTGGCGAACAGCGAATCGACGATCTGCTCGGCGGTCATGCGCCTTCGAGTCGGTCCGCGGAAGAGCCGCTCCGCCGCCGCGGGAACGCGCCCGGGATCACCCCCGGAGAGGTCGGGTTGCGCCTCGCGCTGGTAGGTCCGGGAGCTCAGGATCAGACGTGTGATGTGTCGAAGGTCGTAGCTCTTCGCGATGAGCTCTCGCGCCAGGTGTTCGAGAAGCGCCGGATGCGACACATCCCTGCCGTCCCAGTCCTCGACGGGCTCCACCAGGCCGAGCCCCATCAGCCGCTTCCAGACGCGATTGACGACGACCCGGGCGAAGCGCGCGTTGAGCGGGGAGGTGATGGTCGCCGCCAGGCGTTCGCGGGAGTCATCGGGGTTGCGAAGGAGCTCCGTGGTACTCCCGGCGGGAGCGAGGTCGGCGAAGGGCCACGCGGGCTTCACCGTCGACCCCGGCGGCAGTGTCACCGAGACGATCAGCTCCTCGAGCTCCTCCCTCGTCCGGGGCACGGAGCTCGTCAGCGGCACCTCGAGCGGCCCTCGCTCGAGCATCGCGGCGATCCCGAAGAGATGTTGCTGCGTCCAGGGGTGGAAGGGCGCGTCGTGACAGCGGGCGCACTTCATCTCCACGCCGAGGAACGCCTGGCCGAGAATCTGGGCCTTCGCGGCCATCGGCACGTCGTTCTGTGTCGCGAGGCGGAAGCCGGCCGGTCCACCGCCGTGCACGCTGCCCTCCATGAGGACGAGCTCGGTGACGAAGCGGTCGATCGGCTTGTTGTCGAGAAAGGACTCGTGAATCCACCACCGGAAGGGTCCCGAGTTGTTGAGCTTCGGCTTCAGGATCCCGGGGTTCTCCGCCAGAGCGTCCTGCCAGTAGGCCACCCAGTGATCGGCGCGGCCGGGATCGTCGAGCAGGCGGTCGATCCAGCGTTGCCTTCGACCGTCACCGGTATCGGCGAGGAACGCGTCGATCTCGTCTGCGGACGGGATCACGCCGCGGACGTCGAGGCTGCTGCGACGCAGGAAGGCCCAGTCGTCGATGATCGCGGCCGGCCGCACGTTCGCCGCCCGGCGGCGGCGCTGGATCCAGTCGTCGCTCGCCATCGCGCCGGGGTGCGCGACCCCCTCGGCCATGATCGGTGGCAGCTGCAGAACGTGGCGACGAGCGAGCTCGTGGCGACTGCGCCAGTACTCGTCCTCCTTCTGGCTCGCGCGTCGTCGCCGCTCCTCGCCGAGCATCGAGAGGTGCGCGGTGGTGCGAAGGTCGTAAGCCTCCCAGGCGTCGTCGCCGAGGGCGACCGCGTCACCGTGACCGACGAGCGTGAAGGGCGCCCCGTCCCTCGACACGGAGACGGAAAGCTCTCCGACCTCGCGGCGCAGTCCCTGACCGCCGATGATCGCCTCGAGCCGCACGATGTGGTCGCCGGTGCCGATGTCGGTAGCCTCGACGGGGCCGTCGTCGAAGCGAATCGTGACGACCTTCTCGGCATGACCCGGCGGCAGCAGGCGGAGGTCGGGGTGCGCGACAGCCGGAGAGTCGGGAACGGGCTCGTGTCCATCGGCGTTGCGCGTCTGGAACCGTGTTCGTGCGACCAGTCGCCCGTCGATCCACAGGCGCGCGGAGCTGAAGGATCGCAGCAGGAAGCGATGCTCGCCGGGGGCGAAACGGACGCGGGCCGAGGCGCGGACGAGAAACGGGTTGCCGCGATCGACGATGAGCCCCTTCGCCGAGTACTTGCGTGGCACGCCGACGAGTCCCAGGGCGTGCTGGGTGAATCGGTCCGTCTCGCGGGGCGCTCCGGAAAAGCTCCACGTGGCCTTCGCTGGAATCCCCTCGAGGACGCGCACGAGGACCTCTCCTCCCGGGATCTCCGTCGGATCGACGAAGCTCGGCGGCGGTCGCCGCGGTCGGGTTGGCGGTACCCGGGAGTCGATCCGGGCTCGCTGACGGATCGTACCGGCGTCGAGCGCGTGGCGGTAGAGCGCGACCTCGTCGACGCCGCCCTCGAAGGTGGAGCCCGGGTTGCGACCGAGGGCCGAACCGATCCACACGTCGTCGTCGTCGACCACGGGCCGCTCGTCGCTGGCGCCGCCGAGATCCCACCCGCCGGGCGTCTCGACACCGTCGATGTAGCCGCGCAGGCTGTCGCCCCGGCCGAAGGTGTAGGTCAGAGCGACGTGATGCCAGCCGCTCGCCGGCTCGATCCCGTTCGTTGACGTCCAGCGGTGCCAGTCCTCGGAGAACCCGTCGTGACCTCGAGGGCGATTGTCGGCGTCGCGAAACAGGAAGCTGATACGGCAGGTGCCACCCTTGCCGCTCAGCCTCAGCGACCAGTTCTGGTTCTCGGTCGCGAAGCCCGCGTTTCCGGTGCGCCCCTTGCCGATCACGTAGAGGTGCCGGTGGTCTTCGACGCGGCTCGGCGCCACCCAGGCCTCGATGGTCAGACTGTCACCGAGGTCGAAGTCGAGAACGCTTCCGGCGCCCGGATCCCGCACGACGATGACCTCACGATCGGCTGCGAAGAGAGCCGCGCGGTTGTCGCGGGAAAACGCCGGGAAACGCCCCGGGCGTGGACCGTCGATCGTCAGGAGGGCCCCATCGACGCGACCGTCGACCGGTGACCGCGCCCGCGCCGCGTGGTCGCGCGCCGCCTGGCTCCTCTCATCGTCGAGGCGCCAGTACGCGACCGGCCCGTCGGCGAGGACCAGGTCCTCGTAACCGGCCCGCAGCGTGCTGCAGAGCAGCAGCGTGCCGAGCAGAGCGAGGTGGCTCGAGTGGCTTCCGGTGCCCGGGAGGTACGGTGGTGTTCGCATCGCCGGGGCATTGTACCCGGGGCCCTTGTCCGGAGCACGAGTGAGAACCGGTCGGCGACGGTTGCGGCGAGGGGTGCCTCACCGCTGTGAGGCGTCCGGCGGGTTTCAGGACCTCTCGGCCTCGCCCAGCTTGACGGCAGCCTTGATCGGCTGGCGCAGTCGCAAGGGGAGCGCGGTCGCGGGCTCGGGTTGCTGCGTCGTCGGCCAGTGGAGGTAGCTCTTCACGGTGTCCTCGTCGAACCCGCCGATGTCGGTGATGAGGCCCGCGAGCCAGTCACTGTACTGTTCGTTCGCGCGCGCGAAGTCATCGATCGACGTGTCCCAGTCACCGAGGTGCGCGTTGACGGTGCCGACGAGCAGCTTGTTGCCGAGGACGAACTCCTGGTTGATCTGGTTGCCGGGAATCTCGAAGGTCTTCTCGCCTCCGGTGATCGAGTTCCAGATCACGATGCCGTTCTTCGCGACGCGGCGCAGGCTGTCGAATGCGATCCTGGCGTTGCCGGTCGCATCGAAGACGATATCGAAGCGCTCCTCGTCGTCGAAGACTTCCGCGAGGGGCTGCCTGCGGGTCGATGTGTAGTGCGCCCCGATCGCCGCGGCCGCGTCGGCGCGAGGGTTGTTCTTCGCCGGCTTTCCGGCAGCCAGCGTGACCTCGAGCCCGCGCAGACGCAGCGTCAGTGCGGCGAGCTGTCCGATCGGGCCCGCTCCGAGCACCAGCGCGGTCTCGGGACGGTAGAACGGCAGGCGCGCGGACTGCATGGCCCATGCGGTCCGAAAGGCCTTCTGGGCGATGCTCATCGGCTCGCTGAGGACCCCGATGGCTTCGAGTGCCCGGCCTTCCGGGGTGCCGACGATCCCGGCATCGCAGACCTTGACGATGTACTCCTCGTCCTCGGCGACGAACTCGCAGAGGAAGCCGTCGAGTTGCGAGATCCCGCGTTCGAAGTACTCGTCCCTGCTCGTCAGGTCCTGGAAGCGCAGCTTGCTCAGGAAGCAGGGTGAAGGTCGTCGTACGGTCACGACGACGAGATCTCCATTCTTCAACGAAGACACGCCTCGGGCGACGTCGACGACCTGTCCGAAGGACTCGTGGCCGATGACGAGTCGCCCGGCATGTTCGGGGCCGTTGCCGTAGAGCCCGCCGTTGATCTCCTTGTCCGTGCCGCAGAGGCCGACCTGCAGGATGCGGATGAGCACTCCGGTGTTCCCGGGAACATCGTCGACCGAGGGCATCGGGATGTCGTCACGAAGGTGGACGGTGTTCGGTGTCCATTCTCCCTCGTCGGGGCAGTCGCCGCGATCGCGCAGTACCGCGAAGCCCTGGATCGTCATCTCGGTCGATCTCTCCCTGATGTGGAATACCTGACAGTGTAGTCGAGAACGAGGGTGTATCTCCACCCCCGACGCGTCCGCTCATCGCGTGCGCGGGAGGAGCAGATCTGGCCATCGTCGGACCGAGGCATTATCCTTCGGCTCGTCGGTGTCTTTCAGGCGAGGTCCGTTGCCCCGTGTCGGACGGCCAGAGATGTGTCGCCTTCTTCACCTCATGCTCTCGATCGTCTCCGTCGCGTCCTCGTCGATGCAGACGGGTCCGGTCTCGATGTCCGACGGCGCTCGACGGCCGGTGGCAGTCGGCAGGTCCGGAGCCGTGGGGACGACCTCCCGCGGCAGCCCGGTTCACGCGCTGTGTGTTGACAGTCGCGTCGGGAGTCGCGGCGGCAACTTGCAGTCGCGGCCGCGACTGCCTCGGTCGCTGAATAGGCAGGTAACGCACGCCGGTGTCCGTTTCGTGCGCAGCGCCGTGACCTTTGCGAGGCCGGAAGACGGGGCCGCGCCGGCCCGTGGTGCGTCCGGGAAGCCGGGGGAGCCGGACAAGCCCGGGGAGCCGGACAAGCCCGGGGAGCCGGGTGTCTTCCGGCGCGCCGAAGGGCTCTTCGCGCAGAGTCGGCGGCTGGCGAAGAAGGGGCGCTACGCGGAGTGCCTCGAGGTGATGAAGGACGCCTTCCTGCTGCGGCTTCCGCAATACCGCGGTCGGCAGTTCAAGCACCCGGTTCGCGTCAACATGATGGGCGAGGAGAAGCTGCGTGCGTATCTCCTGGAGATGTTGAGGTCGGAGTACCCCGACGAGGAGTTCGAGAGGGATCGCCTCGTCATGACGCAGATGGGGTTCCTGGAGCCGGGCCGCGACCTGAAGACACTCATGGTCGAAGTCTACAGCCAGAACATCGCGGGCTTTTACGACACCGACACGAAGCAGCTCTTTCTCATCGCCGAGCCGCCGCCGGAGCCCGGCGCGCAGAAGAGGAAGGAATCCTTGTGGAGCCGGCTCTTCGGCTCCGGCGGCGGGTTCGACTGGAGCACCAACCGATCGGTGATCTCTCACGAGCTCGCTCACGCCCTTGCAGATCAGCAGTTCGATCTGCACTCCCTTCACGGCTCGGTGGAGTCGGACGACGACATGACGATGGCGTTGACAGCGCTGATCGAGGGTGAAGCGATGCTCGTGATGATCCTCGACGCGACGGAGCCGCAGCCTCGGGAGCGCGCCGACGTCCTGAGATCGATGGTGACGACCGGCGCGATCATGAATTTCATCGTCACGGCGACCGCGGGCATCTCGGGCGGCGAGTCGTTTCGTCGTGCACCGCTCATCTTGCGGGAGAGCATGCTCTTTCCGTACACGCGTGGGCAAGCCTTCTGCGGCGCTCTGGCCCGCACCGGTGACTGGCGACATGTCGATCGAGCCTTCGAGCGGCCGCCCGTGAGCACCGAGCAGATCCTCCACCCCGAGAAGTGGTTCGGCGATACGATCGACATGCCGGTCACTATCACCTTCGCGAAGGAGGTTCCGCTGGACCCCTCCCGCTGGGAGCTGGTCAAGGAGAACGTGGTCGGGGAGTTCGCGATCGAGGTTCTCCTGCGTCCGCGACTCGGACGCGCCGGAAGCGTGCTTGCGGCGGCTGGCTGGGACGGAGACACGTTTCGGCTCTACCGGGATACCAGGGCCGAGGGCGACCGCATGACTCTCGTCTGGACGAGCACCTGGGACTCGAAAAAGGACGCGTCGGAGTTCGCGGCCGCGCTGGGGGAGCTGATCCGCAAACGCGGCGCCACTGAGAAAGGCGAGCTGAAGGTTGCAGGCGTCGGTGTCGTCGACGGTCGGATCTTCGCTCGCGACGTCGGCGTCTCGACGATCTGGAGCGAGGACACGCACGTCTGGCTGATCGACCAGGCGGAGTCCGAGAGCCTCGACGAGCTGGTGTCGTGGAGCCGGCAACTCGAGCGCCGCACCAAGCGATTCGTCTTCAAGAAGACCGAGTCGAAGGTCGGCTTTCCCGGGAAGTGATCATTCGCGGCAGGTGAGTATTCGCGAGACGACGCCGTCGAAGTCACGGCCGGATCCACCGAAGAAACGGAGGCCGAGAGCGGGCGAACACCCGTCTTCGTGCCGAATCGACCCGTTCAACGGGTTGCCACGCAGGCCCACCCTTTCCACCGGCGTCCGGTCGGATGAGCGACTTCAGCGGCCGGTGGCCTCGGCGCGGGGAACACCGTAGCTTTCCTTCGCCGCGGGAAACACGCCTCTGCGCACGTCTTCCGCGTACTGGCTCACGGCCTCGACCGCTGTCTCTCGCAGGCTCGCGTAGCGGCGCACGAACTTCGGCGTGCGTCCCTCGACGAGGCCGAGCAGGTCGGCGAAGACGAGGATCTGGCCATCGCAGCTCTCGCCCGCTCCGATGCCGATCGTCGGCGTCTCCATCTCGGCGGTGATGCGCGCTGCGAGGGGGGCCGGGATGCCCTCCAGGACGGTGCTGAAGGCGCCGGCCTTCTCGAGAGCGCGGGCGTCGTTGTGCAGGCGCTCGGCTTCCTCGTCGATTCGTCCTTGCACCTTGTAGCCGCCCATCGTGTGTACCGACTGTGGTGTCAGGCCTATGTGCGCCATCACCGGAATACCGTTGGCGACGAGCGCCCGGATCAGCGGTGCGCGCTGCGCACCCCCCTCGAGCTTGACGGCCTCGGCTCCGGACTTGACGAACCGGACCGCGTTGCGAAGCGCTTCCTCCTCGCTGACCTGGTAGGATCCGAAGGGCATGTCGGCGACCAGGAGAGCGCGGCGCAGCGCGCGCCGGACCGAGCGTACGGCCACGATCATCTCGTCGAGCGTGACGGGAAGCGTGTTCTCGTAGCCCAGAGTGGTGTTCGCGAGGCTGTCGCCCACGAGTACGACATCGACACCGGCCGCGTCGACGATGGACGCCGAGATCGCGTCGTACGCGGTCAGGGCGGCGATCTTGGCGCCGGCGAGCTTGCGGGCACGAAGGCCAGGAACCGTCACCTTGTGAACGGCGGGTGTCGAGGCGCCGTTCGGACCCGGTCGAGGAATGTGGGAAGGAGAACTCATCGCGGCGTGGTTCGTCTACGTGGGGTTGTTTCGTGCCGGGCAGGTCCGCGACACGCGTGCGAAGCCCGGCTTCAGACCGACGTCAACTCGATTTCTTGGTTGTCCCTCTTTACCAGTACGACTCTGTTGACCGGTACGACGCGTGGCTCGCGGCCGACCCGCTCGTTCTAGCTGTCGTCGTAGCCGGCGGCGATGACAGACGTCGCCGGGTCGAGCGAGGTGTGCCCTGGCGGCCTCGAGGCATCTTCGAGGCGGATCGCGTTCGACCTCGGGAGGCCGGGGATCGCGCAGCCTGTCCGTCGAGAGCGGGTCGTGCTGTCGTGGATGCGGACCTGCTCGTGGTCGAGGATGGCCGCTGCTTCGAACCACCCGGCGTCGATGGTCGTCACGCCGCGGTCGTATTTCGAGGTCGGCCTCCGTGACGGCGGCGGGGTGGATCTCGGACTGCAGCAGAAGGTGATTCACGGGACCCTCTTCAGGTGCCAGAGACGGAGAACGCTGGAAACATACGAGGCGGACCGGTATTATTCCAATAAATAAATGATATCGATATCGATAGTCCTGGACAATAGACTGCCCGTGCTGACGACGCGCCGTGGCGAGTCCGGGTCGACGCCGCTCCGACGAGATGCGGCGGCGCTTCGATCGCAGGCCGGCCCGCCGCGAAGGTGTCGGCGTCGTCGGCGTGTGCCGCACGGTCGTCGTGGAACGAAGCTGGCGTCGCAGCGCGATCCCGACCCGGCGGGTGCCGGTTCTCGATGTCGGTGGATCGTGAATCTCTGCGCAGGAGATCTGTCATGGACTTGCACCGTCTGAGGGGGTTCTACACGGTCGTCAAGAGCGGCGGCTTCACCGCTGCGGCACGGCGGCTGGGGCTGTCACAGCCCTCGGTGAGCCTGCAGGTGAAGAACCTCGAGAAGACGCTGGGAGTGCGTCTACTCGACCGCAACTCTCGAAGGGTGTCGCTGACCGGGGACGGCGAGGTGCTCTTCGACATGGCGGAGAAGCTCTTCGAGAAGGAGGAGGAGATCCGCGCCGTGTTCCAGGGCGAGGCGCGCTACGAGGGTACGCGTCTGACGCTGGCGACGAACCAGTCGGTCGCCGCGCACCTGTTGCCCCCGCTGCTCGAGAAGTACACGACGATGTTTCCGCAGGTCGAGATCAACATCCACAACATGCGGACCGCTGACATCCTCGATTCGCTCGAGGATGGCAGCACGGACGTCGGGATCATCCTCATCGATCCACGCCGCGAAGGGCTCGACGCACGTCCGATCCGTCCCTACGAGATGGTTCTGATCACGCCGCGCGATCATCCGCTCAGCGGTCGACGGCGTATCCGGCTGAGCGACCTCACGGACGACCCCTTCATCTCGTACACGCACGATACCGAGACGCGCGCGCTGATCGACCGCCCCTTCCAGGACGTGCAGCTGAAGACGTCGGTGCGCATGGCGCTCGGTTCGACCGACCTGATCATCAAGTACGTCAGTCTCGGCTACGGGATCTCCATCGTTCACAACCTCAACATCGACGAGGCGGCGCGTGAGAACCTGCACATCCGTCAACTCAAGCGACATTTTCCGCGGCAGTATGTTTATATGATCTCGCGCCAGCAGGAGTCGTTTCCGTCCGCAGTGCGGGCGTTCTACGACTTGCTTTGACAGCTTCCGGGTCCGTTTCCACGCTCGGAATCGCACCCACATCGCAAAGGAGCCTCGCGTGAAGAAGAAGCAGGTCTTCGACTACAGCGTCACTGCTGTCATCATGGGAGGCGGGGCGGGGACTCGTCTGAGTCCGTTGACGCTCGAGCGAGCGAAGCCTGCCGTGCCCCTCGCCGGGAAGTACCGGTTGATCGACATCCCGATCTCCAACTGCATCAACTCGGGCTACAACCGCATCTACGTCCTGACGCAGTTCAACTCGACCCCGCTCAACCGTCACATCAGCGCCAGCTATCACTTTCATCGCTTCTCACGAGGCTTTGTCGAGATCCTCGCCGCGCAGCAGACGCCGAACAGGGACGACGTGTCGTCGAACTGGTATCTCGGCACCGCCGACGCGGTCCGGAAGAACCTCCGTCGTCTTCACGAGGCCGACGGCAGCGAGGTGCTCATCCTGTCGGGCGACCAGATCTACCAGATGGACTTCCGACAGCTTCTCGCGACGCACCGGACCGGCGGCGGAGGGGAGCCCGCCGACGTGACACTCGGTGCGGCCCTCGTCGACAAGGAGCGCGCCCGCGATCTCGGAGTGCTGCGCGTCGATGACGCCGGAGACGTCGTCGATTTCGTCGAGAAGCCGGGACATGACGAGTCGAGATTCAACGGGCTCGAGGCGTCTCCCGGGCTCCTCGACTCGTTCGGTGTCGACCCCCATTCCGGACCGTGGTACCTCGCCAACATGGGTATCTACGTGTTCGACCACGACCTCCTCGTGAAGTCCCTGCAGAACTCGTTCGTGGACTTCGGCAGGGAGGTGCTGCCGTCGTTGCTCGGCAAGTGCCGCTTCCGCGCCCATCTCCACCATGGCTACTGGGAGGACATCGGCACGACCCGCGCGTTTCACGAGGCGAACCTCGATCTCGCCGGGGATCTGTCGCCGTTCAACTTCTTCGATC
>CAYMLL010000041.1:26094-33395 GCA_964390645.1 uncultured Planctomycetia bacterium | reverse complement strand
ATTCAGGACTTGCCTTCGTTCCTGGGTGGGCGTACCACGGGCTGCCGGAAGACGCCGCCGAGGAGAGGTAACCGGGCTCCGTGCCCGGCCTCCTCGAGGTTCGCGAGAAGGAGAACGTGATGCACTCCGATGGGGAGCCCGCCGGCGCCCTCTTCGACCGGGGCGAAGGCCTGACGTACAACGACTTCATCGTTCTGCCCGGGCACATCGACTTCGCGGCCAGTGACGTCGACCTGTCCACGCACGTGACCCGGCGCATCCCGCTGAAGAACCCGATCATCAGCTCGCCGATGGACACGGTGACCGAGGGCCGCATGGCGATCGGTATGGCGCTGCTCGGCGGCATCGGCGTCGTCCACTACAACAACACCGTCGACCACCAGGTTAACGAAGTTCGAATGGTCAAGCGCTTCGAGAACGGCTTCATCACCGATCCCGTGGTGCGGGGCCCGGAGAGCACGATCGCCGAGGTCGACGAGATCCACCGCCGACAAGGATTCTCGGGCATTCCCGTCACGGAGGACGGCACGCGTAACGGACGCCTGATCGGCATCGTCACCAACCGGGACATCGACTTCGAGGCGGACCGCAGTCGCCCGCTGCGCGATGTCATGGTCACGACTCTCGTCACCGCGCCGGAGGGCGTGACGCTGCAAGAAGCGAACCGCATCCTCAAGGAGTCGAAGAAGGGGAAGCTGCCACTCGTCGACAACGACGGCCGACTCAGTTCGCTCGTGTCACGCACCGACCTCAAGAAGAACCGCGACTACCCGGAGGCCTGCAAGGACAAGCGCAAGCAGCTGCGCGTCGGCGCCGCGATCTCGACGCACGAAGACGACCGGGAGCGTCTCGCGGCTCTCGTCAAGGCGGGTGCCGACCTGATCGTCGTCGATGCAGCCCAGGGCGACTCGACGTTTCAGGTGCAGATGATCGAGCACATCAAGCAGAACTACCCTCATGTCGATGTGCTCGCCGGCAACGTGGTCACGGCCCGCCAGTGCGCCAATCTGGTGGACGCGGGCGCGGACGGAATCCGCGTCGGAATGGGCCCCGGTTCGATCTGTATCACACAGGAGACGATGGCCGTCGGCCGAGCCCAGGCAACCGCGGTCTACCAGTGCTCGCGCTACTGTCGCGAACACGGTATCCCGGTTGTCGCCGACGGAGGCATCGGAGCGACCGGAGCACTGTCGAAAGCGCTCGCGCTCGGCGCCAGCGCCGGGATGATGGGCTCGATGTTCGCCAGCACGCAGGAATCTCCAGGCGACTACTTCTACAAGGACGGCGTGCGGGTCAAGAAATACCGCGGAATGGCCTCGATCGAAGCGATGGAGCGCGGCGGCAGCAAGCGTTACGGTTATTCCAAGCAGCACATCCACGTCGCGCAGGGAGTGTCGGGGCTGGTCGTCGACAGAGGATCCGTCTACGATCTGGTGCCCTACCTGGTGCAAAGCCTGCGCCAGGCCTTGCAAGATATCGGCTATCGGTCGGTCTCGGATCTGCACGACGCGATCGAGTCCGGCGACGTTCGCTACGAACGCCGATCACCGTCAGCACAGCGTGAGGGATCGGTCCACGGCCTCCTCTCGTATCAGGAGCCGCCGATGCTCGACGGTGACGGCGACCGCCGATAGGATCCCCGTTTCTCGCCACGCTTCGACACGGACAGGGACGACCGTCCTCACCCGGCGAACGTGACTTTCGTCCAGCAAGAGGTCTTCCGTCAGTCCAGCAAGAGGTCTTCCGTCAGTCCAGCAAGAGGTCTTCCGTGGCTGAACTCGTCGCCATTCTCGATTTCGGGTCGCAGTACACGCAGCTGATCGCACGTCGCGTGCGCGAGAACCGGGTCTACTGCGAGATCCTGAGATACGACACGTCCCCGGAGGAGCTCTCCGGCCAATCGCTGCGCGGTATCATCCTCTCGGGAGGTCCCTGCGGCGTCTACGAATCCGGCGCGCCACGCTGCCACCCCGGAATCTTCGAGATGGGCGTGCCGATCCTCGGCATCTGCTACGGCATGCAGCTCGGCAGCGAGATCCTCGGCGGCCGCGTGATCCCCGCGACGGACCGTCGCGAGTACGGCGAAGCAAGGCTCCAAATCGTCGGCGACGACGACCTCTTCCACGGCGTGCACAAGGAGATCGCCGTGTGGATGAGCCACGGCGATCGTGTCGACGACCTGCCCACGGCCTTCGAGACCGTCGGCCGCTCGGAGAACTGCCCGCATGCCGCGATCCGTCATGCCGACACCGGCTTTCGCGGCATCCAGTTCCATCCGGAGGTCACGCACACTCCCGAGGGTCGCAAGATCCTGCAGAATTTCCTCTACCGCATCTGCAGCTGCGCCGGCGACTGGTCGTTGAGCCGGTTCACCGAGGAGAAGATCACCGAGCTGCGAGAGACGCTTGCGGGTTCACACGTCGTCTGCGGCCTCTCGGGCGGCGTCGACTCGAGCGTCGTGGCTCTCCTCCTGCATCGTGCCATCGGCGACCATCTCCACTGCATCTTCGTCGACAACGGCGTGCTGCGCAGCGGCGAGAAGCAGGAGGTCGTCGAGACCTTCCAGAACCACTTCAAGATCGACCTGTGCGTTGCGGATTCGACGGACATCTTCCTCGAGGCCCTCGACGGCGTCATCGATCCCGAGGAGAAGCGCAAGATCATCGGCCACAAGTTCATCGAGGTCTTCAAGAGCCAGGCGCGAGACCTCGAAAACGTACGCTACCTCGCCCAGGGGACCCTCTACCCGGATGTCATCGAGAGCGTCTCCGCGTTCGGTGGGCCGTCCGCGACGATCAAGAGTCACCACAACGTCGGCGGCCTGCCCGATGAGCTCGGCTTCGAGCTCGTCGAACCGCTGCGGTTCCTCTTCAAGGACGAGGTGCGCGTCATCGGCCAGGAGCTGGGACTCCCGGACGAGATCGTCCACCGCCAGCCCTTTCCGGGCCCGGGCCTCGCGATCCGGGTCATCGGCGAGGTCACGGCGGAGCGCCTGGCCATCCTCCGCCAGGCGGACAGCGTGGTCCGCGAGGAGATGGAACGACTGGAGAGCTACCGCGACGTCTGGCAGTCCTTCGCCGTGCTGCTGCCGACAAGAACCGTCGGCGTCATGGGTGATCAACGCACCTACGAGCACGTGGTCGCGTTGAGAGTCGTCGAGTCGACCGACGGAATGACCGCCGATTGGGTCTATCTTCCGCGCGATCTGCTCAGCCGCATCTCGGGTCGCATCTGCAACGAGGTGGCGGGAGTCAACCGTGTCGTTCTCGACGTTTCCTCGAAACCTCCGTCAACGATCGAGTGGGAATGAGACCGCGGCGTGGAGAAACTGCGGTCGAACCGCCGAAGAGAAGGTCGAAGGCTTGAAATCGGCTTTCCATACTTGTGGCCGGACTTCCTCGCCACCTGAATCGAACTCGCCATGAAGACCCACGAAGGCCATTACGACGCCCGGAACCGCCGATTCGCCATCGTCGCGTCACGGTTCAACGACCACGTGGTCGAATCTCTCGTGAAAGGGGCTCGTCGCACCCTCGGAAAGCTGGGTGTCCCCGAC
This sequence comes from uncultured Planctomycetia bacterium, assembly GCA_964390645.1. Classification (GTDB taxonomy): domain Bacteria; phylum Planctomycetota; class UBA8108; order UBA8108; family UBA8108; genus CAYMLL01. The sequence continues at coordinate 29,839 of CAYMLL010000041.1, read as the reverse complement.
GACGCGATCGAGGCTTACTGGGTACCCGGCGCGTTCGAAATTCCCGCGGTCGCGTCGCGTGTCGCCGGCAGCGGTCGCTTCGATGCGGTGATCTGTCTCGGCTGCGTCATTCGCGGCTCGACCCCGCACTTCGACTACGTCGCGGGCGAATGCGCACGCGGCATCGCCGACCTCGCGACCGCGAGCGAGATTCCGGTCATATTCGGAGTTCTCACCACCGAGACCCTCGAGCAAGCCATCGAACGAGCCGGCGCCAAGGCCGGCAACTAGGGCTCGGATGCGGCACTTGCCGCCGTCGAAATGGTGAACCTGTGGCCAGGTCTCGGTGAGTCCCGAGATTCCGACGTCGCGGCCTCGAAGAATCGCTCCGACCATGCCTGAGGACCCACGCCGACTCGCCCGGGAACTCGCTCTTCAAGCGATCTACCAGCATGACGACGTCACGGGAACAGAATCTCCACTCGACTGGACCGAGAAGCTCGAGGCCTTCCTGAAGACCGGCAGCGAGGATCTCGTCGTCATCGGGCACGCGCGAAGCCTGATTCGAGGTGTCATCGCCCTGCAGGAGAAGATTGACCTGCTCATCTCACGCGTGGCGACGAACTGGAAGCTCCACCGCATCGCAAAGGTCGACCGCTGCGTGTTGCGACTCGCGCTCTACGAGCTCCTCGAGGCGCCGGACGTGCCGCCAAGGGTGGCGATCAACGAGGCGATAGAGCTGGCGAAGAAGTTCTCGACCGAACAGTCGGGGAGCTTCGTCAACGGCATCCTCGACCGCGCCTACCGAGAACTCGTGAAGGAGTTCGGTGCTGGCGAGAGCTCACAGGAAGACGATGAAGTGGAGGTGAGCTGAGCATGGGATTGTTCAAGAAGTGGTTCGGGAAAAGCGCTCCGCAGGAGGATTCTCCCCCGCCGGAGCAGGAAGAGTCTGTCCAGCAGGCGGAATCGGAAACGCAGGCGGAATCAGAAACGCAGGCGGAATCAGAAACGCAGGCGGAATCAGAAACGCAGGCGGAATCGGCCCCGGGCCCCGTCAAGCCCCCGACCCCCGCGCCCTCGGACGGGTCTGCCTGGGCGCGACTCCGGAAGGGCCTCACGAAGACCCGCAAGGGCATCGCCGGCCTCTTCTCGCTGCGTGGATCACTCGACGATGACTTCGTCGACGAGCTCGAGGCCGAGCTCTTCGCAGCAGACTTCGGACCGGCCACGGTCGGGGAGCTGCTGGACGGCGAGAGTGGCGTTCGCGCGGCCTGGAAGGCCAAGACGATCAAGGACGTGGCCCAGGTGCGAGACCACCTCAAGCAGCTGCTACGCGAGATCCTGCACGAGAAGGACACTCGACTTCTGGAGTCGTCCGCGAAGCCGACCGTCATCCTCGTCGCGGGCGTCAACGGCACCGGCAAGACCACCTCGATTGCCAAGCTCGCGAGGCTCCTGAAGAGCCACGACAAGACGGTCATCCTGGCGGCGGCGGACACCTTCCGCGCCGCGGCCGTAGAGCAGCTGACAATCTGGAGCCAACGCCTCGAGCTCGACATCGTCACGGGAGATGCGAGAGCGGACCCCGCTTCGGTCGCCTATCGCGCAGCCGAAGAGGCGGTGGAGAAGAACGTCGACTATCTCATCGTCGACACGGCCGGGCGTCTCCACACGCAGAAGAACCTGATGAAGGAGCTCGAGAAGATCCGCAACGTGCTCGGGAAGAAGATCCCGGACGCTCCGCACGAGTGCCTGCTGGTGCTCGACGCGACGACCGGCCAGAACGCGCTCGTGCAAGCAGAGCGCTTTCTCGAAGCCGTACGGATCACCGGCATCGTGCTGACGAAGCTCGACGGGACCGCCAAGGGCGGCATCGTCGTGACGATCAACAACCTCCTGCGCATCCCGGTGAAGTTCATCGGCGTCGGGGAGGGGATCGACGACCTGCAACACTTCGACGCAAGATCCTTCGCCGATGCTCTGCTCGAGGAGGAGACCGCGGTATCGAGAGGATGATCGCGGAGAGGCGGGCGGGGCGGCCCGCCCCCCCCCCCCCCCCCCCCCCCCCCCGCCCCGCCCCCCCCGGACGAGACTCCGCTCCGAAACTCGATCAGAACCCGAAAGGCAGGCACTGCCCCGACTCGATCGAGATCGGGAGGCCCACGCTCCGGACCGACTGGGTCTGGCGGTTGACGAAGTTCGACAGGAAGTAAGCCCGGAAGCGGACGTACCGGGAGTTATGGAGCTCCCGTGGATCGCGTACCAGCCCCTCCATGGCTCCGGGCGCCGAATGAAGGTCGCGGCTGTTCCCGGCACCCTCCCACAGAACGACCACGCTGGTGCCGGCCGGCTGCTGGAAGGAGTTGAACACCACCCGCGGGAGGCCGAGATGCTGGCTGTGTGAGCTCGCGGCCAGGCCGGCGGAGACGCCCACCGCAAGGGGGCGAGAGATGCCTACCGACATCACGACGTCCCGCAGCAGCGGGCCCGTCGAGACCGCACTGTTGACGCCCCGGGACACGAGTCCGGAACCGGCCGCCGCCTCGAGACGGACACGTCCGTTGGAGCCATCACCCCCGAGGCCCCCGAAGATACACGAGCCGCAGATCTCCTCCGAAGGCTCGGTTCCCGACGCCGACCTGCGGACGTTGCCTTCGTAAATCAGTCGTCGGTCCGAGCGGCGACGTGCGAGACGATTCGCCTTGCCACCGGAGACGTCGATCTCCACACCGTCATCGACGGTGAGCGTGTTGGCGATCTGAATCAGGACGTTCCCGCCTGCCCCCGCCCCACCGTTGCCGCCGAGGTCGATCGACTGGTACGCGTCGCCCCCCCGAGCTCGGATGCGGGCGCCGCGACGCAGGTGGAAATTGGCCACCGCGATGCGCAAGATGCCACCACCTCCGCCACCGCCGGTTCCGGGCGCCACCCTGGCCGTACCCGGAAACGGGAAGTCACCGAGGATCGCACCATTGCGGTAACTCGAGCTCACATCCGGATTGCCTCCGCCGCCGGCTCCTCCCATGCCACCGACCAGGAAGGCCTCACCGCCAAAGCGGAAGTCCCCGAAACCGACCGTGCTGCCACCGTCGCCGGTGATCGCTAAGACGTCGAGGCCGGGCGTCTGGACGAGCGCCTGACCGTCGCCACCGGCGCGGAGGTTTCCACCACCACCACCACCGCCCGTCGAGTTGACGCAGTTCGGGCTGCAGGCCTGACCGTGAAGACTCGCGCCAGCGGTCGCAGGCGTCGATGGCAAGAAACCCAGCTGGCCGTTCTGGTTGACCGAGTCGAGCAGGGCCTGTCGTAACGGCAGCCCTCCCGACTCACCGTCGATCGGGTTGGTGTTGAGAGCAGCCTTGTTCTCGGGGTCCCCATCGAGGAACTCCACCGTGCCGCCGCGGCCTCCGCGACCACCGCCGGGACCCGGCGCGCCGCCGACACCCGGAAGGGGCACGAGGCCGCTCTGGTTGAATCGCAGCGCACCGCCCGCGAATCCCGAAACATCGATCGTTCCGGCGATCTCCGCACGATCACGCACAGACAGGTCGAGCGGGTTCGAACCGACGCCGCGCAACACCACGTCCTCGGCGATCACCAGACTGAGCAGATCGAGAAAGCCGGGTTGCGTGTTGCGGTGGCGCCCTCGCAAGGTGATCTCGCCGGTCGGCGCGCTCAGCGTGCTGGTGTCCGTGTCGAAGGTCCAGACCGAGATCGGGCGACCGGTCCCCTCGTCGAGCAACGGTCCACCAGTGTCGGGATCAAC
>CAYMLL010000041.1:7333-26084 GCA_964390645.1 uncultured Planctomycetia bacterium | reverse complement strand
GGCCAGCGCGTCCGAGGCCGAAATCGTGTGCGGGGGGCGACTGCACGACGCCACCGGCGATGAGAACGGCGGTGTCGTCACGCGGCAGGATCGGTCCGAGGTAGAGCACCTCGCGACCGGAAGAGTGCGATTCTCTCTCGGTGCCGGCATGACCCCGCTCGAGACCGAGGAGAGTGTCGCCGACCTTGGAGGCGTAGAGGATCAGCTCGTCCTCGATCTCGACGACTCCCGTCGACGGGAAGGCGGCGCCTGATACGAGCTCGATCTCGGTGCCGCTGGCCGTGCCCGAGAGGCTGCTGCGCAGCGTCGACTGGGCCGCCAGCGCCGAGCACACCGGAGTGCCGCCGAGCGCACTCTCGATTCGGACGTAGCCGTTCGAGCCCGCTCCAGCCGTCTGGTTTCCGGAGGCGCCGCCGGTGCCGGGAAGTCCTCCCTCGACCTGCAGCGAGTTGCAGTCGGACAGCCGGACAGAACCGGTCGCCTGCAAGACGACCGAGCCACCGCTGCCGCCGCCGCCGGGACCCGGCCGCTCGGTTCCTGTGGGAGCCAGATCACGCGGCGGTGAGAGCCCGCTGCCGCCGTCACCACCGTTACACTCGATCGTGCCTTCCTCGACCAGGATGCTGCCACGCACGGTGAACTTGATCGTTCCGCCGCCACCGCCACCGCCCGCTCCACCGGTCGTCACGAACTGCACGCCGGTCTGCGCCGAGTTGACCTTCGAGAGTGCGGCACCACCGCCTCCACCACCCGAGCCGTGCGTCAAAGGCACCTGGGTGAAGTCGCCACGGGCCGGGCCGCCGCGCCCTACGCGGGGCAGGACGTACTCGCTCGGGAAACCGGAGGTGCGGCCGAGATCGGCGCTGGCGCCCCTGGCGCGGTGGCCGCCGCCACCACCGCCGCTGCCTGGAACGCGCGACTGGGCCGCGGTCTGATCGGGATCGACCGAGGCCGGCGTCTGGCCGGGATAACCGCCGTCGTTGCCGCCACGCTCTGCATCGACGAAGACACGGATCTCGCCGGAGATCGGCGTCCACGTCTGCAACATGCCGCCGTTGCCACCAGTGCCCCCCCCCGCAAACCCGAACCCGCCGGCGCCGGGATCGAGCGACTCGTCCGCGCCGTCGCCGCCATCGAGGCCGTTGGCGTCAAGGAGACCGTTGATGACGACGTTCGGCTCGGTATCGCTCGGATCGTCGCGCGGACCGGAGACACGCACGACCAGCGGGTTGGGCCCCTCGACGAAGACCTCCGTGTCGTTCCGGATCTCGAAGTACTCGACGTGCAACTCGCCGACGTCCTCTCCCGGATTCAGCACGCGGTTCCCTTGCTCAGTGCCGTCGTCAGTCAGCAGGTAGTTCGACGAGTCGACGACAAAAGTGGGAGGGTCACCGGGGAGGCCGCCGAGGTTGCGCAACACGTTGTGCGTGATGCGCACGCGCGTGGTATCGATCCCGTAGAACTGGCCGACGATCGTCTCCTGCTCGGGCAAATCCGAAAGGTCCTGATTCTCGAGGATCACCCTCGCACGTCCCTCTCCGAACTGCAGCAGGTCCGTCGTCTCGATCGTGCCCTCGAGAAAACCCGGGTTGTCGGGTGGGCCCCACTTGGCCGTCGTCGAGAGAAACTCCTCCGACGCATCGTCTTCGAAGTCCTCTACGAGCTGTCCCCGACGCTGCTCCGCGGTGCTCTCACTCTCCCGGTCCTCGAGGTCGAAGTAGAGAAAAGGCGGCGCCTCCCAGACGTGGTCGATGAAGGGACGTTGCCCGGACTCGAGAATCGGCGTGCAGCGCAGGTGAACCGTCCAGTCACGCGCAGCGCTGATGCCGTCTACGATCTCGTCGTTGAAAGCGCGAAAGTTGGGATCGCACTGAGCGTCCCAGACGAACGTGCGCACCGCGCCGCCGCCCGGGAAGAGCCGACGCCCGTCCCCACCACCAAGCCCTTGCTGGATCGGACCGCAAGCGATGCCAAACTTGCCGTCGCTGATCTCGGCGGAGTCGTCCGGTTTCGCGGCGAACCAGCCGGACTCGTTATCGCAGTCGGAAACACACCACTCGAAGTCCATCTCCCAGCCGGCGTCCGGAACGATCTCGTAACACGAGTAGTCGATCCGGACGGAACCGGTCGAAACGCCGACCGGAGGCCGCATGCCGTTGATCACCGCGCCGACAGCCTCGGCGTTACGATCGTTCGCGATCGGAATCTCGACACGATTCGAGCGACCGTTAGGACTGCGAACGATCATGCCGACGTTCTCACGCTCGTCTGTGAACGGGAACTGGATGTTGTTCTGCGTATCGTTGAACTCGAACGCGAAGCTCTCGTAGCCGGTCGGTATCTGACCGAGCACCTGCCCGACCGTCGGATCGCGAATGAACGTGCTGGCGGGAACCCGAGCCGTGTTGCCGGCGCCGTCATCGAGCAAAACCTCCTGCGCGTCCGCGAGGTTGAGACCGTAGAGCGTCACCCGCGAGCCGTTCAGATCGAAGCCGACTCCCGGGAAGTAGAACAGGAAAGGCAGGTCCCCGTTGGCTCCGAGCGTCGCGCTGTAGATCACCGGACAGCTGTCGAAACCCGCAGCGCCGGCCGAGTTGTCACGGCAGAAAAGCTCGACGATTCCCGTCGACACACCGCTAGGAACGAGCACGTCCAGAAAGGACTCGACCGTGGTCGAGTTGATGTCACGCCGTCGGTTGCGTACCTCGAGCGGCATGCCGACCGCGGTCGAGTCACCAGCAGTGAACGCCACCCGAACCTCCGAGAGATCGTCGGGGAAGTTGAACCCGAAGAGGGTGATCTGAGAGCCGGCGCAGAGCTGATCGGCGTCTCCCTGGATCCCAAGCAGCACGCACGCCAAGAGTTCGCGTTCGGCACCCGGAGTCACGATCGTTGTCCCGCGGGTGCGGGGAGCCCCGGTGTCACAGCCGGCTACCACGAGCGTGATCGCGAAGAGACTCGCGAGGATGGATCGTTTCCAGATCATCGATACCCCAAACTCCTTTCAGTATCGTCCAGAGACGCACGGCCTCGGTCTCCACGAGGCCAGCTCTCCTTCAGACGTCTTCAATCGTCCCTCTGTCGGACGAGCGTACTTGCTTCACCTTTCGACTGACTCCGCGGCGTCACGAGATGTCGATCGTTCCTCCTCGACGCCCGAGACAGGCAGCCGAAGCGCCCGCATCCGGATCCCGCGAGGCACGTCGAAAAGGCGCCCCCGAGAGACACTCACGTGTCCGTGGGCACAACGTGTTCGCGAGAACGACGTGCTCACACCAGAGCCGACAGCGAGGTTGCGTGGCACCCTCGAATGGGCCCCACCCGATTTCCGACCTGTTCGCTCGATTCGCACGTCTGTATCCTCAGACGACGTCAATTCCGAATGCGACGATCTCCGCCGCAAACGCCGTCACATACATCCTCGCAACACCACGAGAGACAGGAGACACGGCCGACACAGGGCCTGCACCCTGACCAGGGCCGGGAGTAGGAGGGGAACCGGTTTTGATCCGAAGGAACCGCCGGCTGCTCGTGGCCACCGGAATCTCATAGCCGCCAGACTTTCGTGGCCGCCGTCACACCCGGAACCGTGCCGCCGCGAAGATCCGAAAAGCCTGTCTGAATGGTACCTCGACTCGAGGGGTTTTCAAACCTCCTTCTGGCCTCGACGGACACACGTCGACCACGGTCGCAAAACGACCGTCTCCATTGTAACAGGAGCCCGGAACCAGCAGAACGGTACACCCCGGATTTTGGGCGCCACCCCACCGCTTCCCGGGGCTGTCGGCCTCCAGCCTCGGCGACACCGAGGCCCCGGCACGGCGGAGAATCCCCTGGGAGGGCTCTTCCATCGAGGGCGCAGCCAGAGCGCCCGGGAGGTCCCGCAGCACCCACACGTCGGCCGTGTCGGCCGCGCCGCACGACTCACAGCCGGGACATCCCCGGCTCTCGACCCGCAGCCCGCCGTCACCCCACGGGGCAGAGGCCCGGCGTCGGGGCTGTCGGCGTCCGATTCGGAGGCTGAGCCCGACGCGGGGACGGAAAGGCCCATGGCGGTGGCTCGCCCCCGGGGGTAGAATCTCTGACGATCGTGGGGACTCGGCAGCACAAGGACTTAGGGCGTTTGCGTCGACCGAACCGACATCTCTTCGACCGTGAAGCCGATCTCCTGCGGCGGGCGGCAAACCGGCTGCGTGGAGTGATCCGGACGCTGTCACGACCCCCCGGCGGCACCGGTGGGGGACTGCTACGCTTGGTCGATCGGTTGCGGGGTCGACGGGGGTGGGAGGCCTCCGGCCCCGGCCTGCGGCAGGTCTTCCGGGTGCGCCGCCCCCGAGGCGTCACCGGCACGGCGGCGGTCGCGGTCTCGATCGCGCTCCACGTCGTCCTCGCCGCGATCCTCCTGGCCCGCTTCCTGCGACCTCCGGATGCACCCCTGCCGAAGCCCGAGTTGACCATCTCGATTCGCCTGCCGGTGAAGAAGCCACCGGCACCGAAGCCCAGAGCCCCGGAGCCACCGCGGCCCCCGGCGCCGAAACCCGTGGTGGTGAAAACGCCGGCGCCGAAACCGGTGAAGAAAGCCGAGAAGGTGAAGAAGGAGGCCCCGAGAAGCGCCGAGAAAGCCGCTCCCGCCGGACCGAAGACGGAGCCTCCGAAGCCGCCGCGGGTGACGCGACGCCCACCCGCCAGGCGAGCGCCCATCCGCCCCTTCCGCGACCCGCCACCACTCGGCGTGGGCTCATCGCCACCACGAACGGCGGGAGGCGCCGGCGTCGCGCTGCTGGGCACGCTGTCCTCGCGCGGCGAGGAGAGCAAGATGCGCGCACTGGCGGCCTACGGTGGCAACGGTCGCACCGAGAACGCCGTCGATCTCGGGCTGCGCTGGCTCGCGGAGCATCAGGACTCGGACGGCGGATGGGATTCTCAGGGCTTCCAGCGCCACTGCCGCCACTTCACGGCGTGTCCGGGTACGGGCCTCAGGGAGTTCGACATCGGCGTCTCATCGCTCGCGGTGCTGGCGTTTCTCGGTGCCGGCCACACTCCTCACTCCGAGGGCGCCTATCGACGTCACGTGGCCAAGGGCATCGATCACCTGATCGATCACCAGGACGGCGCCGGTGCGTTCGGGATCGAGGGCGACAAGTACCTCTACAACCACGCGCTGGCGACGCTGGCACTGGCCGAGGCCTTCTCGATGACCGGCATGGAGAGCTACCGCGAGAGCCTCAACGCCGCGGTGCGTTACGCCTTCGCCGCACAGCAACCCGGCGGCGCGTGGGACTACAACTCCCAGAAGACCGGCCGCCACGATCTGTCGATCACCGGCTGGCAGATCATGGCGCTGCGAGGCGCGGAGCAGGCAGGCGTCCCGATCTCGCTACACGCGAAGCAGGCGGTTCGTCACTACCTCGACCGCGCCTTCACAAAATCCGGCTACGGCATCTACGCCAACCTCGACCCGGAGGCGGGTCGCCGTGGCGTCAACATGGTCGCGGTCGGCCTCCTCGGCCACCTCTACACCGGCGGCCTGCCGGACGATCAGCGCACCCGGGCTGCCGTCCGACGCATGCTCCCGAACCACTCGCCCGACACCGGCAAGCTCCGACGCTGGGACCTCAACTACCAGTCCTACTACTACTGGTACGCTGCGACCCTCGCTCTCTTCCACCTCGGCGGCGAGCCGTGGGAAGCATGGAACACGCTGCTGCAAAGAGCGCTGCTGCCGCTGCAGACCCAGCAAGCGCACATCCGCGGCAGCTGGGATCCCGAGCCGAGCTGGATCGGGCTCAGCGGTGGACGGGTCTACGCGACGGCGATCAACGTGTTGACGCTGGAGGTGTACTACCGGTACAAGCCGCTCTTCGCGTCACGCCGCTCGTAGAGCCCCAGGCGGAGCCGCTCGGTTCGACGACCACCCCTGACCCTGACCCACGGAAGCCTCCCATGCCGATGCCCGCCCACAGCCCCACGGCCATCCGCGAGTGGGACCGTCGGACCATCGAGGACCTCGGCCTGCCGGGCATCGCGTTGATGGAGAATGCCGGCGCGGCCGCTGCTCGCGTCATCGGCAGCATCCACGACCGGCGACCCGCCGACCTTCCGGCTCCCTTCGTCATTCTCTGCGGCCCGGGCAACAACGGCGGCGACGGCTACGTCGTGGCGCGACACCTGGACGGACGGGGGCTCGCGGTAGAGGTCTGGCTGTGCTTCGACCGCCGGGGGCTTTCACCCGGGTCCGACGCTGCCGTCAACCTGACGGTGATCGATCGCATGGGTCTGACCGTGCACGCGCCGCCGCCGCCGTACCTGCCCCCGAAGGACATCGACCTGTCCCGGCCGGTGACGATCATCGACGCCCTGCTGGGAACCGGGTTGTCACGTCCGCTGACCGACCCCTATCTCGCCTGGGTGAGGCTCGTCGCCGCGAGCGGACGACGGGTCGTCGCTCTCGACTCGCCAACGGGACTCGACGGAGACACGGGCGAGGTCCGGGGCGCGGTCTTGCGCGCTCGCCACACCGTGACCTTCGCCGCCGCGAAGCGAGGGTTCTACGCCGGCGCGGGCCCGGAATCGACCGGTAAGATCCACGTCGTCGACATCGGCATTCCGCGCTCTATCCGGGAGACGGATCCGTCCGATACGAAGAGACGAGAGGCGTGATTTTCGCCCGATTTTCCTGCATCACGCGGGTGACCGGGGTAGTCTTTCCGGTAAGCTACCCACGGCTCGCGGTGTCTATTCGATTCCGGGCTGGCGCGGCGGTGGTCCGCTGATCCGAGCCTGCGAGGAGCGCTTTGTCGATGCTCGACCTCATCGAGAAAACTTGTCACGGATTCTGCGCCCTGCTCGTCGTGGTGGTCGGCGCGCTGTACGTCCGGTGGGGAACGCCGGACACCGATCCAGCCGAGTTTCTGCCCCAGGCGATCGAGTCGAACGTCCCCCACGCACCTAGCGGTGGGGGCGACGGCGAAGCTCCCAAGGTGACCGCGGTCAGCCAGTCGCAGCGAGTTGCCGAGAACCGCACGATCATGGCCGAGCTGCGCAAGAACAACCCGCGTGCCTCGGCGTCGCGCCTGAGCCGGAAGTACTTGCAGGTGCAACGCCCGACCTTTGACTACGTCCGCAAGGAAGTCAACTGGCTGCGCCAGATCGAGCACGTCGGCCGCGAGGACGAGACCACGAAGGACGGCTTCACGCGCATGAAGCTGACACACATGCCGTCGAACTCGCTTCTGCGCAAGCTCGGTCTACGTCCGAACGACACGATCGAGCTGGTGGACGGCGAACGACTGTCGATCGATGATTCGTCGACCGTCGAGCACCGCGCCCGCGCCCGCGACCTGCTGGACAAGCTCGAGAACGGTCACGCCGTGACCCTCACGCTCACCCGCGACGGCGAGCCAGTGCATATCGAGTTCACCCTGCCATGATCCCGCGGGCTCGCGCGGTTGCCCACCTCATGGACCTGCTGAAAGTCGAGGGGCTCAGCGGTGAGGAGTCCCGCATCGCGACAGTCGTCAAGCGCAAGCTGAAGGCTGCCGGCTGCAAGCCGAGCTGGATGCGGCACGACAACGCGCACGAGAAGATCGGCGAAGACTACGAGATCGGCAACCTCATCGTCCGCATGCCGGGGACAATCCGAGCGCCGAGACGGCTGTTCTCGGGACACATGGACACCGTGCCACTGTGCCGCGGCGCCCGGCCGGTGCGCCGCCGCGGCCGCTTCGTCTCGTCGACGAAGACGGCGCTCGGCGCCGACAACCGTACTGCCGTCGCATGTCTCGTGACGCTGGCAGAGAGTCTGCTGACCAAGGACATTCCTCACCCACCGCTGACGCTCCTCTTCACGGTCGGGGAAGAGGTCGGACTCAAGGGCTCCCGACAGCTCAAGACCACAGACCTCGGTCGTCCCCGACTGGGTTTCAACATCGACTCCGGCGCGCCCGCGCAGCTCGTCATCGGAGCTACCGGGGCAGATCGCTGGGAGGTCGATGTGCTCGGGATTTCGTCCCACGCCGGTGTACATCCGGAGGATGGCGTCTCCGCCGCGCTGATCGCGTCTCGCGCCATCGCCGATGTGGCACGCCGCGGCTTCTTCGGCAAGGTGAGGAAAGGACGCCGCAACGGCACGTCAAACGTCGGCGTGGTTCAGGGCGGCGAGATCACCAACCAGGTGCTGGATCAGCTGCTGATACGCGGCGAGTCACGCAGCCACGACCCCGCCTTCCTCGATACGATCACGCTCGAGTATCGGGAGGCCTTCGAGCGCGCAGCCAGAAGCGTCCGCAGTGCCACGAATCGTCATGGTCGCGTCCGCTTCCGGGCCTCGCGCGACTACCACTCGTTCCTCATGGATGAACGATCCCCGGCTGTACAACGTGCGCTCGACGCGGCATCGCGGCTGGGACTGCAGTCGAGAACGCGCGTCGTCAACGGCGGACTCGACGCCAACTGGCTCAACCACAAGGGCATCCCGACAGTGACCATCGGCGCCGGCCAGCACAACGCTCATACGATCGACGAGTACGCGGACATCGAAGAGTACCTGGGAGGCTGCCGGTTGGCGGTGGAGATCGCCAAGGGAAAGTGAGCTCTCCTACGACTCCGATCAGAGCTCGACCCCCAAATTCTTGATCAGGTTGTACAACGTCTTCACGTTGATCTTCAGCATCCTGGCAGTCTTCATCTTGTTGCCCTCGTTCTGCCTCAAAACCCGCGCGACGTGGAGCTTCTTCACCTCGTCGAGCGTCAGCGTCAGGGCGAAGTCACTGTCGATTTCGAGGTCGGCCGCCGACATCGCGAGGTGCTCGGCAACGTCCTCGGCACCCACCTTATCGCCCTGCGAGAGCAAGATCAGACGCTCGACGCTGTTCTCGAGCTCGCGGATGTTCCCCTCCCAACGAAGCTTCTGCAGGGCGAGGATGGCCTCGTCAGTGAAGCTCTTGCACCCGAGCTTCTTGGACGTCGCGCACTCATGGCAGAAGTGCTCGACCAGGAGAGGGATCTCCTCACGACGCTTGCGCAAGGGAGGCAACTCGAGGTCGATGACGTTGAGACGGTAGTAGAGATCGGAGCGAAAGCGGCCTTTCTCGAGCGCCACCTTGAGATTGCGATTCGTCGCGGCGATCACGCGCACGTCGACCTTGATCACCGGGCTACCGCCCAGACGTCGGAACTCGCGGGACTGCAGCACACGCAGGATCTTGACCTGCATGTCGAGGCTCATCTCTGCGATCTCGTCGAGGAGAATCGTACCACCGTTCGCGATCTCGAAGAGCCCGAGCTGACGCTGACTGGCACCGGTAAACGAGCCCTTCTCATGACCGAAGAGCTGACTCTCCAGGAGGTTCTCCGGCAGCGCCCCGCAGTTGACCTCGATGAAGCAGCTGTCTGCACGCGGACTGTTCTCGTGAATGTAACGTGCCAGCAGCTCCTTTCCCGTGCCACTTTCGCCGTGGATGAGCACCGTCGAGTCGGATTTCGCGACCTTGCGGGCCGTCGCGAGGACCCGCTCCGTGGCCGAGTTCTTGGAAATAATCGTCGTGTTGGTGGGAGCCCCTTCACTCGAAGACGCGGCCGCGACCTCGGGCTCATGGGAGACGGCGACGCACTCCGGGTCGACACACGTCGCGGACCTCACGAGCTCCCGTAGCCTGGCGATCACCGTCTTGCTGCTCAGCCTGCCGAAGAAGAACTCCACCGCGCCGGCACGGTAGACATCACGCACGAGCTCTGGCGTCGCCACGCTCGAGATCGCCACCACCTGAACCTCCGGATCGCCATCGACAAACCACTCGACGAGATCGACGGAATCAGCCGACTCGATGCTGACCAGTACGACTGCATACCGCGACTCGCCCGCGCAGGCGAGAGCCTCCTGTGGCGTGGCGACACGAACGCACGGAAGATCGCCGACAAAGAAAGCCTTGTCCAGGAAGAGACGCATCTCCGGGTCGCGGTTGACGACAAAGACCTCTCCCTGTCGAGAGCCACCCGGGACGCTCGGTTCGCTCTGCGGGCGTCTCACGACCTCAGGCACAGATCGAGACATAGTTCCTGTACCCATCGAGGTTCCGGAGAAAGATCGCGACGATCTCCTTGTCGAGTTGCGTCCCGCCCGCCTCGCGCAATCTCTCGCGCAGAACGGGCTCGGGAAGCGAGTCCTGGTAAGGCCGGGAGCTCGACATCGCATCGTAGGTGTCACAGACCGAGATGATCCGCGACTCGAGCGGAATCGCCTCGCCACTGATGCCGTCGGGATAACCGTGACCGTCAACGCGCTCGTGGTGATGAAGAACGCCGTCGTAGCTACGCGGCCATCCGGTCAGCGGGATCAGTGGCTCGATGATGTCCGCGGAATACCGCGGGTGCTTGCGAATCTCGGCGAACTCGAGCGGCGTCAGACGCCCAGGCTTACGCAAGATCGATTCCGCGATGCCGATCTTGCCGACATCGTGGACGAGCCCCATCCAAGACACTGCTGGAACCTGGTCGTGCGACAGGCCGAGATCCTGCGCCAGGATTGCGCACATCTTCGAGACGCGGTGGGCATGCTCGTAAAGGTACGAATCCTTGCGCCGGAGCGCGTTCATCAACGAGGAGACGGTGGCGTCGACCTGCTTGTCCACTCTGCGACGACGCGACCGTTCGAGGGCCCGGTCAAGACGCTCCTGGAGAATGTCGATCGAGAACGGCTTCGGGATGAAGTCGAAGACACCCTCCTTCATCAAGCGCACCGCACCGTCAAGGCTCGGAAAGCCGGTCTCCACCATGACGGTCAGGTCCGGGTAAAGCTCGAGAGCGCGGAAGGCGAGCTGCTCCCCGTCGAGGTTCGGCATCTTCAGGTCAGTGACGAGCACGTCAGGCCGCCACTGCGACAGCTTCTCGAGAGCCTCCGCACCATCGCACGCCATCCCGACGGCGCAGTCCCCACGGTCCTCGAGGATCGATCCGAACAGGGCCCGCACCGTGGGCTCATCATCGGCAACCAAGACTCGTACGCTGGCGTCGTCCTTGTCCATCCCAGGAGTCCATCGACTTTCAGTGGAGTTGCTCTCCGAGCTTGCGCGTAGCCGTCGGAATCTCGAGATCCCAGTCATCGGTACTGAGAAGCACGTCGCCGAATTCCGCATCAAGACGACTGAGAACCGTGAACTCCCGGATGTACCCGTCCAGCTCCTCGAGCACCTTGCGCACGTCCGGGTCGCCACGGCGACCATGCCAGTAGCTCGAGATCTCCAGAGAGAGCTGGTCCCGCTCGATAACCTGCCGACCGCACCCGATCAGCCGGATCACCTCCTTCTTCAGCTCCTCGTAGTTCCCGGGCCACGGAAAGCACTGGAACGCCTGGAGGACCTCCGCGTCGAACTTCGGCATCTCGATGTTCTTCGAGTCGCAGTAGGAGCTCTCGATGGTCGTGACCAGATCGCAGATGTCCTCTGGCCGCTCGCGTAGAGGAACGAGTGTGAGCGACAACGAGCTCAGCAGGCGAAAGAGCTCCCCGTCGAAAAGACCACCCTCCACGAAGCCTCCGAGGTTCTTGTCACTCGAGACGATGACTCGCGCCGACGACGTGACCTCCTTGCCATCGCCCAGGCGTCGAAAACGGTGGCTCTGGAGAAACTCGAGCAAGCTCTTCTGTAGCGCAGGGCTGAGCTCCTCGACATGAGAGAGATAGCACGTGCCTCTGGAAGCGAACTCGAGGAGACCCTTGCGGGACTTCGCCGCGACCCCGGCACCGTGATAACCGAAGAGCTCACGCTTGAGCTCACGCTCGTAGTAGAGAGAGCAATCGACGATGAGTAGCGGCCGCTCGCTACGTGCGGACTGCTGATGGACACGGCGCGCGACGAACTGCTTGCCCACTCCGGGCTCTCCGAGGAGCACCGCCGGATCGGTGCGTGCCGCTGCCTCCTCCACGAACTGTCGGAGGGTCGAGCTATGGATGCTCTTTCCGACGATTTCCTTGCTGTCCAGATCCGACATGGTCCCCTCTCGAGCGGATTCCTCGTTACTTCGAGCTCGTCTCTACCCCTGGACCCGACTCACGTCCCAGAGATGACGGCGATCGAAGAAAGCCGTCGGCAATCGAAGAGCCTGGCTCGCGATGCCCTCGCGTAGATGGGGCGGCACGGCAGGAAGCACTCTCTCCAGGCAAGACTCGAGGTGTTGCTGGAGCATCTGAGGCGAAACGTTTCGGATCATCACCTCCGTCTCGTTCGCCCGCTCTACGACCGAAGCATCGTCGGCCTTGCCGCAGCTGTCAGCATCACCGTTCGCAGATCCATCGAGATGGGAGGACATCTCCCGGCATATCGCCTCGATGACGCTCACCGCATCGACGGTCGTCTCGTCCCCCCCCACCTCCACCGCACATGTCGTTCCCTTGATGATGATGCTCGCGTCTTCACCCACACGCCGGGCCTCGACTCGCAAGCTGTCGTCGACCGACACCTCGTCGGACGGCTCGTAGCCTCTCAGTGCTCGAACCACGTCGTCGTGGACACTGTCGAGTGTCGAAAGGATGCCGACGAGATCGTTGGCGAGCAGGTCCAGGAAGCGGAATCGAAGCGCGAGCTCCCCACCGTCCCCCGCGGATGCGGCCACCTCCGTGCCCGCCACTGCCACCTCCGTGCCCGCCGCAGCCACCTCGGCAGCCGCCGCGGCCACCTGCGCCCCGGGCTCGGCCACCTGCGCCCCGGGCTCGGCCACCTCCGCCCCGGGCTCGGCCACCTCCGCCCCCGGCGGTGGCGACGGCACGGGCAGGTCGCCCGCACGGAGCCGGATCGTCGCGGCCGGGTCCGCCCCGGCTTCCACCACGGGCTGGAATCTACAGTCCGAAAGCTGCTCCGGATCGAGTCCGGCGCAGGATGCCAAGGTGCCCTGCTCCACCCCGGAGAAATCGCAGCAGGAGATCTTGCAGTCGTCGAATGCGGTCTTCTCGAGTGTCGAGCGAACGAACTTCACACGCTCGAGCTTGGTCCTGGAGAAACGACCCGCAACCACCTTCGCGTCCGTGAGCTCTATGTCGACCCACTCGGAGTCCTTGACGTCTACGGAGTCAAGCACCGCCTCGGTGAACTGCGCATCCCGCAAACGCACGTTCTTGAAAATCGAACGGTACATGTCGACCGCTTCGAGCCCGACATGGGAGAGAACGAGATCCTCGAAGAGCCCCCGACGGAAGCTGACCTTGCGAAACCGGGTGTACTCGAAGCTCGTGTTGACGAAGTGCCCCCGATCGAAGACCGCACCCTCGAGACTGCAGTCTCTGAACCTGGTGTCGAAAAACGTCGAGTCCTCGAACGTTGATCCTTCGAGATCGGCCCCGCTGATCTCGGAGGAGTTGAAGTTCCCGTTTCCGACCTTCGCGTTGCGCAGACTGCACTGGGAGAGACGGGACTCGAAGAAGTTGGCGTGTGGAAGCTCGGCGCCCGACAGGTCCGTCTCCTCCAGCACCGCGCCCCGGAAAATCGTGCCGGTGCCTTCGACGTCCGTCAGAATGGCACGCTTGAGGATCGACCCGGACAGATTCGCCCCCGTGAGACTGGCGCCAACGAGAATCGCGTCAGTGAGATTGGCGCCGCTGAGCTGGGCACGCTCGAGGCACACCTCCGAGAAATCCACGCCCGTCAGGTCCATACCGTCGAACTGCACGCGCGACATTTTCGCGCCGCGGAAGCTGACGCCCTGCACCGTGCCGTCTGCGAACTTCGCGTTCTCGAGATTCGCATCCTTGAAATCGATGTCCGTGAGGTCGATCGATCCGAAGTCGAAGTCGACGAACCTCGTGCGGTGAAAGTTGACCCTCTTCAACGAGGTCCTGTCGAGCTTGGTGTTCTTCAGAAGACACTGCGCGAAGCTGGCGTTCGCCAGCTCGACGCTGCGGAAGCTCGTGTTCGCCATCTGGGTGCCGCGAAAGTCAACACCCTTGCAATTGCAACCGACGAGACACGCACCGCCCAGGTTCGCCTCCTCGAAGCAACATGCCGACAGGTCGTTGCCCTCGAATCGACACTTGAAGAGGTTGGTGCCGCGGAACTCGCAGCCGGAGACCAGGGCAGGGCTGAAGTTGACACGGCGCAAGTCCGTGCGATGGAACTTGACGTTCTCGAAGTTGGCGAGGTCGACAGTTGCGCCGACCATCCGAGCGTCGGTGGCATCGACGTCCTTCAGGTTCGCACCGACGAGGTTCGCCTCGGTCAGGTCCGCACCGGTAAGGTTCGCGCCGGCGAGATCCGCACTCTCCAGGTTGCAGCCCTTCAGCCGACAGTGGCTGAGATCGAGTCCTGCCAGGTTAAGCCCACGCAGGGGCTTGCGCTGGGCGACACACTGGAGCACTTCCTCACGTGTCAGTCCGGCCATGAGACCTCACTCGAGTCGAATTCGGAGAGTGCGTGGGGAGTCGAACCGCGACGTGCGTCCGTCCTCTGTCGAACCCGCGAAGGTCGACGATTCTCGGCGCGCAGACCCGTCCTGACGCCGCGTAAAACGATCCCGTCCTGCTCCCCCCGATCCGCGAGCCGCAGAAGTATAGAGCGACCCTGTTATAGCGTCAAACCGTCCGAAGGACCGGATAGTCGCCCGAAACGAGGGTTCAGAATCCGGTCTCCCGGACACCGCTCGAAGACCGGACTCGACACGAGCCGACCGCCCCCAGTCCGGAAAATGGACGGAAAGAACTTCCGGTCAAGCAGCGTCCCGGGGCGACTCTTCCGGCACTTCGACCGGAGAATCCCCCCCACCGGGGAACGGACGCGACTCCTCGAGTGCCTGCCCGCTGGACTCCTCAGTCGCCGGACGCCGTCGCCGCGAGGGATTCCATCTTCTCGGGATCGTACGTCTCGAGCTCGACCGCGACGCGATTCGAGACTCCCCGCTCCTGCATCGTTACACCGTAGAGCGTGTTCGCCTCGGACATCGTCACCTTGTTGTGAGTGATGATGATGAACTGCGAGCTCTCGACAAACTCGTTGAGAAGCACCGTAAATCGATGAACATTCGCCTCATCCAGAGGTGCGTCCACTTCGTCGAGGATGCAGAACGGGCTCGGACGAGCCCGAAAAATCGACAGCAGGAGCGCGATCGTCGTCATCGTCCGCTCACCACCGGACATCAGAGACAGTGACGTCAGTTTCTTACCAGGCGGTCGCGCCACGATCTCGATACCGGCCTCCAGAACGTCGACCCCTTCCTCGAGCACGAGTTCGGCACGACCTCCCCCGAAGCACTTACGGAACAGCTCCTTGAAGTGCTCCTGCACCGAGTCGAAGGTCTCCTGAAACATCTGACGACTCTTCGAGTTGATCTCGGCGATGATACCGCGCAGATGGCGCTCACCGTCGACCAGGTCGCTCTTCTGCCCGATCTGAAAGCGGTGGCGTTCCTCGAGCTCCTCGAGCTCCTCGAGAGCCTCGAGGTTGACGTTGCCGAGCTTGCGAATCCTCTCCTGCAGCTCGCGAGCCTCCTTGCGCGCGACCTCACGGTCCCAGTCCGCGACGGGAGCGAGGAAGCGATCGTAATCCGAGATCGGCGCCTCGCTCTGCGCCTCCGCATCGGTTCCCGTCTCCGGTTCTGACCCCGTCTGCGATCCCGACCCCGTGCCGGCTGTCGCTTCCAGGTCCGACCTCCCCGTGGCCGCGGTTGCCAGGAGCGCCTGCAGATCGATACCGTACTCCTCGTCGATTCTCTCGAGGACGTTGTTCCTCCTGTGGCGCTCCTCCTGGTCGCGCAGATGCAGCCCCTCGCGCTCACGTGCGAGCTCGCTCGCACGTACGCGAACAGCCTCGATCTCGTCGCGGAAGCCCTGCTCGAGCGCCAGCAGCGAGCGGTCCTTCTCCTCCTCGGCGTCGAGTGCCGCACGCACCTCGCGCTCGCGAACGAGAATGGTCTCCCGCTCGCGTCGTGCCGTGGTCTGCTCGTCGCGAGTCTGAATCACGCGATCCTGGATCAGACCGATGTCACGCTCCAGGCCTTCGGACTGCTTCTCGCGCTCCCGAAGATTCGCGGCCTGCTCGTCCAGGAGCCGACGGCGTCCCTCCTCCTGCTTCTCGGCCTGAGCCAGCGCCAGACGCGACTGCGACACGGCTTCCGTCGCATGCTCGAGACGCTCGCGACCGCGCGCGATCTCCTCCTCGACCTCGGCCACGCCCTTCTCGGTATTCACGCGGCGACTGTCGAGATCCTCGATCTCCTCGACGCGCACCGATTTTTCCTCGAGACGGCTGCTGATCTCGCCGTCGAGCTCGGTGACCTCCGCCGCGCCGACTTCGAGCTCACGGCCGAGACGATCGATCTCGGTCTCGACCTGCGCCAACTCGGCCCGCTGCTCCAGACCACGCCGTGTGGTCTCGTCGACGCGCAGCTTCTTCGCGGCAACGTGCTCACGAACCTCCGCGAGTTCGCGGTGCAATCCGTCACGGTCGGCCTCGAGCCCGGCACACTCCGTGTCGAGCTTCTCGACCTCGACCGACAGCGCGTCCATCTCGCTGCGCCGCGAGATGATCCCGGTCTCGTTGCTACCCGGAACCGACAGCGCCCCCCATGGCTCAACGAGCTCTCCGGCGAGAGTCACGAGCCGACACGCTCGCAGACCATTGCGAGACAGCGCCACCGCCGTCTTGAAGTCCTCGACGAGAACCACACCCCCGAGCAGCCGATCGACCAGGTCCTCGTGATCCGCGACGGTGTCGACGAAGTCGCTCAGCCGGCCGAGAACACCTCCTTGCCTCGTCAGGAAAGACAGCTCGTCGCCGGCACGATCGAGACGGTCGAGCGAAACGATCTGTACACCCCCGAGATCCTGGTCGCGCACAAAGTCGAGGAGCTCCATGGCGCCATCCTGCGTCTCGACGACGAAGCTCTGCGCACGCTCTCCGACGGCGGCCTCGACAGCCGGCGCGTAGCGCGGATCGATGCGGAGAAGCGACGCGACGAGACCGTGTACCTCGGCGACAGCGGGAAGTTCCTCCCGCCGACGCAGCAGCTCCGCCGCACCGGACGAGACTCCGTCCAGCGCCGTCTCGAAAGACGCGAGCACCTCGAAGCGCGAGCTCTTGCGATGAAGCTCCTCACGTCGCGTGCGCAGCTCGTCATCGACCGACGAGACCCGCACCTCGAGCTCGGCAAACCGCAGCTCCAGTAACGCCAGCTCCTTCTCGAACAGGTCGCGTTGCCCGGAGATCGCGGCGATCGTCTCCGCGAGGACACTCGCCTGCCGACGCCCGGTCTCGACCTCCTCGACGAACCGCGAATGAGCGGTCTCGAGGCGCTCCTTGCGCGACTGCAGGCTGCCGAGCTCGGTGGTCAGCTGCACGACATGATTGGCGACCTTCGAACGCTGTTGAATCAGCGAGACGATCTCTTCCTTGCGCTCGTTTACGCGTCGTTGCAGCTCGTCGTCAGCCTCCTGCTCGCGACGCAGCGCCTCGCTCCTGGCCTCGACGCCGTGACGGCACTCGACAATCTCCTGGCGGAAAGACTCGAGCCGGCCGCGCTCTTCCTCCAACGTCGCAGTGAGATGCTCGAGCGTCGCGCGTGCATCCTCGAGTCCGTGCTTCTTCGACTTTTCTTCCTCGGCGAGCTCGACGAGTCGCCGCTCACTCTGCTCGAGCTTCTCCTCGGTGCGCTCCTTCGCGACGCGCGCCGAGGAAAGCTCCTCGCGCAGCTTCTCGAGACCGCAGAGGAGATCCCGGCGCTTCGCGATCTGCACGTCGAGCCCCGCTGACAGGCGCTGCCCGAGCCCTTCAAGCTGGTCGACGCGATGTACGACCCAGAAGAGCCCGAAGGAAAGATCGGAGCGGCCGTCGATCGATGACGACAGATCCTCGAGAGCCATGCGCACCCGCAAATCCTTCAATCGCTCGCTGAGCGAGCGGTAGCGCCGCGCCTTGCTCGCCTGCGATTTGACGCGGCGAACGCGTTTCTCGACCTCATCGAGGAGATCCTGAAGACGAACGAGGTTGTCCTGTACGCGCGCCAGCGAGCGCAGTGCCTCGGCCTTGCGAACGCGGTACTTCGAGATTCCGGCGGCCTCTTCAAAGATCACGCGCCGGTCGATGACGCTCGCCTGAAGCAAGACGTCGATCTTGCCTTGTTCGAGGATCGAGTAGGACGACGCGCCGAACCCCGTGTCCAGGAAGAGGTCCTTGATGTCCTTCAGGCGGCACTTCTGCTTGTTGATCAGGTACTCGCTCTCGCCGCTGCGGAACAGACGCCGCGTCACGGCGACCTCGACGTAATCGACGTCGAAGTAGCGGTCCTCGTTCTCGAAAACGACCGTCACTTCGCTGAGCCCGAGGGGCTTGCGGCTCTGGGTGCCGTTGAAGATGACGTCCTTCATCTCGGAACCGCGGAGTCCCTTCGGAGACTGCGAGCCGAGAATCCACTTGAACGCATCGACGACGTTGGACTTCCCGCAGCCGTTCGGGCCGACGATGCAAGTCACGCCGGGCTCGAACTCAAACGTCGTTCGGTCCGCGAAGGACTTGAAGCCAAACAGCTCCAGCTTCTTCAGATACACTCTCGACGCCTCTCTGCAACCCCCGCCCCGCTGAATCTGACCGCCTTCGCCTCCGCCGTGAAGTCGAGGCCACCCGACCCGGACGGTCCGGCGGCGGGATCCTTGGAGACTGTCTCAAGACCCCGTCCGGGCTTCGGCCGGCCAGAAAGGTGCGGGTGCTCCGCCGGGCCTCCTCGACGATCGACTCGGTAAGATCGACTCGTCGGCCCGTCTCGCCTCGCACCGTCTCGC
>CAYMLL010000041.1:0-7233 GCA_964390645.1 uncultured Planctomycetia bacterium | reverse complement strand
ACGATCGACTCGGTAAGATCGACTCGTCGGCCCGTCTCGCCTCGCACCGTCTCGCTCGGCATCGGGCCGACGGAGCGGTCCTTGAAACAGCTTCGTGCTCTGTCTCTTCACTCCCCGAACTCCCTGGACATCTCCACTTCCGTCACCGGGGAGCGACCCGCATCCGGCCCGGCTTGCGACTCACACGACGTTCCACGAAAGCCGCTCGAGTCGCCACCGTACTCAACGCAGGGGCGGCCGTAGAGCCGGGCATCGCTCTGCGCGAGGCGCTTCCCGACATCGGGCTCGGCGGTATCCTCGACGAGCAGGTTCGCGCCCGACTGTCGGGCACCGGATCCCACACGCAGCTCGATGAACGCGAGCAGGTCGCTGCCACGCCGTCGGGACTCCTCATCGGAGAGGCCTGCTCCTTCCAGAAAACGAACGCACTCGGCAAGCCCGACGACTCCGACGATGAGCTCCGCACGTCGCTCGAGATCCTGATCGGCGAGTTGCCACAGCGGCGCCTCAGGCCGCGCCGCGAGGCGCGCTACGAACCGGCGGCGCTCGAGGAGCCCCTTCACCGCGAGGTCGATCGAGGCTGCGAGTCGCGCCTCGACACCTTCGCCGCTTCGACCCACCGCACCGTTGCGAGAGCTAGACCACAGAGCCACACGCGGCAAGTTGAGCGTGATCTTGCCGACGGCCAGACGGAGCTCGGACGGCTGCGGCTGCGGCCCCGATCCACCGACGATCTCGAGCGACGGAAAGCGGCGGACGAGATCGTCGATGGACGAGTCCGGTGATCCGCCGGCAAATCGTCCCGCGAGCCCCTCGAGCCGGATCGAGCCTCCGATGAACGGTGCCAGCCGGCTCAGGCGAGCAGCGAGGTCCTCGAGAGTCTCCGAGTCCTCCTTCGGAACCGTCCACGTCGCACGTTCGAGACGCAGCGGGTCCTCGAGACCGTGGATGTGAATGCAGCCGTCACGATGAGCGCTCGCGACATCGGCAGAGTAGCCCTCCGCAAGCGAGTACTGACGGAAGATGCGCCCGGCGACGAGGTCACGCGCCTCGGCGGGTGTTTTCGCGTACGCGTAGCCGGACTTCGTGTCGTCGGCGAAGATCATCCGATCGAGGTCATACGGCGACAGTCCGACGGGAGCGTGCCGGCGCAGCTTGGCATCGTAGCCGCGCTCGAAGAGTTCGTTGTCGACCAGTTCGCGCACGAGCGCCGTCGAGATACGACGGATTCCGCTCTGAAGCACACGCGTCTCGACGGCCGTCGCGATCTCTTCGGCCACGGCCGGGTCGAGATCGGCCTCACGAATCAGCGCAGCGCTGATGCGCCCCTTGCTCCAGCTCACAACGCCGACATCGCTCTCCTCGACATGGGGCGGCTCTCCCGCGGAGCGAGTCGTCTCCGTACGCACCTCCAGCGTCGCACGCAGCGTGGCACGTTTCTGGCGATAGAGAATGTAGGCCTTTGCAGCCCGCGGGTGCCCCATCTCCATGAGCACCGTCTCGACGATATCCTGGATGTCCTCGATGTCGGGAAACGTATCGGATCCGGAGGTGGAACCCGGACGGACCGCGAGCCGGCTGGCGAGGAAGTGCTCGACGGCCGCCGCCAGCTCACCGACCAGCGAACGGTCGCCCTCGCCGACCGCGCGGAAGGCACGGTCGATCGCGTCCGCGATCTTGTCACGGTCAAAAGGAACGACGCGGCCGTCCCTCTTGCGGACTTCGCGGATTCGACTCATGATCTCCCTTGCCGTACCATCCTCGGCCCCGGCGGGGGCGCCACCCCCGATTCAGGGCGGGCCGATGACCACCATCTTCACCGAGATCGGGAGACCGTCAAGTCTGGCGCCGGTTCGCCTCGCTCGCCGTGCCCCTCCCGACGCCAGAACCGCGGCCGTATCGTCAGGACCACCTCGATGCGTTGCCGAGGCCCTGCGAGCAACCCGTCGCCGCCGGATCCGTCGCTTTCGCTCTGGAGACGGACGAAAGTAGCGGCGCGAACTGCTCGACGTCGGTGAACTCTCGATACACCGACGCGAAGCGCACGAAGGCGACCTGGTCGAGCTCCTTCAGACGATCAGCGACCTGTTCACCGATCACCAGTGTCGACACCTCGTTGTCATACTTCTCGAAGACGTCCGACTCGACCTTGCTGACGAGCGCGTCCATCTGCTCCTCGGAGATGTCGCGCTTCTGACAGGCCACGCGCAATCCCCCGAGAATCTTCTCGCGATGGAAAAACTCCCGACGCTGGTCCTTCTTGACGACGATCCGTGGCGATGTCTCGATCCGCTCGTAGGTGGTGAAGCGCCGATCGCACTCGAGACACTTGCGACGCCGGCGGATGCTCGTCCCCTCGCCGATCACTCGGGAGTCCACCACGCGGTCGTTGTCGACCCTGCAAAACGGGCACTGCATGGAAAGACGGCTGCTCCTCTGACTGGCCCGCTGAAGCCTGCCACGCAACAGAAGCAGCGATCCGACGGCCCGGACCGCGGCTGAAGACACGGAAGGCTCGCGGAGCGAAGTATCGCCTCAGTACGGCCCCGCGATCACCAGCGAGAGGGGACTCCCCGATGACCCGACCGCACGGAGGACTCTTCAACTTCTCTTTTCTTTGCCCCAGCAACAAGTTGGAGCACCGGCGAACGTTAGCACAGCGACTTCGGGCTTGCAAGAGGGGGCCCGGGATCTCGAGAGCTCATCCGGGCACGAGCCCCCGGGACCGCCCCCTGCGAGCACCTCGACCTCTGCGTCCCCGAAGGTGCCGGCCCCCTTCCAGGCGTGCCCTTCAACCACGGAACGTACCGCGAGCACGCCCCGTGATACCCCGCCCGGATTTCTCACCGATTTCGCAGCAGGAAGCGGTGAGACATGCGGGCCAGGGTCACTTCCCCACGCAGAATCGGGAGAAGATCAGTCCGAGCACGTCGTCGGGTGTCACGGTTCCGGCGAGATCCTCCAGCGCACGCAGAGCGTCCCGCAGATCCGCCGCTGCGAGCTCGTTTCCGTGGTCAGCGTTGAGAGCGGACCGCGCCCGGACCATCGCGTCGTCGGCCTCGTCGAGCGCCGACTCCTGGTGGGCGCTCGTCAGATAGCGCGGTGCCTCCACGGAAGGCTCGGCCCCGGGGCCGGAGCGGACGCCCGCGGAACGGTCGGCGACGAGCCGCCGCAACACATCGATACCGGCCCCTGTGACAGCACTCACCAGACACGCGCCCGGGTGGCGTCGAGCCCACGTCCTCCGCACACGATCGTCGAGCAGGTCGATCTTGTTGACGACGAGGACACGACGGCTCGCGTCGATCCCTCGCGAGTCCGCGAGGGACACGTCTTCCGCCACCGTCCCGTCAACGACCCAGAGCACGGTGTCCGCCGCCCGCAACTCGACGTCCGTCAAGCGCCGCACGGCTCGACGCGTCGCGTCGCTCATCCGGCGGTCGAGCCCCCGAGCGACCGTCCTCGAACTGCTCTCTCGCTGCAGCGCATCGAGCGAGGTCGTACCCGCGAGATCGGTCCAAGATACGCGGACGCCGCCCTCGTTCGTTACCCCTCGCACCGGATCCCGCGTCGTTCCCTCCAGGTCAGAAACGATCGCCTCGGGACGACCGAGGACGGCGTTGAGCAGGCTCGACTTTCCGGCGTTCGGCAAGCCCGCGAACACGACATGGGAAGCGCCGGAGTCGGCAACCCGCAAGCTCGTCGACGCGCGCAGAGACGTGATCCTGGCACCGACGTCGTCGAGCCGCTCGAGAAGAATGTCCGGGGCAACCTCGGGCAGGTCCTCATCCGCAAAATCGATCCCGGCCTCTATGAGTGCGAGCGCCTCGGTGAGCACATTGACGACGGACTCGACCTCACGCCCCAAGTCCCCCGCCAGCGCACGCCTTGCAGCGCGGGCTTCTTCCTCACCGGTCGCGGCGATCAGCCGGGCAACGGCCTCCGCCTGCGACAGATCGATGCGCCCCCTCGTGAACGCACGCAGCGTGAACTCACCGGGACCCGCCCAGCGGACGTCCTCGTCTCGCAAGAGAGCACGACAGAGCGCGGCGACGAGCGGCGTGCACGAGACGACGTGCAGCTCCAGCATCTCCTCGCGCGTGTACGAACGCGGCGCACGAAAGCGTACCGCCCAGACCAGCAGGTCGAAACCGCCGAAGCGCAACTCGAGTTCGACGCCGCTGAACCCGGCGACGTCCTCGATCACATGGCCGTCGACGGCGAGAGCCATGACCGCGGTAACCGCGCGCGGCCCGCTCAAGCGCAGCACGGCTCGAGAGCCGACGCCGGGGGCCGTCGACACGGCGAGAATCGTCGTGGCAAGCATTCCGGAGGCTGGCGCTCGTCGCGACGGCACGTGATCAGCGGCGCTTGCGCCTCTTTCCTCGCGCGCCGGAGCCCTTGCCCCCGTCGCGTTCTCGCTGCGCATGCCGGCGACCCGGCGACGTACCGCCGCCTCCGACCGGAGCGCCCCCCAGCCCGACCGTCACGGGCTCGGCCGGCGCCCCTTCACTCGCAGCGTCCTCCGCGGCGCTCTGCGCCGTGATGATCTTGCTCTCGCTGATGCCGAGCGCGGAGCTGGTCATGATGTAGAGCATGAAGCCGGCGGGGAACGAGTAAAAGATGAAGCCGAAGAAGATCATCATGAAGGTCATCATCTTGTACTGCGACTGCATCTGCGGGTCGGTCGGACGCGGCTGCAGTCGCTGGTTCGCGAGCGTCAAGATGACGTAGAGGATGGGCAGCAGGTTGAAGGAGTTTCCGAGAAACGGGATGGTGAATCCGATGTCCGGAATCAGCCGATCCTGCTCCGTCAGATCGACGATGTAGAGGAACGGCGCCTGGCGCAAATCGATCGCGTACTCGAGCGACCGGTAGAGGCCGATCCAGATCGGCAGCTGCAGGAACATGACCAGGCAGCTCATCATGCCCTGCCCGGGGTTCACCCCGTGCGTCTTCCAGAGCTTCTGCACCTCCTGCGAGTAGCGGGCGCGATCGCTGCCGAACTCCGCCTGGAGCTCCTTCATCTGTGGCTGGATCTTCCCCATCTTCTTCTGGAAGCGCATCATCGACCGCTGCGACTTGCGGTTGATCGGGTGCAGGCAGAGCTTGACGACGATCGTCAGGGAGATGATGGCCAGGCCCCAGGGATTCTCGACCGGAAAGATCGAGCCCAGGAAGCCGAGCAGCGACATGAAGAGGTGCACGAGGGAGCTGAACATGCCGTAGTCGTTGACGCCCTGGAGCTGGAGCTCCGTGTCGTCTTCGAGGAAATCGCTCTTTCTCGGACCGAGGTAGACACCGAAGCTGACACGGCGCGCCGGCGCACCGGCGAGAAGACGCTCGTGTCGCTGCATCCATGTACGAACCGTCAGGATTCTGGCCGAGCCCTCACTCGCGGAATAGGGGACCGCCTCGGCGTGGAGATTATCGACCGAGTCCCTGGCGACCGGGAAGAGGAGCGCCGTGAAGTACGAGTTCATCACCGCCAGCCAGGCGACCGGCTTGTTCTGAAAGGGCTTCTCGCTGTTCTGCGGTTTAGCCTCGTCGTACGCCGGCACCGACTCCACATCGGTGAGGACACGACCGCTCTCGGAGTGCAGGCCGAAACCGTACTCGATGAAGTAGCCCGGCGAGCGCCGTGACGATGCGGCGATCGCGGTCGGACCGTAGAGGATGTACTCGAAGTCCTCCGCGCCGCTCCCGGCGACGTTCTCGAGCTCGAGAGAGACCTGAAGGAGCTGCCCGTCCGCCAGCTCGAAGAGCTCCCCGCTGACGGCCCCCTCGACGTCGGCGGGCGCCGCTACGGCGATGCGCTTGCGCACGCGGACATTGTCGACGGTCTTCTCGAGCACGACCTCCTCGCGTCCGTCCGCGAGTCTGCCCGTCGACATCGCCCAGGCGCTCTTCCACTTCCCGGCGCCCTCACCGCTCTTCTCGAGGTTGAGGAAACCGACGCCGTCAGGCGGCTCGACGAGCAGCTGATACGGCACGCGCGGCTCGACGCTCGCCGGATCGACGAAGTAGCGCAGCAAGTAGATCGAGTCGATGGACCCGGTCGCCGAGTCGATCGTCAGACGCAAGGTCCCGGCAAAGTCGACGTCGATCTGGTTGGCCCGGGCGAGATATAGCTTCCCGCCGTCCGGAGCGTCTCTGGCGAGCGCCTCGGGATCGCGAGGCCCGATGTAGAGAAGAAGCTCCTCTATGTGTCGGCCGCCGGCGCTGATGGGCACGGCACGGCCCTCGAGCGCGGTGCTCGTCGACAGGACTCTGGCGCCGTCGCGATCGCCGGCGGCCGCCTCGACGACGAGCCGATCGAGTGGACGGGAGACCCCATCGACCGCGCTGTCCGGCCAGCAGACCGCGATGAGCTCCGCGTTGGCAGAGGCGGCCCACAGCGGCGTGTCGGCCGTGATCCAGGGAGTCCCGACAACATCGGTCGCGGTGAGCGTCTGGACCTCCAGGCGTCCGCCGGTGCCGCGAACTCCACGAGCCACGAAGAGATCGCGACCGGAGCGGTCGGCCAGCGCGCTGACAAGCCCGCCCGGGCCTCGCATCCGGTAGCGCATCGTCACGGCGGAGTCGCCGGGATTCTCGAACGTCAGCTGGACACGCAGGGTCCGGCCGCTGCCACCGGCGCCGGCGATCTCGCTGACGTGGCGCGTGACCTGGAGCCCGCCACCGGAGACACGGTGAATCCACGGTCCGGAGTCGAGGGACTCCGGATCGACCACCCAGCCCGAGAGCGATTCGGCACCCCACTCCTCGAGCCCCGCGCCCGAGCCGCCCCGGGTCTCGCCGGCCAGATCCAGCGGTCCGGCGTCGGACCCGGTCGAGTCGAGCACTTCACGCGACGTGCCGTCTTCAACGATGCTCAGCCTGCCGATCGACGCGGAACCATCTCGCCAGGTGATCGCGACTCCCGGGCCCCCGGCCCCCCGGGACCCTGGCCCCCGGGACCCTGGCCCCCGGGACCCTGGCCGAGGTCGGCCGATCACCGCCCTTGGTCGTCGTCTGCCCGCCGTCACGGTCGTTCCGGCCGACCGCCGTACCATCGCCCCCCCCCGTCTCCGCAGATCCCCCCGTGCCGCTACCGGGCTCGGCGGAGCCGGCATCCACCGCTTCGGACGGCTGCTTCGGCTCCTCGTCGCGGGCCGTCCCGGCCATCCAGAATTGCCAGCCCCACAGCACCGCCCCCGAGAGGACGAACGCGAGCGAGTAGCGCCAGATCAT
>CAYMLL010000040.1:0-33452 GCA_964390645.1 uncultured Planctomycetia bacterium | reverse complement strand
AGATCGAGGTCGCCGTCGTTGTCGATGTCCGCCCAGGCCGCCTGGTAGGTGGGGCCAAGGTTCGGGATCTTCTCCGCCGCGGTGACGTTGACGAACTTCCAGTCGCCCTCGTTTCGATACAGCACCGGGTAGTTCTTGATGCCCCCGCTTCCGGTTCCGTAGACGGTGGTGAAGAAGAGGTCGAGGTCGCCGTCGTTGTCGTAGTCGCCCAGCGCGGCGGATGCGAACGACTCCTGCCACGCCAGCCCGGATCCACCGGAGCGATCCTCGAACTTGTACTCACCCTTCGCGCCGCGGTTTCGCAGAAACTGGGGGTGGTCCTGGCCGGGACGCGGATGGCTGAAGTTGCCGATGAAGATGTCGATGAGGCCATCGTCGTCGAGGTCGCCGACCGCCGAGCCGATCGTGTGGCCGCAGATCGGGTAGCTGATCCCGCCCGTGTAGTTGATCACCCCGTCCGGGACGCCCGCGGCGCCATGATCCGACGCCACGTTCTCGAGTCCGCCCTTGCCGTCGTTTCTCCACAGGAAGTTCGGCTGCAGGCGATAGTTCGAGACGTAGATATCGACGTCACCGTCCTCGTCGAAGTCGGCGGCCGTGACTCCGCGCGCCGAGTAGTTCTGCGGAGTGCGCCAGCGCTCCTCGAAGGTGCCGTCCTTGCGGCTCATGTAGACGGCGTCCGGATGCACGGCCTTCTGCCAGATCTCGTATCCGCCGACGTAGAGGTCGAGGCGGCCGTCGTTGTCGAGGTCAGCCCAGACGGCACCGCGCGAGTTGACCGTCGGCAGTACGGGAAACGGCACCGTCTCGAACTTCCCATCACCCTTGTTGCGGTGAAGGGAGCCTCTCCCGGTGAACAGGAAGAGGTCGGGGTCGCCGTCGTTGTCGTAGTCTCCCCAGATTCCCTCACCGCCTGACACACCGGCGTCCTTCACGACGGCGAATCGCTTTCCCTTCTCGTTGCGATACAGCGCTCCGCCGGCGTAGAGGTCGACCCATCCATCGCCGTCGTAGTCCGCGAACGCGGCCTTGCCACCTGCCGAGAAGCCGAGCTCCTCGCTTGCATCGCGGAATCCGGCATCGGCGTTCGGCGTGACGTTCACGAGGAGTCCGAACACGCCGGCGACTGTCGAGACGAGGGGAAGGAAACGGCGTGACTGCGGGGAAGACATTCGTGATCGCCTCCGGGTTCAGGGGGTCGAGTCTTACGGCTTACCAGTCATCGGTCCGGAAGGGTGATGCGGGAAGGCCCTCCTTGTTGTAGAGGTTGGCGCCGGCCGGGTTCATCGAGTAGGCGTATCGCACGGCGACCGGGCTCGGGACCTCCGCCGACTTCACGAGCACGTCGCCACCGTCGATGACCGCCTCGGCCCAGTGCCACTTCCTGTCAGCTCCGGCGACGGCAAAGCGTCCCAGCTTTGCGTCCTCCACGGCTCGGGTCGGCTCGAGGCCGTCCTTTTTTCCGACGATGAGCCCGCCTCCGACATGGTCGAAGCTCAGGCGAATCGCGCCGCTCTCGATCCTGTGGCTCCTGTACAGGGGGCCGCTGGGGACGATGTCCTTCCTGCCGTAGGTTTGATGCAGCGCCCACTGGCACAGACGCCAGCCGACATCCTGCTTGTTGCGCGGGTGGATGTCGTTTGCTTGACCGATGTCGATGATCACGGCCATGCCCGTGTGCTCGATACTCAGCGCCTTGCGCTGCGCCTCGCGGAGCTTGGCCCAGCCGTTCCCGCCGGCCGGATCATCGTTGGGCTTGCGGAAGTCGGCGAGCTGCACCCAGTAGAACGCCAGCTCCGGGTTGAAGAGCTGACGCCAGCCCTCGACCAGCGCCCGGGTCTTGTGATAGTAGGACTCACCTTCGTTGCCGTTCGACTCGCCCTGGTACCAGATCGCGCCGCGCATCGCGAAGGGGGCGAGCGGGTGGACCATCGCGTTGTAGATCGCCGACGGAGAGCCGCCTCCCACCTTGGTGTCCTCCTTGTAGGCGGCGTCCTTGTCAGCGATCTTCTTCAATTCGGGAACGCTGCGGAAGCCGGCCAGCGTCGTCCACGGCTCGATGCGAGTGCCGCCCCAGTTCGAGCCCACCAGGCCGATCGGCACCTTCAGCTCCCGGAGCAGCCGCCGGCCGAAGAAGTAGCCCACCGCGGAGAAGCCGCGGGCTGTTCCGGGCTGACAGACTTGCCAGCTCCCCCGGCAGGTGTCGCGGGGCACCGGAGCAGTCGTGTGGCCTGGAACGTTGAAGAGGCGCAGGTCCGGATGATTCGCCGCCGCCACCTCCTCCTTCGGATTCAGAGAGCGGCTCAGTGACCACTCCATGTTCGACTGGCCGGAGCAGATCCACACCTCGCCGACGAGGACATCCTCGAGCTGGATCGTGTTCTTGCCGGTCACGGTGAGGGGCTGGCCCTCGGCGTTCGCCTCGAGGGCACCGAGCTTCACCTGCCAGCGGCCGTTCTCGTCGGCTTGCGCGGTCCTGGTCTGGCCGCCGAAGGCGACCGTGACCTTCTCACCGTCGTCAGCCGATCCCCAGACCGGCACGGGCAGATCACGCTGAAGCACCATCGAGCTGCCGAAGATCGAGGCCAGCTTCACGTCTGCGTGTACCGAGGTGCAGCAGCAAACGAGAAACAGTGGCGCGAGCAGGCTGGCCGGGCGACGTCGGTGGATCATGGGGTGCTCCTTGTTGATTCGGGAGGGCCGGGAGATGCCCGGCAGAGGGGCTCATTGAATCACGAAGCCGCTCCGAAAGCAGCGGCTTCACGGCGAGTTCGCGCGGCGGCGTTACCGCCGGGTCAGCTGGTTCGGCACCGGTTCGATGCCGGCCCGGTGCTTCCTGGCGATCTTCCCGAGGCGCTCGAGAATGTCGGGGTGCAGCGCGGCGACGTCGTACTTCTCTGACGGATCCGTCTCGAGATTGTAGAGCAGCGGGATCTCGTGCTCTTCGCGCTTCGGGCCGATACCGTAGCAGCCTTCGGTGATGAAGTGCGCCTTCCAGGGACCGGAGCGCACGGCGTAGAGCTTCTCCGAACGCCAGTAGAAGACAGTATCCCGCGGGCTCGTCTCGGTCTTGCCGAGCAGGAGCGCCGAGAGGTCATGACCGTCGAGCGTGCGGTCCTCGGGTGGCGCGACGCCGGCCAGCTTGCAGAAGGTCGGCAGCAGGTCCATCGTCGCTCCCATGCCGCTCTGGACGCCCGAGGAGATTCTGCCGGGCCACCAGAAGATCGTCGGTTCGCGCATCCCTCCTTCGAAGGTCGTCCCCTTTCCCTCGCGCAGGAGGCCGGCGGAGCCCCCGTGCGTGTGAAAGGGAAGCCACGGTCCGTTGTCCGACGTGAACACGAGCAGCGTGTTCTTCGCGATGCCGAGCTCCTCGAGGGTCCTGGCGATCTTGCCCACCCCGGCGTCGATCTCCTCGATGACGTCGCCGAAGATCCCGCGCGGGCTCTTGCCGCGGTGCTTCTCGCCCGCGAAGAGCGGAATGTGCGGCAGGTTGTGAGCGAGGTAGACGAAGAAGGGGCCGTCTTTTTTCGCGCGGATGAACTCGATCGCCTTGTCCGTGTAGCGCGTCGTGATCGTGCGCTGATCGGCGGGACGCTCGATGACCTTCTTGTCGTGAATCAGCGGCACGTTGTACTGCGCGATCGGGGGCTGGTAGCTCGGGTCCTCGCGAGCCTTCCTGCGGTAGCCCGGAAAGCCCCTCTGATGGTCCATGTCGTTGGAGTACGGGATGCCCCAGTACGTGTCGAAGCCGTGCTCAGTGGGCAAGTGCTCCGGCAGATGGCCGAGGTGCCACTTGCCGACCGCCGCCGTCGTGTAGCCCGCCGACTTCAGGAGCTCGGCGATCGTGACCTCGCTGTGGGGGAGGCCGCCCCTGGAGTCGGGGAAGAGCACGCGCCGCTTCGCCGACATCATGCCGTTGCGGACCGGCAGACGCCCGGTCAGGATCGCCGCGCGACTCGGAGTGCAGACGCTGGCGCCGACGTAGAAGCTCGTCCACCTCTGGCCTTCTCGCGCGAGTCGGTCGAGATTGGGCGTGCGTATCGTCGGATGCCCGAAGCAGCCGAGGTCGCCGTAGCCGAGGTCGTCGCAGAAGACGACGACGAAGTTCGGCTTGTCGGCCGCGACGGTGGTCAGCGATGGAGCGAGCGCGAGTGTCAGCAGCGCGGCGGTCTTCTTGTCGGTCCGCATGGCCAGTCGTCCTCGTTCGAGAGCCTGTGGTCGGGGGAATCAGGGCTTCTATCCTCGCCGTTCGCGAGCTCGGAGTACAGCCGCATGGCGAGCGTGTCACCCGGTGCGAGGCGCTGCGACTCGAGCGTCTCCTTTCGCCTTTCGGTGTCGGCGCTGGATCGGTCAGGATCTCCGGGCGCTCCCGGGGGCGTTGCGCCAGGAGGTGCTGGTCGAGAGTCTGCGTGCGTACCGCGGCCGACCCGGTTTCCGGGCCGGATGAGATCGTCGCGGCTCAGGGCTTCTGCGGCGTGGTCCGGAGCGTCTCCTTCGCCTCGAGGATCCGTCGCTCCCGTACCGCGGCCCGGGCGGTCTCGCGCAGCTCGCGGATCGCCTGGCGGTGGCGGCGCTCGGCGTCGCCGCCGGCGTTCTTGAACGGCGCCTCAGGCCAGTTCCAGTCGTCGGTCCGGAAGGAGGGGATCGGGATGATCCGCTGGTGGTGCTCGCTGTTGACGGCGTTGCCGATCGGGTTGCGTGCCCAGGCGTAGCGGACCGCCACCGGCTTCGGCACCAGCGGGCTGGACACCACGAGGCGCTTCTCGTCGTGCCGCGGTCGCTTGTGCTGGTCATGGCCGACGACGACGAACTCGGCCTTCGCGGGGACGAAGTGACGATCCTCGCCGGCGATCGCGAAGCCCTCGAAGGGGCGCCCGTCGTGGACTCGCACCGCGCGATCGAAGCGCAGGACGATGCGGCCGTCGTGGACCTCGTGCCCGATGCACTCCACGGGCTTCCAGCCGATCCGGTGCTGACCGTAGCGGGTGTTGAGCGCCCAGCGGGCGATGCGCTCCCCGAGCTCGAGCTTCTTGTGCGGGTGGTACCAGGGCACCTGCTGATCGTAGGCGGGCATGAAGCAGACCCCCTCGAGATCCAGAGCGGCTCGGTGCTGCGCCTCGCGGATGAACGGGCCGGCGTCGACCATGCGGATCTCGAAGTTCTCGTGGGTCTGCGGCTCTCCGCCGGCCGTCAGCCCGACGATGCCGAAGGGCATCTCCTCGTCGCGGAACGCGGCGCGCCAGTCTTCGATCATCGCCTTCAAGGTCTGCGCGTAGAGTCGCGGGCGGGAGTTCCCCAGCGCGTTGTTGTAGCCCTGGTTGAAAATCGCCCCGGCGATCCGGAAACCGGCCAGGGGCGCGATCATCGCGTTGTACGATGCCCCGGGATTGTTGCGGTCGCCGGCGGGGTCGGGGTCGGGCTGCGTCGGCCGGGGGTTCGGCTTCTCGCCGCGGCTCTTGCGGCGTTCGGTGTCCTTCTCCCAGCGCTCGATGCGCGCCTTCAGGCTCGCCTCGGCGTCGTAGGCGGCGACCTTCGAATCCCACTCTTCGAGGAGGCCTCGTGTCCCCGGTGTCGCCTCCAGCTTGCCGCGTGAGGTCCACGCCTCGACGGTCGTGCCGCCGACGGAGGCGTCGATCAGTCCGATCGGAACGCCCGAGACCATGTGCAGTCGCCGACCGAAGACATAGCCGATTGCCGAGAAGCGCCGCACCGCCTTCGGAGTGCATCGCGTCCAGCTGCCCTTCATCTCGTAGCGTCGGGTCCAGGAGTTGTACTCGTTGATGCGTGCCATGTCGGATTGCGGCCGGGGAGTGGCCTTCGCGGGGATCGTCATCAGGCGGATCAGCGGGAAGTTCGCCGACGCGACCTCGGTGTCGCCGTGGTAGATGTCCTCGAGCACGTCTTCCATGTTGCTCTGCCCGCCGAGCAGCCAGACGTCGCCGACGACGATTCCGTCGTACTCGACGCTCTCCTGCTCGGATCGCACCAGGAGGCTTTTCGCCTGTGCGGACGCCGGCAGCGCCTCGAGATCGAGCGACCACCTGCCGTCCTCACCGGCCCGGACCGTCAGGTCTCGAGGCCCGAGGATGACCCTCACGTTGGCGCCGGGCCGGGCGGTTCCCCGGACGTGAATCGGCGCGTCGCGCTGAATGACCATGCTGTCACCGAACGTGTTCGGCACCGTGAGGTCCGCCGACGTGGCGGGGACGCTGGAGAGCCAGGTGAGTCCGACCACGGCGGCGGCGAGATTCGCGATCTGTTTCATGAGGTCACCGGATGCTGGTGGGGTCAGTGAGGCCGCGAACGAGACGCCGGCCGCTCGCCGCCTTCCCGCGCGGCAAGCTCCCAGCGTAGCGAGCCTGCCGCCGCAACGCCAAGAGAGCCTGGAGCGAGAGCCGCGGTGCTCGCACCGGCGAGGGCGAGGTGGTCCGCGATGGTATCGTCCGGCGGGGCCCAGGGACGTGGCCGCAGACGAGCGTGGTGGGCAGAATCGGCGGCACCATCGGCCTTCGTACCTACTTGATTCCGGTGAAGCTGCTGTTCGGTCCTGATCGCGGGGCGGGTTCGTGGTGTTTCGGGTCCGTCCAGATCCGCTGTCGTATCCGTCTGGCGCTTTTTCCGTCGGAGGCGGACCGCGGATGACCTACCATCGCCGGAAAATCGGACGGCCGAGAATCACATGGCGCACCGATCGATCAAAGAGCTCGCCGAACGTTCCGCCGCCGGCGATCTGTCGGCTTTCGACGAGCTGATCCGGACGCAGCTCGATCGTCTGCAGGAGCACGTGGATCGAAGGCTCGGACCTCGCGTGCGCGCGCTGATCGAGCCTGACGACGTGGTCCAGGAGACGGTCCTGAAGGCGTCGACCGCGGTCCAGAACTTCGTCTGGCTCGGAGAGGGACCGTTCTTCAACTGGCTGGCACGCATCGCCGAGCACGTGATCTGGAAGGCAAGCCAGAAGCGTCCCGTGAAGCTGGTCGTCGAGCCGGTGCCGGACGGTCGGACCACGCCGGGAACCCGCGTCGTGCGCAAGGAGCGGGCTCAGCGCCTGGAGCGAGCCCTCCGCGATCTCTCGGCGGACCATCGTGAGGTCATCCTCCTGACCCGCATCCAGGGCGCCTCGATCGCGGAAGCCGCAACGCGAATGCGACGCTCGGCGAACGCGGTGAAGAAGCTCCTCGCTCGCGCCCTTGTGGAGTTGCGTCGCCGCTACGGCGATTCGACGGGGAGCTTGCGACTGGTGTCGCCGTTTCCTCTCGAAGGAGGGCCTGACGATGTGTCCTGAGCGAAGTTCACAACGACGCGAGGAGTTCCGCCGCGGCCTGGCGGGCGACCCCACCGCGCAGGACGCGATCGAGGACGCTGTGTCGTGGTGGGTCGATCGCCTCATCGATGGCGAGGAGCTCGATCCTCTCGAGGTGCTCGCCCGGCATCCCGGAATCGGCCACGAGGTCGTCGATCGCCTCGAGAGCTTCGTGGGCATCGGACGGGAAGGGAATCCGGGTCTTCGGCGTCTCGGCGACTTCCGCGTGGTTCGCGAGCTCGGGCGCGGCGGTATGGGAGTCGTGTACGAGGCGCACCAGGAGTCGATGAACCGTCGCGTGGCGCTCAAGATCCTGCCCGCGGGAGTCGCGGCGGACCGGACGGCTTTCCTGCGCTTTCTGCGCGAGGCCCAGACCGCGGGCAAGCTCCATCATCCGGCGATCGTCGGAGTCCACTCGCTCGGCGTCGAATCGGACACGCCGTACTACGCCATGGAGCACATCGAAGGCGAGTCGCTCGCCGAGATGGTCGCCAGGCGCCGCAAGGGCGAAAGCCCGGTCCGCGCCAGCCTATTCGCTCCGAAGGGGACGGATCAGGCCTACTACCTGGGCGTCGCCAGGGCCTTCGCACAGGTCGCGGACGGGCTCCACCACGCGCACCGCGAGGGCGTCCTGCACCGGGACATCAAGCCCTCGAATCTCATGGTCGATGCGGAGGACCACCTGCGAATTCTCGACTTCGGCCTGGCGTACTTCGAGGATGTCGGCTCGCTGACACTGACGGGCGAGGTCGTCGGCACGCCACTCTACATGAGTCCGGAGCAGGCGCGGCGCGAGTCGGTGCCGGTCGACCATCGCACGGACATCTACTCGCTCGGAGCGACTCTCTACGAGGTGCTCACCCTGTGTCCGCCATTGCGGGGCAAGGATCGGCACGACACGCTCCGCCAGGTCGTCCACAACGACCCTCCCGGGTTGCGCTCTCACGACTCCCTGATACCGCGGCCCCTCGAGACCATCGTTCTGAAGTGTCTTCGAAAGCACGCCGAGAGCCGCTACAACACGGCCCAGGCGCTGTCCCAGGATCTCGCCCGCTTCGTCAAGGGAGAGCCGGTCGAGGCGAGACCGGAGACACGACGGGCGCAGACGTTCCGCAGGCTGAGACGCCATCGTATCCGCATCGTCGCGGCGATCATGCTGGTCGCGGCGGTCGTCGCCGTCACCTGGCTGGCGGTCGCGAGATCACGGGCGGACCGGGAGCGACAGCTCGCGCTCTATCCGGCGAGGCTCGAGCAGGCGGTCGGAAAGCTGGAGTCCGGAGCGTGGGTCTTGGGTGCTGCTTCCGAGGCTCTCTCCGCGGGCGGGGTCGACTTTCGCGTCGTCGAGCCCGACGACTTCCGCGACGTGACGGAGATCGGTGGCAAGGGAACCGTCCGCGCCGCGATCACGGAGCTCGAGAGCTTGATCCGGGACTGTCCGAAAGAGCCGGAGGCCCGCTTTCATCTGGCTCGCGCGTACCGCACCCTCGGTCGCTCGCGCCTCGCTCTCGCAGAAATCGAGGCGGTGTTGAGGGTCGACCCGGCGTTCCTGGCGGCGGAGGAGATGCGCGCGGACCTCGCGGACGAGCGCCTCGATCGTTCTGACTCGTCCTTGTTCGTGAAGGCGCGCCCGGCTGGCTGGGCGGACCAGCGGCGAAGGGCGTACGCTCTCGGTGTGCGCGGTGAGTTCGCCGCAGCTGCGCAGATCCTGACCGGGCTCATCGAGCGCTTCGAGCGTGGCGACCCTCCCTACGCGGGCTTCCTCGCAGAATGCTACCGGTGGCGCGCGAGGATACGCCTGCACCTCGATCAGCACGACCTCGCCGAGGAGGACTGCGTTCGCGCCAGCTCGAGTGGCTCCGGCTCCCTGGCTCCGGAGCTCCTGCTCGGGGCGGTCTACCTCGACGCCGGAAAGCCGGACCTCGCACGCCACGTCTTCGAGCGGCTGCTGTCCCGTTCCGGGAGTCTCGACGTTCTGCCTTTCTCGATCGTTTCGGTCTACCTCGCTCTGAGCGATGGCGACCTCGTCGATTCGCTCGAGTGGGCGCGATGGGTTCCCAACAAGGCGTTGAGGGAGCGGCTGATGACCTATCTGAACCTGAGGCTGGGTCGCTGGGACGATGCTGTCGTCGCCAGCCGCCGGGCGGTCGAGGCGGATCCGAAGGGACTGGTTCCGCGACAGCTGCTCGCCTCCGCTCTCCTGAAGCGTGCCTTTCAACACGGCGCAGGTGAGTCAGGATCCGTCATCGAACTGGTCGACGCGTGTCGGCAGTCCTTCGAGTTCGATCCGCAAGACCGGCGCTCGCTGTTCCTGCTGAGGGTGGCATGGGAGGCTCTCGCCGTCCGGTCGGTCAACTTTGTCACCGGGGAAGAGGGATGGGCGCGGGCCCGGGAGTCTCTGATGTCGGTCGCCGCGACGGGGAGCGTGTCCCTGCCGGCGATGGTGCCCGGGGAGAGGAAGGTGATCGTCGACGACTTCACCGTCCGCGGTGACATCGACGACGGCCGTCCCTTTCGGTGGCGTGTGATCGAGGAGTGCTGTCCCGGCAAGGTCGAGCTGGGTCCGTGGGGGATGCGCGTCACCAAGCTGAAGCCGAAGTACGGTCACGGCGCGTGGCTGGTGACGGACCGCGTCTTCTCCGGCGACGTCAGCCTCGATCTGCGTGCCGATGTCGGCGACTCGCACATCCACGGGAACATCCATGTCGATGTCGGGACGGCCTCTCTCTACTTCGGGGGAGTGTGGCGTGACGGCAAGTGCGAGCTCGGCAGGATGGACCACGGGAGAGTTCAATCAAAGCTGGTGGGCGATATCGGGGCGCTCTCCGGACGCGATGTCGAGATCGAGCTGCGGTCTCACGGCGACGCGATCGAGCTTCGAGCCTGGAGCACGGGTGCGGAGCGTCCCGATCTTCCGACTCTGCGGATGACGGACACGTACCATCGAGTCGGATCCGTCGCCGTGTCGACCGGGTCGCGACCGGCCTCGTTCCGTCGAGTCCGGCTTCGCACACCCGGTCCTTGAGACCTCGCGGTCTCGGTCGTCGCCTCCGGCCATCACGTTCCGAGAAAACAAACAACAAACCGAACCAGCCACGGTTCGTCATGGCTCTGTGCGGGAATTCCGTTACCTTGTTGTTGCACTTCGTACCTCGATGCCCGGACCGTTACTGATCTCGATGCTTGCGGCCACTCGTCTCATCCCGCTCGTTGCCCTGCCGCTCCTTCAGGGTTGTGGCTTCTTCACGACTGCGAAGCCGGAACGACAGGGACGGACGGGCCTCGAGGTTCCCTCGCAGTGGGCGGGCGGCGCGCAGGAGAACGAAGGTGTCGTCGTCGAGAGCTGGCTGCGGACTTTCGAGGATCCGCAGATGGAGCAGCTGGTCGCCGAGGCCATCGCGGGCAACCGTGACCTGCGAGTCACCGCGATCCGGTTGAAGGTCGCACGGGAGAGCACGATCCTCGCGCGGGCGGCGCGTCTTCCGACGGTTTCCACGTCTGTCTCCGGGTCACGGAACGAGTCGCGCGTGCCGGACGGAAGCGGCGGTCTCACGTCGTGGGAGCACGACGAGAGCTATCGGCTGTCGCTGAGCCTGTCCTGGGAGATCGACCTCTGGGGTAGGCTGCGCAACCTGCACCGGGCATCCGTCGAGGACTACGAGGCGACCGCTGCAGACTATCGTGGCGCACGGCTCTCCCTTGCGGCGAGCACCGCGAGGGCGTGGTGCAATCTCATCACGGCGACTCAGCAGGTGGAACTGGCGCGTCAGACGCGGGACAGCTTCCAGCGCAACTACCGCATCACCGAGCGGAACTACAAGGCCGGCGATCCCGCCGCCAGCCCGCTGAGCGTTCAGTTCGGTCGCAACAACGTCGCCTCGGCCGAGCGTGGGCTGATTTCCCGGCAGCTGTCACTCAGCGAGGCGAAGCGTGCGCTCGAGGTGCTTCTGGGTCGATACCCCTCCGCGACCATCGAGGGGCGCGATGTCCTGCCGAGCCTCGTTGCGGCGGTGCCGACGGGATTGCCGTCGGATCTCCTGATGCGAAGGCCCGACCTCGTCGCTGCCGCCGCGGATCTTCGGGCCTCCGCCGAGAGAGCGGACGCGGCACGCAAGAATCTCCTGCCGTCGATCCGTCTCAGCGCGGGAGGCTCGAGCGCCAGCGAAGAGCTCTTCGAGGTCATCGCGGACCCGGCGTCGATCGTGTGGAACGTCGCCTCGTCGATCTCGCAGCCGGTCTTCGAGGGGGACGCGCTCAACGCACTGGCGCGGCAGGCTCGTCTGCGAAACGACGTGGCCGTCCAGTCCTTCGCCAGCATCGCGCTGAGGGCCTTTCGCGAGGTCGAGTCGGCGCTGGCGATCGAGCAGTCCCTGACGGCTCAGGAGGAGTTCCTCGAGACGGAGCTGGCGCAGGCGACCCTGGCCGAGGCGCAGGCATCCCGGGACTATTCCGAGGGCATCGTCGGGATCCTGTCCGTCCTGGAGTCCCAGCGTCGTGCATTCAGCGCGCGCAACGCGATGATTTCCTTGCACAATCAGCTGCTGCAGAACCGGATCGACCTCTATCTCGCCCTCGGGGGTGACTTCGACACCGCGCCGGGCAACGAGCCGGGAGATCGGCTCGCGAAGGCGCCGCCGAGGCTCCGCACCATGGACCCAGCACGGCCCCGATGACCCACCCACAATCGCGCTGACTCGATGCAGACTGACGAACATCAACGCACTGCGACCACGCAGCGACTGCAGCCGGCCATGGCTCTGGTCGTGCGTGTGCTGCTGACCGTCGTCGTCGTCGCCGTCGGTTGGTTTGGCTACTCGATGCTGTCGGTCGAGCCCGAGGAGGCGAAGGGTCCGAAAGGGGAGCCTCGTCGCATCAAGACGCGGGTTGCCGAGCTGCGCGTGACGGACTACGCGACGACGATTCGTACGCAGGGCGTCGTGCGTCCGCACAACGAGGTCATCCTGAGCGCAGAGGTCGCAGGAAAGATCATCCGAGTCGCCCCCGGCTTCGAGGACGGCGCGTTCTTCGCCGACGGTGACGTTCTTCTCGAGCTGGATCCCTCCGATTACGAGACCGCCGTGATCGTCGCGCAGGCACAGGTCGCCCGCGCGCTCTCTGCCCACGCGCAGGAGGAGACCCGGGTCAAGCAGGCGCGGTTGAACTGGGAGGATCTCGGCTACGAGGAGGAGCCCAACGACCTCGTGCTGCGTCTGCCGCAGCTGCGGGAGGCGCAGGCGAACGTCGACTCCGCAGAGGCGCAGCTCGCGCGGACGAAGCGCGATCTCGACCGGACCAAGGTGCGTGCGCCCTTCGGCGGGCGCGTGCGGCAGCGGTCCGTCGGGCTCGGGCAGTCGATCGGTCCGGGCACCGCGCTGGGAAGCGTTTTCGCGAGCGACTTTGCGGAGGTCCGGCTGCCGATCAGCGGCCGGGACATGGCGTTTCTCGAACTTCCGGAGGGCGACGAGGATTCGCCGGTCGATGTCGAGCTCCACGACGTGCTCAACCAGGACATCGAGACCGTCTGGAAGGCGAAGATCGTTCGCACCGAAGGGACGCTCGACCCGAGCTCTCTCGAGCTCTTCGCCATCGCCAGGATCGACGATCCGTTCGGCAGGAGATCGGGTGAGCCTCCGCTGAGGGTTGGCCAGCCGGTGGTCGGATACGTGCCCGGCAGGATCCTCGAGAACGTCGTCATCGTGCCGCGCATGGCCGTCCGGCAGCTCAATCGCATCTACGTCGTCGATCGGGACACGCTGACCCTGGAGGCCAGAACCATCGATCCGATCTGGTCGGACGAGGAGCATGTGGTCGTCCGGGATCCGGCGCTCGCCTCCGGGTGCCTGCTGGCGACCACTCACCTGGTGTACGCGCCGAATGGCTCCAAGGTCGAGATCCTGCCGGCTTCCGAGGAGAAGAGCCCGGAGACCGCCGGCACCGGGCCTTCGGGTCAAGGTTCCAGGACGGCGCAGGTTCAGCGAGGTTCTTTCTCCAAGTGATTCGCTGGTTCGCCAACAACGCGATCGCGGCGAATCTCCTGATGTTGGGGATTCTGCTCGCCGGCACCTATGTGGCGTTCTTCCGCGTTCCTCTCGAGGTGACTCCGTCCCGAGAGCACCGCGGGATCCACGTCAGCATGTCGTACCGGGGTGGAACCGCGAAGGACGTCGAGCGCGGAATCCTCATCCCGATCGAGGAGGCTCTCGAGGGTGTGAGCGGCATCGAGAGGGTCGATTCGAACGGCTACCGCGGCCACGGTCGGTTGTGGATCGAGGCATCGGACGGCTACGACATCCGGGTGCTCCTGGACGATGTCAGGAACCGCATCGACGGCATCACGACCTTTCCGCAGGAGACGGAGCGGCCGAGGGTCTCGATCCCGAGCTCCTCGCATCATGACGACGTGATCACCGTCGCGGTGACGGGGAACCTCGGAGCGCACGAGCTTCGCAAGGTGGCCCGAAGAGTCCAGGAGGATCTGCTCGAGCTCGACGGAGTCAGTCTCGTCGATCTGGTCGGCGAACGAAGACACGAGATCTCGGTCGAGGCCGACCTGGAGCGGCTGCAGTCGTACCAGCTGGGCTTCCGCGAGCTCGCCGAGGCCATTCGCCGCTCGTCGATCGACTTGCCCGCGGGCGCGATACAGAGCGCCAGCGGCACTCTGGTCGTTCGCACGCGTGGTCAAGCCTACACGCGTGAGCAGTTCGAGGAGATCTCGGTGCGGTCCTCCAACGGCGCCGAGGTCAAGATCCGCGATGTCGCCACCGTCAGGGACGGCTTCGAGGAGGGCGAGGTGGCCGTCGAGTTCAACGGCGACCCGGCGCTCTTCGTCGAGGTGATGCGCACCGGGAGAGAGAGCGCCATCGCGATCTCGCAGAAGGTCCACGACTACGTCGATTCAGCGCATACACGGTATCCCGGAGGCATCAACCTCTACGCCTGGGATGACGAGTCCATATCCATTCGTGGTCGGCTGAGCACCTTGACGTCCTCCTTGCTCCAGGGTGGCATCCTCGTCTTCCTGATTCTCGGACTCTTCCTGCGTCCGAGCATCGCCTTCTGGGTGGTCATAGGGATTCCGGTGAGCTTCGCCGGGGGCGTGCTTCTCATGCCGTGGCTCGGCATCACCGCGAACGTCATGAGCCTCTTCGGGTTCATCATCGTGCTCGGCCTCGTGGTCGACGATGCGATCGTCACTGGCGAGAACATCTACTCGAAGCTCAAGAGGAGGATGGACCCGCTCGAGGCCGCGATCGAGGGAACCCATGAAGTGACCGTTCCCGTGACCTTCGGCGTGCTCACGACCGTGGTCGCCTTCCTTCCGCTGCTCTATTTCGAGGGCCACTGGGGCGACTTCGCGAAGCAGATCCCGCCGGTCGTCGGGCCGGTCCTGCTCTTCTCGCTCGTGGAGTCGAAGCTCATCCTGCCGTCACACCTGAAGCGCGTCAATATGGGGCGGACTCACGTCAGCGCGTTCGGTCGATTCCAGAGGCGGTTCGCGAACGGGCTCGAGTGGGTCGTCGCGCGTCTGTACCAGCCGAGCCTGGAGTTCGCGGTGCGTGAACGTGTTCTCGTCATCGGCGTGTTCGTCTGCATGGGGCTGCTGATGGCCGGCTACTGCCGGGGCGGCCGTCTGGGCTTTGTGTCGATGCCCACCGTCGATCGACTGAGGGTCGCCGCCTACCTTGATCTCCCGAACGACACGACCATCCAGAACACCCGCTCGTACGTGGATCGGATCACCGCGGCGACCGAGCAGCTCGAGAAGGAGTTCGTCGATCCCGGTACCGGCGAGTCGCTGATCCGGAACGTGCTCTCGGTCACCGGCGCTCGTTACGTCGGCAGCTGGTTCGACAAGTCG
The DNA here is from genome assembly GCA_964390645.1 of uncultured Planctomycetia bacterium. Classification (GTDB taxonomy): domain Bacteria; phylum Planctomycetota; class UBA8108; order UBA8108; family UBA8108; genus CAYMLL01. The sequence continues at coordinate 18,294 of CAYMLL010000040.1, read as the reverse complement.
CGTGGTTACGTCGCCGTCGAGGTCACCCCGCCGAGCGTGCGTGCGGAGCCGGGACCGAAGAACAGCGTCATCGCGAAACGCTGGACGGAGCTGGTCGGTCCCATTCCCGAGGCGTCGTCCTTTCGCATCCTCGGCGAGGCGAGCAGGCGTCGGGACGAGGATCGTGAAGAGGAGCCCGTCGAGCTCGAGCTCCGCGGGGCGGCGTCCGAGAAGAAGAATGAGATCGCGGAGCGAATTGCCGATCTCCTCGAGGGTTTCGACGGGATCAGGACCGCGTGGGCGAAGATCAACCACGGGCAGGACGAGCTGGAGTTCACCCTCGAACCGCGCGCCGCGGAGCTCGGACTGACGCAGCAATCGCTGGCCCAGCAGGTCCGTCAGGCGTTCTACGGCGAGGAGGCTCAGCGTCTGCTGCGCGGTACAGACGACATCCGCGTCATGGTGCGCCTGCCGCGCGAGTCGCGTGAGTCGCTTCACACGCTCGATCGCTTGAAGGTCCGTACGCCGGCCGGGGCCGAGGTGCCGCTGGCGACCGTCGCGGACATCGAGTTCGTCAAGGCCGTGTCCTCGATCGAGCGCAACTCCGGCGCGGAGGTCATTCGCATCGGCGCGCTTCCGCAGGATGAGACGGTGGACATCATCGGGATCGCCGACGAGATCGCTCCACGGATTCAGGAGATGGTCAACGAAGGCGACGACCTCTCGTTCGTGTTCACCGGCTACGTTGCGGAGCACGCCGAAGCGACACAGCGGACGATCATCGGATCCGTTGCGCTGTTCTTCGCTCTCTTCGCGCTGCTGGCGATCCCGTTCAAGTCACTCGTGCAGCCGATCTTCGTGCTGATCGCGGTGCCCTTCGGCATCATCGGCGCGCTGCTCGGACACATCTTCATGGGCATCACGCCATCGTACCTGTCGATCTTCGGGATGCTGGCGCTTGCCGGCGTTGTGGTCAACGACTCGCTGGTGCTCGTCGACTACGTCAACCGCCAGCGACGCGTCGGAAAGCCGCTGCGAGAGGCGGTGCTCGTGGCCGGCGGGAGGCGCTTCCGGCCGATTATCCTGACGTCGCTCACCACCTTCGTCGGGCTCTTGCCTCTGCTGACGGACCGCTCGATCCAGGCGCAGTTCCTCATCCCCATGGCGGTCTCCCTCGGTGCCGGCATTCTCTTCTCGACCGTGATCACCTTGTATCTGGTTCCTTGCTCCCTGCTCGTGGCAGACGACATGGGCAAGCGACTGCGGCGTCTTGGCGGTTGGCTCTTCCCGTCGCTGAACGGGACACGAGAGGAGCCTCGGGCGGTCTTCGCGGAAGACCACGCGCCAGGCGGCCCTTCGGGTCGCGGCGGGGACCGATCGTCCTCCGAGAGCTCTGCAGGCGAGGCTTGATCTCGGCGAACGCCGCGCCGATGATGCACGACCGCGACAGGCCGTGCGACGTCGTGTTCTCGTTTGTGCGGGCCTGCCGACAGAAAAGGCGCGGGCGCTTCACTTTGCGCGTCAGGCGGCGGCCCAGAACAGCGTCACGGCCGCCGGGGGACGCTGACGTCCGCAGGACAGAGACGGTTTCACCGATGACAGGTCTCCGCAGCTCCTTCGGCATCTCCGCCCTGCTCGTCGCGGTGCTCGTGCTGACGGTGGACGTCCGTGCGGACGTCCGCGCCCGCGCGGCGGAGCGCGCCATCACGCCGCCGGTCGGCCACGAGATCCAGCCCTATTACCGCAAGAGCGTTGGCGTGCACGAGCCGCTCTTTGCGCGCTGTCTCTACCTCGAGGATTCCGGCGGCAGCTCGGTCGCGATCGTTTGCCTCGACCTGATCCTGGGAGGATTCGAGGCCTGTGACTCGCTTCGCGAGGAGATTCGCGAGAAGACCCGGGTCGAGCGCTCGCTGATCAACTTCAGCCACTCGCACGCGTCGGCGGCCCTCGGGCCGCGTGGAGCCACGAAGATCTCCAACGACGCGAGCTCGAAGTGGAATGACGCGACACTCGACGCTGTTGTCGCGATCGTCAAGGAGGCGAAGGCGCGCGCGGAGCCGGTCTCGTTGCGTGTGGGGCGTGCGAAGTCGCACGTCGGCTTCAACCGACGGCTGGTGAATCCGAAGACCGGCCACGTCTACATGGGAGTCAATCGCGAGGGGCCCATCGTGCCGTGGGTCAACGTGCTGGTGGCCGACAGCAGGAAAAGCGAGAAGCCGCTCGCGGTGCTGTTCGAGACGGCCGGACACCCGGTGATCGTTCCGCACACGAACCAGCTGACGAGCGCCGATTATCCGGGCACCGCCGTCAAGCACGTCCGCAAGGCGCTCGGCGAGGATGTCATCGCGATCTTCGGCCAGGGCTGCGGCGGTAACATCAACGGCTTTCCGCTGCGTTCGGAGAACCGGAACGCCGAGAGCCAGGGGCATGACCTCGGCAAGTCCGTCCTTGCGGCGATCCGGTCGAGCGCACGGCTGCGCTCCGGCACCTTCAACGTCCGGTACGCGAGGGCGTCGCTGCCGTCGCGTTCGCTACCGAGCGAGAAGGAGTGGAAGGCGTTGGCGGACGCGAACAAGGACGACGAGCGCCGCATGGAGCAGCTGATGAAGATGCGAGAGCTGATCAAGCGCGGCGAGGAGCCACCGTCGCGGCGCTTCGACGCCTACGCGGTCGTGTTCGGCAAGGAGTGGTGCCTGGTGACGATGCCGCACGAGATGTTCTGCCAGTACGAGCTCTGGGTCGACAGGAACGCGCCCTTCGAGCGGACGATGACCTTCGGGTACACGAACGGCTACGAGGGGTACATCGGGGACGACCGGGCGTTGAGGATGGGCCCGAAGGGGGGCTACGAGGCCGCGTGTCTGCCGAACTGGGGGGGGCAGGTCTGGACGCGGCACTTCGGTCCGCCCGCCGTCGGCTGCGAGAAGATCATCCAGGACACGCTGTCGTCACTCTGGAGGTCGTCCGATGGGTCGGGGCCCGGATCCGATTGAGACCGGTCCTCGAGAACCACGCGGACGGCTACACTGCATCTCGAAAGGAAGGCCCGTGAGACGTACGCGGACTCCTGTACCGCTCGTCCTCCTCGCCGCTCTGCTTCTCGTGGCATCCACGGTCGCCGCGCAGAACCCGCTCTCCGTCGCCAGGCCGGCGCGGGACAACTCGGTCGCGGCGGAGCTGGCGTCCTTCGAGGTGGACGGCCGGTTCGAGGTCAGCCTCTTCGCCGACGAGACGACGGGCATCGCGAATCCCGTCTGCTTTCGCTGGGACCCGCGCGGCCGGCTGTGGGTGCTCTGCACATGGGCTTATCCGCAGCTGAAGCCCGGGGAGAAGGCGAACGACAAGCTCCTCGTCCTCGAGGACACCGACGGCGACGGCAGGGCCGACCGCACCTCGACCTTCGCTGACGGGCTCGCCATGCCGACGGGATTCGCGCTCGGACACGGCGGTGTCTACGTCGGGAACGGCAGCGAGCTGCTCCATCTCGCCGACACGGACGGCGACGGACGTGCGGACCGGCGGCGGGTCCTCTTCAGCGGCTTCGGTACCGGTGACACGCACCAGAACATCAACTCGTTCACGTGGAGTCCGGGCGGCGAGCTGCACTTCAGCCAGGGGCTGCACGTGTTCTCTCGCGTGGCGACGCCGTGGGGCATCGTGCGCCTCGACGAGTACGGATCGTGGCGACTGCGGCCGCTGCAGCGACGCTTGCACGCTTATCGGCGCTCGACCAGCGGAGGCAACCCCTGGGGTGCCGTCTTCGGCGACTGGGGTGAGCCGTTCATGAAGAGCAACGGCCCTGCAGTCTGCGAGCTGCTGCCGAACCTCGTGCCGACGACCCTGACGATCAACGCCCCGGAGATCGGCCGCACCGCGATCAAGGGCTGCGCACTGGAGATCGTCGACTCGCCGCATCTTCCCGACGACCTGCAGGGGGACATGCTGGTAGCGGGCTACTTCGGCCGCGTCCTCGACCGTCTGAAGCCGTCCGTCGACGGATCCGGGCACCGCCTGAGAACCATGCCACCGCTGATGACGTCCACGCATCCCGCGTTCCGCCCTGTCGACGTCAGCGTCGGACCGGACGGCGCGATCTACATCGCCGACTGGTTCAATCCGATCATCGGTCACTACCAGGCGTCGTTCCGCCATCCCGATCGCGACACCGAGCATGGCCGCATCTGGCGGCTGACGGCGAAGGGGCGCGAAACGACACGGGCTCCCGACCTCGTCTCGATGAGCGCCCCGCGACTCTGCGAGCAGCTGGAGGCTCCGACCCGCTGGGTGAGACAGCAGGCTCGACTGCGTCTGATGGACTCGCCTCGCGGTGACGTGATCCCGGCCGTGAAGGCGTGGCTCGACGGGCTCGACGCCACCGATCCGGCTCTCGAGCACCACCTCTTCGAGGCCCTCGGCGTGCTCGAGTCTCACGAGACGGTCGACCGGGGGTTGCTGGAGCGTTTGCTCTCCGCGCGCGATCATCGAGCGCGGTCCTACGCCACGCGGGTCGTCGGCCGCTGGCAGGACCGCCTCGAACGGCCCCTGGAGCTTCTGGCCCGGAGCGTCGCGGACGAGCACCCCCGGGTGCGCCTCGAGGCCGTGGTCGCCTCGAGCTACGTGAGGGAGCCCGGCGCCATGGTCGTCGCGTCCAGGGTAGTGGACCGGGAGATGGACCGCTTCCTGCGCTACGCGCACAAGCAGACGGTCCATGCCCTCCTCGGGCTCTGGAAGCCGGCCTTGCTGTCCGGAGAGCTCTCCTTCGAGCGACCGGAGCATCTTCTCGACGTGCTGCGAGCTTACGGAGGGGGGGACGTCGCCGGCATCCTGCGACGAAACCTTGCCGCCCCGGAGGTATCGCCCGGGCGACGGCTGGCGATGCAGGTGCTTCTCGGGAGCATCGGCGGGAGCGCGGACGCCGGCGCTATTCTCGCGGAAGGAGGCAGTCACCCTCGGGTCCTGCGCTCGCTGCGTGAGTCGGCGCTAGGACGTGGACTGCGGGCACCACCGGATGCGGCGCGTTCGCTACGACCACTTCTGAGCAGTGACGACCCGGCGCTGCGAGTCGAGGTCATCGGCCTCTGTGGCGCCTGGGGACTGGCGGCTCACAACGACACCCTCCTGGAGATCGCGCTCGATGCGAGCGAGCCGCTGGCTGTGCGTGTGGCGTCGGCCGAGGCGCTCGGCTCGATCGGCATGGCGCGCTCCGTCGAGACGCTCGCGTCGCTGGCGAGGGTCGAGGAGGCGACCGGGCTGCAGCGCGCGGCCGTCGTCGGCCTGTCGCGGATCGATGTCCGTCGCGCGACACGTTCCGTCGGCGCCATGCTGCCGCGGGTCGACGAGCCGGGAGTCGGGCGGCTGGTCGGAGCGCTTCTTCAGCGCAGCGATGGCGCCGAGGCTCTGGCCGCCGAGCTCGACGAGCACCGACCGACGGCGGACGTCGCGAAGCTCATCGCACGCTGGCTCCACGGCGCCGGGCGTGACGAGCCCGAGCTGTCCGCGGTGCTCAACGCGATCATCGGAATCGAGGGTCGGACGCCGGACTACAGCGCCGAGCTGGTCGCGGCGCTGGCCGCTGGCGCGGCGCAGAGCGGCGACGCGGCCTCGGGCCGGCGAGTCTTCCAGTCACCGATGATCGGATGCTCCTCGTGCCATCGAGTCGGGGGCATGAAGAGCGCCAGGACGACGGTGAAGGGGCCGGACCTCTCCGCCGTGGCAGCGGGCTTGCCGATCGAGACGATCATCGAGTCCGTGCTCTGGCCCGAGCGTCAGATCAAGGAGGGCTACGAGGCGACGACGGTCATCACGAAGGACGGCCGTGTGCTCAACGGCTTCGTGCGTGGCGAGGACGGCGGGGCTCTGCGCATTCGCGACCTGACGAGCAGCGAGCTCGTCAGCATTCCGCTCGCCGAGGTCGCGGCGCGCACGGCCGGCAGGACCGTGATGCCCCGGCAGCTGACGGCGTCGCTGACTCGCGGGGAGCTCCTGGACCTGCTGACGTATCTCGGAACGCTGGAGCGCGGGGAGAGGATACGATGAGGGAGCCAGGCTGCGGACGGCGGAGGTGGGTCGCGGCACTCGTGTCGCTCTGGGTGACGGTGCCCTGTGGGTCGAAGGTGCCCGGAGGGGGACCCCTCCTGGCGGCTCCTCCGGCGCCAGACGACGCCGTGGCGGCATCCGGGAAGGGATGGACGCCGGTCGAGGCGGCATGGCGCGGCAAGCTCGACGCCGCCGACCCCGGCCTCGGCAAGAAGCCGTGGTATGCATCGGATCACGACGACTCGAAGTGGAAGTCGATGCGCCTGCCCGGCCATTTCGAGGCGGCGGGTCTGCCGGGCTTCGACGGCACGGTCTGGTATCGCAGGACGGTCGAGCTCCCGCCGTCGCTGGCGGGGAAGCCACTCGTGCTCGAGCTCGGGCCGATCGACGACATGGACATGACCTGGCTCAACGGTCAGCAAGTCGGCGGCATCGAGCGTCCCGGTCAGTGGGCGACACCGCGACGTTACACCCTTGCGGGCAAGCTGGTGCGGGCCGGCCGCAACGTTATCACGGTTCGAGTCATCGACCACGGCTGGTCCGGCGGCTTCGCGGGCAGCGCTGCTCGGATGAAGATCGGTGACCGTGCGGTGTCGATCCCGCTCGCCGGAGAGTGGCGGTACAGGGTGGGCGTCGAGCTCGAGTCTCTGGGGCTGGGTACCTTGCCCAATCCACCTCCACCTCCGCCTCCGCCGCCGGTTCCGGCACTCGTGCGACCGCTCGTGCGCCCGGCTTCGCCGGCGCCGGCCTTCCGGGACGGCTTCGCCATCGACGGCGACCACAGCGTCGTCATCCTCGGCGGCTCCAACGCAGCGGAGAGCCGCAAGCACGCCTACATCGAGACTCTGCTTGTTGCGGCGCATCCGCGGCGCCGGCTCAGCGTCCGCAACATGGCGTGGCAAGCCGATACGGTCTACTTACAGCAGCGTCCCAAGAACTTCTACTCCAGCCGCAAGCCAAGCTACGGCGAGAAGGACGGGCGCTCGCCGACGCGCGCCGACATCCTGGTACTGTGGATGGGGCAGCTCGAGGCGCTCGACGGCACGAGAACGATCGTCGACTTCACCGACGCCTACGAGAGGACCGTCGCGCTCCTCACCGTGTGCACCGCCCGAATTGTCCTCGTCACCCCGGTGCCCTTCGAGGATCCTCTGCGCCTCGGGTTCGACGTCGAGGGTCGCAACTCCGCCCTCGCCGCGCACGCGGCCGAGATCCGGCGTATCGGCGCCGCGCGACATCTTCCCGTCGTCGACCTCTTCGGCGCTCTGCGTGGCCAGGGCGTCACCCGCGACGGCGTGCTGCTGTCCGCGAGAGGACACTGGCTCGTCGCGACTGAGATCGCCGGGCAGCTCGGATTCGCCGGCCGCATCGGTGTCCGTCTCGGCGAGAGTGGCGCGTTGATCCCCCCGGCCGTGGAGAGCCTGAGGCAGGCCGCGCTGCGCAAGAACGAGCTCTGGCATCAGTACTGGCGGCCGACGAACTGGGGCTTCCTCTACGGCAACCGGCAGACGCAGCCGAGCAGCCGCAGTCATCTCGATCGCTCGCGGCGGTGGTTTCCCCAGGAGATCGCGAGCATCTTGCCGCGGTTGACGGCCCTTGACCGGGCGATTCACGAGTCGACCTCTCGACTGCGCTCCGTTCGACCGGGACCGCTGAAGCGACGGCGTACGGCGGACGAGAAGGACTGAGGAGCTCCCGATGAGGACCGCTCGACACGTCAGTCCCCCGCCGATCGCGAGGGTCGTACCGACGATCCTCGTGGCGCTATCGACCCTGTCTTCGGGCGTCGTCTTGCGGGCAGGCGAAGACTCCACGATCGATCAGAACCTCGGCGTCGTCGATCTCTCGGACCTCGACGGTGAGCTGCCGCTCGATGCCGTCTCCTCGACGCAGATTCTCTCGCGGACGGAGAACTGGGAGCATCCGACCTGGCAGAACCCCGACTGGCCGCGGGGTGGCGGGGACTCGATCGGCTATCCGAGCATCGTCAAGAACGTGCACGGCCCGGGTCCTGACGGCAAGTACTACCTCTTCTACGCACATCACGACCCGAGCTCCGGCATCGGGGTGGCGGTCGCCGACGCGATCACCGGTCCGTACGAGAAGGTGCGGGTGCCGGGTCGCTCCGACAACCAGGCCCTTCCGAGCTTCCAGTATCCGGCGGTGCAGGACTCGCCGGACCACAGCTCGAGCCCCTGTGTCGTCTGGAACGAGGACGAGGAGAGGTGGTTCCTGTACTTCCACTTCTACAACCACTACTGGGGCCGCTGGAGAGGTCCGGGGGATGGTCATCAGATGACCGCCCTCGCGTCTTGCGCGGACCTGGCGACGCACGAGTGGACGATCTTGACGGACGATTCCATCGACGTCGCGCCCCCTTACGTTCCGGTGCTGCCGACGACGGATTCCGCGTGGATGAGGAGCCAGTCGTCCTACCACTCGATCCAGCGGCTTCTCGACGGGCGCTGGCTGGCCTTCCTGCGGGGAACCCCGGCCGACGGGTCTGCGACGAAGCTCGGGTTCGCCACCTCCGAGGACGGCAGGACGTGGAGCTACCTCCCGCAGAATCCGGTGATTCACCAGTCCGATGGTGGCGGCGGTCGCGGCGGCATCTACCGACCGGCCTTCGTCGGCTGGCTGGGAGCTCAGGACAACGGAGCCGACGAGTACCTCGTGGCCTGGTCCGAGAGCCCGGCGGCCGGAGACGTCCCCGCGGTCATCTACGGACGTACCACCGACTTTCTCCACATCACGCGTGATCCGCGGGGCCATGTGCGGTGGCCGGCAGGCGACGGGCAGATCGGCGCCTGGCGTGAGGGGAACCGGCTCTACCTCTTCGCCGGCAAGCACCTGCACGTTCTCGAGCTGCCGGTGACGGAGCGGGTGGGGCCGTTCCGCCGTGGCGACTGCAACGACGATGACCGCATCGACATCTCCGATGCGGTCTGCGTCGTGCGCGGGCTCTTCGCCGGATCCCCCCCGAGGTGCCGCGCGGCGGTCGACACCAACGGCGAGGATGGAGTGGACGTGTCCGATGCGATCTACCTGCTCGGGTACCTGTTCCGTCACGGTCCTCCGCTCGGCGACCCCTTTGTCGTGTGCCGGCGCAGCTCGGCGGCGTCCGACGTCGCGATCGGGTGTCAGACGCCCGCGATATGCGAGTGAGCCTTCGAGCTGTCGGTCCTCGCGGACGACCGGATTCGCGGTCCGCTCCGCGAGTGGCGTGCGGGTCGTTTTCGGTGGCGTTCGGATCGTGGTGGCTGCGAGAATCATGGCGATGACTCGCCGTCCTCCGACACGATTCTCGTTCGCTCTCGCGCTGGCTGTCGTCGTTGTCGCCTTTCCCCTGTCACCAGGTGAGGAGGTCCCTCGCGACGGGCTTGTGCTCTGGCTCGATGCGGCCGATGTCGACGCGGACGGTACGAAGGATGTCGCGCCGCTTCCGGGATCCGGCCTGGCGGAGTGGCGGGACCGCAGCGACGTCGGAAACGACCTAACGCAGGACGAGGTCGAGCGTCGTCCGGCCGTCGAGCGTGACGAGCGCGGCCGTGCCGTGCTTCGCTTCGGCGGCGACGACACGCTCGAACGCTCGGTGCTGGCAGGCTTCGCGACCGGCGATCAGGCTCTTCACGCCTTCATCGTTCTCGACGCGAGCATGCATCCCGCGCAGCCGAATCCGCGCATCCTCGACCTGCGCTCCGGTCGCGCCGACACCGACGCGAGGTCCTCCGTCGAGCGACACGGCCTCTGGGTCGGCCACCAGGGCGACGGGCGCAACCGGCTCGGCATCGCGTACGGGGACGAGGCGCGGTCCGCGACCGTCGCCTGGGATGACCGTCCCCGTCTCCTCGAGGTCGTCTACGAGGGCCGACAGCGCTGGTCGATGTCGGTCGACGGCCGCCGGGAAGGCACCGGCGCCTTCGCCGAGCGCACCTTTCTCGGCTTCGCCGGCCCGGTCAGCATCGCGGTGGGGCAGCACCACGGTCAGCGCTCCGCGAACACCTTTCTGCGCGGCGACATCGCGGAGCTTCTCCTCTACCGCCGCGCCTTGCCTGTCTCCGAGCGCCTGCGCGTCGGCCGCTACCTGACCCTCAAGCACGCGCTTCGCGGAGGCTACACGCCCGTTCCGGCCCTGCTCCTGCGGCCCGGCGATCGGCAGCACTGGGCGTTCCGCCGGCTGCGTTCGGTCGCGGCTCCGGACGTTGACCTGACCGACCGGGTGCGCAACGAGATCGACGTCTTCGTGCTGCGACGGCTGCAGGATCGCGGGCTGGCCTTGTCGCCTGATGCGGATCGTCGAACGATCGCTCGCCGCGTGCATCTCGATGTCACGGGCCTCCTCCCGGAACCCGAGGACGTCGAGGCCTTCGTCCGCGACGATGCGCCCGACGCGTACGGGAGGCTCGTCCGGCGGCTGCTGGGCTCGCCGCACTTCGGCGAGCGCTGGGGGCGCCACTGGCTCGACGTCGCCGGGCACTCGGATGTCGGGGGCGCCGACAACGACGCGATCCAGGGCGACGGCACGGTGCGCAAGATCGTGAAGGGAAAGTGGCAGTACCGGGACTACGTGATCGACTCGTTCAACCGGGACCTGCCACTTGATGATTTCCTGGTGCAGCAGATCGCGGGTGACGAGCTTGTCGACTGGAGGTCCGAGCCCGAGCTCCGTCCCGGGACCCGACGTCTTCTGATCGCGACGGGCTTCGTTCGCTCGGCCGTTGACGACACCGACGAGAACGAGCTCAACACGCCCGACCAGCGCCACGGGACCCTGCAGCGCACCGTCGAGGTGCTTGCGACGGGCGTGCTCGGTCTCACCATCTCCTGCGCCAAGTGCCATCACCACAAGTACGAGCCGCTCTCGCAGCACGATTACTACCGGCTGACATCGTTCTTCCAGCCGGCGCTCTCGCCGACCTCGTGGCTGCAGCCGGCGAAGCGGCGGCTCCCCGCGATGGCCGACGGTCGGCGCGCCGGGCTGAGCAGCGAGCTCGATCTGGCGCGAGCGGGGCGAGCGTCGAGCCCCTTCGCGGTGGAGCTGGAGGCGAGTATCGAGAGGCTCCGGCGGGATCTCGCGACGACCGACGAGATCGACGCGCTCTACGATGTGGCACCCGCGCCCCCGACACACCTGCTCCACCGCGGCGAGCACGATCGCCCGCTCCAGGAAGTCGCTCCGGGATTTCCCGCCGTGCTCCGCGACTCGTCGGAGGTCGTGTCGCCGCGAGACGACATGCTCACGGCTGCGGGGGAGACGAGCGGTCGTCGACTGGCTCTCGCACGCTGGCTGACGAGCTGGGATCGGCGTGGCGGTGCGCTGGTCGCCCGGGTCTGGGTCAACCGGCTCTGGCGCCATCTGATGGGACGTGGCATCGTCACGACGCCGGGCAACTTCGGCAAGACCGGCGCGCCACCGACGCATCCGCAGCTGCTCGAGTGGCTGGCGCGGGCCTTCGTGGAGAAAGGCCGCCGGACGAAGCCGATCATCGAGATGATCCTGCTCTCGTCCGCTTACCGCCAGTCTTCGGAGCTCACGGAGAATCACGTGCGGGCGCGTGAGGTCGATCCCGGGGGTGATCTTCTCTGGCACGCGCGCCTGCGCCGGCTCGACGCCGAGATCGTGCGCGACGCGCTCCTCTGCGTGTCCGGAGCGCTCGATCGCAAGCTGGGAGGCCCCTCGCTGCCGCTGGCGATGCGGCCCGACGGGCGATTCGTCGTCAACACGAAGGGGCTGCCATCGCCGCAGGCGCGCTTCCGGCGCAGCGTCTACGTGCTGGCGAGGCGGAACTACCACCTGTCGATGCTCGGCGTCTTCGACCAGCCGGCGATGGGAACGAGCTGCGTCGAGAGATCGACGTCCTCTGTCGTGCTTCAGTCGCTCGCGATGCTCAACGACGAGCTCGTCATCGAGCAGGCCGAGCGTACGGCGAAGCGCGTCAAGGCATCGGTCGGCGCCGTCGGCGAGAGGTTCGTGGAGGGAGCGTTTCGCCGCGTTCTCTGCCGTCCGCCGAGCGCGGACGAGTCGACGAGCTGTCTGCAGTTTCTCGAGGAGCAGACCGCGGGTTTTCGCGAAGCCGGACAGGAGGAGACGGCCGCGAGAGACGGCGCTCTGGCGCAGCTCTGTCACATGCTCCTGAACACCAGCGAGTTTCTCTACGCGCACTGATCGACATGAGACAGGCACGAGACGCCAGCTCTTCGGATTCGCTTCTCTCGCGTCGTGAGCTCCTCGGCGCCTCGGGGTTCGGGTTGGGCTCCCTGGCGACGAGCCTTCTCGCGAACCGGGAGGGCCGTGCGGCGTCCGGGGAGAGGCACGACCTCGAGCCGAGGCGCTCACACTTCGCACCAAGGGCGAAGGCGGTGATCATGCTGGTCCAGAATGGCGGGCCGTCGCCGATGGATCTCTTCGATCCGAAGCCGACGCTCGACCGTCTCGCCGGGAAGACTTACACGGCGAGGCGGCTCGAGAAGTTCCAGACCGGAAACAGTGACAACCTCCTCGGGATGCCGTTCCGTTTCACGAAGCACGGCGACTGCGGGATGGATTTTTCCGAGGTGCTGCCGAACCTCGCGCGGCTCGCGAACGAGCTCTGCATGATCCGCTCCATGCGCAGCGAGCACAACAACCACACCGAAGCTCTGCTGCTCTACAACACCGGCAAGGTCTTCCAGGGCCGTCCTGCGCTCGGCTCGTGGGTCGGCTACGGTCTCGGAAGCGAGAACCACAGCCTTCCGGGCTACGTCGTGCTGCGTGACCCGGCCGGATACAACACGAGCGGCAAGCTGCTGTGGCAAAACGGCTGGCTGCCGGCGATCTATCGCGGCACGGAGATCAGCACCGCGGGGCCGCCGGTCCTCAACCTCGAGCGCCGCACACCGCTGCCCTCCGGTGTCCGGTCTCGCAACCTGCGTCTCCTCGCGAGACTCAACGCGGCGCACCGGGATCGCTTCGCCGGTGCGACGGATCTAGACGCGCGCATGCGCAACTACGAGCTTGCCGGGCGCATGCAGGTCGCGGCCGCGGACGTGCTCGACGGTTCGGGAGAGCTCGAGGAGACCCGTCGGCTCTACGGGCTAGACAGGGACGTCACGCGTCCGTACGGTCTGCGCTGCCTGATGGCGCGCCGGCTCGTGGAGAGCGGCGTGCGCTTCGTGCAGGTCTTTCCCCCGAAGGGACAGCCCTGGGACGCGCACAGCGATGTCGACAAACAGAACCGGGATGTCTGCGCGAAGACGGACCGTGGGTCGGCGGCCTTGATTCTCGACCTCAAGCGGCGCGGCCTGCTCGACGAGACCATCGTCCTGTGGGGTGGAGAATTCGGCCGCCTGCCGGTCTCCCAGAACGGCAAGGGACGCGACCACAACCGGCACGCGTTCTCGATCCTCGTCGCGGGGGGCGGTTTTCGCTCCGGCCACATCCATGGCGAGACCGACGAGGTCTGTCATCATGTGGCGGAGGACCCCGTCACGGTGCCGGATCTGCACGCGACGATCCTCTCGCAGCTGGGGCTCGATCACAACAGGCTCGTGTACCGGCACCACGGCAGCGACGAGACGCTCACCGACGCGCGCGTCAGCGACGCCCGGGTGGTCGACGGTCTTCTCGCGAGGCCGGCGAGCTCGGCGGGTCGCGGGTGACAGCTCGTCGAAGGCGTCCATCGGGCGGGAAGCCGGTCGTCTCGCCCGACATCTTCGTTGTCGGAGCTCGACACCGAGCCACATCGCCTGCGGTCCGGCGCCTCGATCCTGGAGCGGGTGGCTGGCTCGTGCGCTCGAAGCACCTTCTCACCGGGCTGGTCAGCGTCACGCCCCGGGGCTTCGTGACTCCGTCGCCGCTCGACGGCAGTGTGCGGGGCTGCGTGCCGGGGCTGTATCCGCTCGCTCCGCGGTTCCCGAAGGGTCGTCCGGGGACTCGGCGGCATCCGGACGGATTCCGGGGAGCGTCGACACGTGGCGCGCCGGTGTAACGGCCCACCGCGGCCGATCAGGCTGCCGGAGAATGACGAAACGCGGCTCAGCTTCCGAGGTCGAGCCGGTACGCGTCGTTGGCGTTCTTCCAGAAGTAGCGCTCGACCGCCTCCTGTCCCTTGTCGGCGAAGTAGCTGCTCACCAGACGTACGAAGCTCGCGTAGTCGCCGCTCTTCTTGGTGCAGGGCCAGTTGCTGCCGTAGATCAGGCGCCTCTCACCGAAGCTCCTCCAGATCACGTCGAGCACGGAGCGGTAGTGCGCGTCGTCGTGCGGTGCCGGTTGCTCGACGCAGCGCTGGTAGAGCCCGGAGATCTTGCAGTAGACGTTCGGGTTCTGCGCCAGACGGTCGACCGCTCTTACCCAGTCCGGATCGGGCTCCTTGCCGTCGATGGCGTAGCCGATGACATGATCGACGATGATCCGTAGATCCGGGACCGCGCGAGCCAGACGGTCGACGTTCTCGACGTCCTGCACTCCCTGGCCGGAGGCGAGAAAATCCAGCGACAGGCCGCTCGTGGCGAGTGCACGAAAGCTCTCGAGCACCTTCGTGTTCGTGTAGTCGATCGGCTCCGGGTTGCGGGCGCGAACGCCGACGAAGCGCTTGTCCCGGCGCAGCTCTTGGAGCCGTGCGTCGAAGTCGTCACGATAGGGGTCGATGTTGCCGACCAGCGCGATGAAGTAGTCGTCGCCGTCCACGAGATCGAGCACCCAGCGGTTGTCCTCCAGGCGCTCGCTCGCCTCGACGATGACCACGCCCGTCAGGCCCGATGACCTCGATACCCGCTTGAACTCGTCGGGCAGGTGCGGCCTGTACAGCACCTCGTCGTCGGGGGGCGGCCACGGGACGCCATCGGGACGCCGTGGGTCGTAGAGGTGGATGTGCGTGTCGATCATGTGTCGCACCCGGGGAAGTCCGTCGTCGGAATCGGAATCCAGCCGATGGGGGGCCCGGGCGCAGCATCCGGCGCACGCGAGACAGAAGAGCAGCAGAACTCGATCAGCAGCCGTCATGGGGCAGTCTCCTGGGGGGATCTCCACCTTCTACACGATGTCTCGACCCGGGTCGATCCCGCGGTCGCCGCCGAGCGTCCCGGCGAGCGGAGCTCGGGCTCGAGAGTCTCGAGAAGAGCGAGCGGACGTCGCCTCGCGGTCGGGTGGTGGCGCCGGTACTCACAGGGGCGATTGACACCACGGCCATGCCGACGGATCCTGGAGATGTTGACCAACAGCTCGACGACGAGAAAAGGGAGCCTGCCTGCATGAACGGGACCGACATCTCTCGCCGCGACTGGCTGCGACGGGCGACCGCCGCAAGCGTCGCGCTTGGCGCCGGCTCGCTGGCCGCCACCGAAGCACCGGAGACGCCCGTGGGCCCGGCGTGGAAGACCGCCATCGGACTCAACGGCTTCGAGTCTTCCGGGACGAAGTACGGCAAGCGGTTCGCGATCTGGGAGATCGTCGACTACGCCGCGCGGGCGGGCTTCGACGGTGTCGAGCTGGTCCAGAACTGGCCGCAGGGGCCTTATCCCGGCGCCGGGGAGGCGACTCGCGTCGGCGCCCTGCGACGCTTCTACGAGCGCTTCGGCCTGAAGATCTTCTCCATCCAGACCGGGGCTCCGGGCGCCTTCGCTCCGACCCGGGGGGCTCGCGAGGGCTGGATCGCGCAGATGCGCGAGCGGATCGCGCTCGCCAGGGCTCTCGGGTGCGACTGCGTCGGCATGTGGCCGTTCGGCGGCTTGCGGGGAGAGACCATCGACAAGGCCATCCGGCATCTCGCGGCATCGTTCCGGGAGGTCGCGAAGATCGCGCACGACCAGGGCCTGGTCGCCGCGTTCGAGATCGAGCCGCCGTTCGTCTTCAACTCCGAGAAGCATCTGAAGCGTATCCTGGAGGAGGCGGACGACCCTCGGGTCAAGACGATCTACGATCCGAGCCACTTCGACCTGATGAACGGGTCGAGCGGCAAGCCCCACGAGATGCTCGCGCGCATCGGTGTGGAGCACATCGGTTACGTCCACCTCACCGACTCGGACGGCACGCTTCGAGATGGCGGCACGTCGAAGCACCTCGCCGTCGGCGACGGCCACATCGACGTGCAGGCATCGTTCGAGACCCTTCGGGACGGCGGATTCGACGGCTGGGTGATGATCGACGGATGGCAGATTCCCGACCCCTACGACGCGGGCACGAAGGGCATCGAGGCGATCCATCGGTTCTGCAAGAAGGCGTGAGGACGAGACCGTGCGAGAGTTGCCGGGACCCGTCATGAAACGAGGAGTATCCGTGAGAAAGACCACCGAGCTGGTGTTGCTGATCGTCGTCGCGTGGAGCGTGTCCCTGAGCGCGGAGGAGACGCCGAACGTCATCGTCATCATGGCCGACGATCTCGGCTACGCGGACGTGGGCTGCTACGGAGCGAGCGAGCTGAAGACGCCCCACATCGACCGGCTCGCCGAGCGAGGTCTGCGCTTCACACAGGGCTACTGCTCCGCGTCGACGTGCACGCCTACACGCTTCTCGTTTCTTACCGGCAAGTACGCCTTCCGGCAGCCCGGTGCGGGGATCGCTCCGCCGAACGCCACTGCGCTGATCCGGCCGGGCACCGAGACGATCGCGTCGGTGCTGAAGAAGGCCGGCTACGCGACGGGTGTCGTCGGCAAGTGGCACCTGGGCCTGGGAGCCAGTCCGGCGCCGGACTGGAACGGCCTCCTGAAGCCCGGTCCGCTCGAGATCGGGTTCGACTACTGCTTCCTGCTGCCGACCACGAACGACCGCGTGCCGAGCGTCTACGTCGAGAACCACAGGGTGCGCGATCTCGACCCGAAGGATCCGCTCTGGGTGGGTCGCAAGAGGCCCGGACCCGACCATCCGACCGGCAAGGACCCGGCCACGCGCCGCAAGCTGAAGATGGACTGGAGCCACGGTCACAACTCGACGGTGCACAACGGTATCGGCCGCATCGGCTTCTTCACCGGCGGGCACGCGGCGCGCTGGCGGGACGAGGACCTCGCCGATGAGTGGGTCGAGCAGTCGGTGAGGTGGATCGAGAAGCACAGGGACGGGCCGTTCTTTCTCTTCTTCTCGTCGCACGACATTCACGTGCCGCGCATGCCGCACGAGCGTTTCCAGGGAACCACGAAGCTCGGCTTTCGCGGCGATGCCATCGTCCAGCTCGACTGGTGCGTCGGCGAGATCGTCAAGACGATCGAGCGGCTGAAGCTGAGCGAGAAGACGCTGATCGTCTTCGTGAGCGACAACGGTCCGGTGCTCGACGATGGCTACAAGGACGGCGCCCGGGAGAAGCTCGGAGCGCACCGGCCCGCCGGCCGCTTCCGCGGCGGCAAGTACAGCATCTACGAGGGGGGGACTCGAACTCCGTTCATCACCTGCTGGCCGGGAACGATCCGTCCGGGCGTCTCGGACCGGATCGTCTCGACGATCGATCTCGCCGCGAGCGTCGCCGCGCTCACGGGACAGGAGCTGACGGGTGAGGCATGTCCTGACAGCTTTGACGTGCTGCCGGCTCTCCTCGGCAAGCCCGGGGCGAAAGGTCGAGATCATCTCATCCAGCAGCCCAACCGTGGGAGCACGCTGGCGCTCCGGGTCGGAGACTGGAAGCTGCTCTCCTTCGCCAGCGCGAAGCCGATCCGGTCGCTGACCTTCCAGAAGGGTCCCGGCAAGCACGAGCTCTACAACCTCGCCGAGGATCCGAGTGAGAGCAGGAACCTGGCGAAGGTCGAGCCCGGACGGCTGCAGCGGATGCTGCAGAGGCTGGAGGCGATCCGGAAGGCGTCCCGCACGCGCCCGTGATGCGAAGCACCGTTCTCCAGTCAATCCGGGAGTCGGGTGAACGGATCGCGATCGTCGAAGGTTCGCGCCGGTGGACATACCGGGATCTTCTGATCGCATCGCTTGCGATGCGAGATGCTCTGCTCGCGGGGCGCGACGATCTCGGGGAGGCGCGCGTCGCGTTCCTGGTGCCGGCGAAATTCGAGTACGTCGTGACCCTGTTCGGGATCTGGGCGGCGGGGGGCGTCGCGGTGCCGTTGAGCCCGGGTCATCCGCTTGCCGAGCTCGACCACGTCGTCAGCGACACCGGAGCCGAACAGCTGGTCGTCACCGCGGAGCTCGCTCCGTCGGCGATCGAGCTGGGCGAGCGACACGGGTCGCGAATCCATGACGTCGACGCTCTTCTTGCGCAAGGGGCGGCTCTTGTCGCGGCGGAGACGGAGCCGGCCTCGCTCGATGGCTCTCGCCGCGCGATGATCCTCTACACCAGTGGCAGCACCGGGCGGCCGAAGGGCGTCGTG
>CAYMLL010000039.1:20018-33519 GCA_964390645.1 uncultured Planctomycetia bacterium | reverse complement strand
TCGTGACTTGCCGATTCTCGTCAACCAGTGGGCGAACGTCGTTCGCTGGGAGCTTCGCACGCGGCTCTTCCTGCGCACCACCGAGTTTCTCTGGCAGGAGGGGCACACGGTCCACGCGACAGTCGATGAGGCCGTCGAGGAGACGCTGAAGATCCTCGATGTCTACGCCGACTTCGCTCACGACTACATGGCGATGCCGGTCATCAAGGGTGAGAAGACCCGGGACGAGCGCTTCCCCGGAGCAGTCGACACGTACACGATCGAGGCGATGATGCAGGACCACAAGGCCCTGCAAGCGGGAACGTCGCACTTCCTCGGCCAGAATTTCGCCCGGGCCTGCAAGATCAAGTTCCTCAACGAGGAGAGCCGTGAAGTCTTCGCCTGGACGACGTCGTGGGGAGTTTCGACACGTCTCGTGGGCGGCCTGGTCATGACGCACTCCGACGACGACGGCCTCGTGCTTCCCCCCAAGCTGGCGCCGAAGCACGTCGTCATCGTGCCGATCTACCGAGCCGATGACGAGCGTGCGAAGGTCCTGGAGTACTGCGAGTCGCTGAAGAGCGAGCTCGAGGCGCAGGAGTACGATGACGAGAAGGTGCGTGTCGAGCTCGATGATCGCGACCTGCGTGGTGGCGAGAAGATCTGGCAGCACATCAAGAAGGGCGTGCCCGTGCGTGTCGAGGTCGGTCCGCGGGACATGGCGTCCAACTCGGTCTTCGTCGGCCGGCGCGACCGCGGACCGAAGGAGAAGGGTGGCGTCGACCGGGCCGAGTTCGTGGGCACGATCGCGGGGACGCTCACGGACATCCAGAGCACGCTTCTGGAGCGCGCCAGGACCTTCCGCGAGGAGCGAACGACGCGCATCGACACGGTCGACGAGTTCCGCGATTTCTTCGAGAATGACGGGGGCTTCGCGCTCTCTTACTTCGCGGACGACGGCTCCGGGGCGGAGCTCCTCAAGGAGCTCAACGTGACACCTCGTTGCGTCCCGGTCGACGGCGAGGATGATCCCGGGGCCTGTATTTTCAGCGGCAAGCCGGCCGTGCGTCGCTGCGTCTTCGCAAGGGCCTACTGAGCCCTTGCCAGGCCGTCGACGCGAGTCGGCTGTCGCGAGTCAGCGAAGTCCCCAAGGGAGTCGACGCGATGTTCACGAGAGATGCGATCCGTGTGGTGGTGTGCCTCGGAGTCGTTCTCGGTGCTTGCGGGACGCGTCCGGCGTCCGCGGGAGACGAGATCTACGAGATCGGGGCGGACTCGAAGCGTCAGCAGGGCGTGCCGCGGGGGAAGGTGGTCGAGCACGTCTGGCGTGGCGAGATCTTCGAGGGGACGATCCGGCGCTACTGGGTCTACGTGCCCGCGCAGTACGACGGCGAGAGGCCTGCCGCCGTGATGGTCTTTCAGGACGGACACGCGTACGTTGGCGAGAACGGTCCGTTCCGAGCGCCGATCGTTCTGGACAACCTGATTCACCGCGGCGAGATGCCGGTGACGATCGGCATCTTCATCGACCCGGGGCACAAGAAGGAGGTGCTGCCCGAGAAGCCCGGCTGGCGTCCTCGACCGGAGAATCGCAGCTTCGAGTACGACAGTCTGTCGGATCACTACGCCCGCTTTCTCCTCGAGGAGATCCTCCCGGTCGTCGGCAAGAGCTACCGGCTGACCGACGATCCTCACCAGCGGGCGATCTGTGGCATCAGCTCCGGCGGAATCTGCGCGTGGACCGTCGCATGGGAGCGTCCCGACGCCTTTCGCAAGGTTCTCAGTCACGTCGGCAGTTTCACGAACATCCGCGGAGGACACGTCTATCCGGCGCTGATCCGCAAGACCGATCCGAAGCCGATTCGAGTCTTGCTCCAGGACGGAGCCGGTGATCTCGACAACGCGCACGGCAGCTGGCCGCTGGCGAATCGACAGATGGAGGCTGCGTTGCGCCACGCCGGGTACGACCACCGCTTCGTCTGGGGCGAGGGTGGGCACAGCGGCAAGCACGGCGGGGCGATCCTGCCGGACTCGTTGCGCTGGCTCTGGCGCACGGGCGATTCGATCGCCGCACGCGGGGCCAGGGTGCAGCGGCTCGCTGAAGGCTTCCGGTTCACCGAGGGACCCGCCGTTGACGCCAGGGGCGACGTGTACTTCACGGATCAGCCGAACGACCGGATCCTGCGGTGGTCAACCGACGGCAAGCTGTCGACATTCCTGAATCCCTGCGGCCGCTCCAACGGGCTCTACTTCGACCACCACGGCAATCTCATCGCGTGCGCCGACGAGAAAAACGAGCTCTGGTCCATCACGCCCGACGGGAAGTCGACCGTACTCGTCAAGGACCATGACGGCAAGCTCCTGAACGCTCCCAACGACCTGTGGATCGACGCCCACGGCGGCGTCTACTTCACCGATCCGTTCTACAAGCGGGGATACTGGGAGCGTGGGCCAAAGGAGCAGGACGGCGAGCACGTCTACTACCTGCCTCCGGACCGCAAACGTCTGCGCCGGGTCGCCGAGGGCTTGCAACGTCCGAACGGCATCGTCGGCACCGCGGACGGTCGCGGGCTCTACGTGTCGGACATCGGTGGCAAGAAGACCTGGATGTACACGGTACGCCCCGATGGGACGCTGACGAACCGCCGGCTCTTCGTCGACATGGGCTCGGACGGCATGACGATCGACGCTGAAGGGAACGTCTACCTCACCGGCAAGGGCGTGACGGTCTTCGACCCTGCGGGGAGGAAGATCGATCACATCGCGATCGACGAGGGCTGGACGGCGAACGTCTGCTTCGGCGGAGAGGACCGGCGAACGCTCTTCATCACGGCGATGGATTCACTGTACGGCTTGAGGACCCGGGTGAGGGGTGTGAGGTAGCGGGGGCTCGTCGTGACGTCAGACAGCCGGGACCCGAAGGGCACGGAGCCCCGGACTTCGCGGTTTTCGGGGGCCCGGTCGGGTGACGTGGGCCATCCCGCTGTTCGGGGGCGTGTTGACACCCCCCGGACCTGACCGGGTCTGACCCGGAGCGTCTGCCGCGGGGCCCGCTCCCGGCCTTCGGGGAGAACGATGAGGTCCGGGCGAGCAAGAGAGGAAGAGGAGCGCGAGAAGATTCTCGAACGAGTCGTCGAGCCGGTGTCGTCGAAGGTGCGCCTGGCGGGCGAAGTGCTCTCGAGCATCCCCGCCGAGGAAGGATCCGGGGAGGACGGGCCCGTGCGGCCGATTCCCCGGCCGCTGGTCCATCGAGACGCCGGCCGGGTCGACATCTACGGGAACCGTGCTCACGACGGAGCCGGCTCGGAGCGTCAACGATCGCGCTTCGTCAACGCGCGGCGCCCTGCCGACGTCATGACGTCATCGCGGGGCGGGCTCGCGCGATCAGCGCAGCTCCGACGATCAGCGCAGCTCCGACGATCAGCGCAGCTCCGACGATCAGCGCAGCTCCGAGTCGTAGGGCAGTAGCGCGATGAAGCGCGCGCGACGGATCGCCAGCGCGGCGTGACGCTGCATCATCGCGGAGAGCCGGGTGCGCTGACGGCCCTGGAGCTTGCCGTTGGCGCTGAGGAGGCGGCGGAGCTCGTCGACGTTCTTGTAGTCGAGGTAGATCCTACCGCTCGGCAGCTTGACGCCGATCTTGTTCGTCGAGAAGTACCTGCCGTACCGTGCCATGGAGTCGCTCCTTCCCTTGGAGAGGGCTCAGTGGACCCCCCGGCCACCACGGGTCCGGGGGAGCTCGGTGCTGGAGAACGGCACAGTGTATCACCGCCTTGTGCGCTGTAAAGCCCCTGTCCGGGTGACATTTCGCGACGCGCGAGAAGCCCACGCCGCGCACGTTTCGTTCCGCAGGCTACCTCGGACGGCGCTCATGGAGCGCGGGCTCGAGAGTCGGGTCTCTCTCCTTGCCGGTCCCACCGTGGCGGCGTCGCACACCACACGGCAGCGATCCGGGCCGTCAGAAGTCCGACGGCAGACGCAGTGCACGCTCCAGCCATCGCGGATCCGCGGCCGCGTCGAGCATCCGGTCCTCGTCCGGGAAGGCTTCCACGGTCTCCTGCAGCGAGTAGCTGCGCGTGCCGCGCGCGTCGGAGAGTCGCGACGGCTCGCAGCGGCAGAGCATCGTGACCACCCTTCGGGTGCCAGACTCGAGGTAGACGAACGGGCCGAGCGGCGCAGCGCTTTCGGGGAGCGCCCTCGCGACCACCACGGTCGGCTGCTCCTCCACGCCGCGCTCGATCGCGTGTTTCCGTCCCGGCAGTGGCGGGCCGTGGGCCGTGCGCGCTGTGTTCTCCAGCGACTCCGACACGTAGATGACCCGCAGTCCGTTCTGCCGGGCCAGCAGCTCGATGATGGCGGGATGGCCCGACGCGTCGAGCGTCAGTCGCACGCCCTGAGCGTGAGGCGCGTTCGCCGCCTCTGCCGCGGGAAGATGCCAGCGATAGCAGATCTGCGACCGCGTGCGGCCGGCGAGGGTCACCTCCTGGCGTCGAAACTCCACCTGGGTCTCGGCGTGGTCGGACGGATCGCCATCCCCACGGATTTCCTCGACGATGAGCGGCGCGAGGCTCACCTCGCTGCGAGAGGCGTCGGGCATCGGAAAGACGAGGTCGACGCGCTCGAATCCGCTTCCGGCGAGCTCGTAGACCTGCCGCCGTCGCTCCGGAAGTGGCGAGAGCAGCCCCGGCGGCCCCGGGTCGCAGCCGCTCAGCGTCAGGGTGAGGATGGAGAAAGTGGTCAGGTTTCGCAACGCGGTGAGCTCCGTGGGGCCCATTGTAGAGTGCCCGCGACCGTCCGTCGACGGGGACCGTTGAGGGTTGCCACGTGATTCTCGACTACTCCGCCGGGGAGGTCTGGTATAGGATTCGACCCGGGGTGATCGAGACCGGCCCGGAGCACAGACAATGCACTGGATCCTGTGGACGCTGCTCGTGATCGGCGTTCTGCTAGTTCTGCTCGCCGTCCACGACCTGTTGCAGCCCAGGCACGCCATTCTTCGTAGCTTCCCGGTTATCGGGCACCTGCGCTATCTGCTGGAGGCTATCGGACCGGAGCTGCGACAGTACATCGTCACGTCGAACGACGAGGAGCGGCCCTTCAGCCGGGACCAGCGGCGCTGGGTCTACGCGTCGTCCAAGAAGGAGAACAACTACTTCGGCTTCGGCACCGACAACGACCTCGAGCGCGTGTCGAGCCACCTCATCCTGAAGCACAGCGCGTTTCCGGTCAGCGCCAGGCGGCCCGGAGAGGGCGACAAGGGCCACCTCTATCCGATCCCCGCAGCCAAGGTACTCGGCGCGCACCGCGGGCGCGCGAAGGCCTTCCGTCCGCGGTCGGTCGTCAATCTCTCGGGGATGAGCTTCGGCTCGCTGAGCGCAGCGGCGGTCGAGGCGCTCAATCGCGGCGCGAAGATCTGCGACTGCTTGCACAATACAGGCGAGGGGGGCATCTCCGCGCACCACGGATACGGCGGCGAGCTCATCTGGCAGATCGGCACCGGTTACTTCGGCTGTCGGGACGAGCACGGGCGCTTCGACCTCTCTCGCTTCAAGGACACCGTCGAGGCGCAGCCGGTGAAGGCGGTCGAGATCAAGCTCAGCCAGGGCGCCAAGCCGGGGATGGGGGGGCTGCTGCCGGCGGCGAAGATCACCGAGGAGATCGCCCGCATCCGTGGCATCCCGATGGGGAGGGACTGCGCGAGTCCTGCCTCGCACGCGGAGTTCGACTGCATCGACGGCATGCTGGACTTCGTCGAGATGCTGGCGCAGGAGACCGGCGTGCCCGTGGGGATCAAGGCGGCGGTCGGCGACACGGGATTCTGGAAGCAGCTCGCCGGGTTGATGGCGACGACCGAACGCGGGGTCGATTTCATCTCCGTCGACGGTGGCGAGGGAGGCACCGGCGCTGCTCCGCTTGTCTTCGCGGATCACGTCGCGCTGCCGTTCAAGATCGCCTTGAGCCGTGTGTACCGGGAGCTCGTCGAGCAGGATCTCCACGAGAAGGTGACCATTATCGGCGCCGGCAAGCTCGGCTTTCCCGACGTCGCGTTGCTGGCGTTCTCGCTCGGCTGTGACCTTGTCCACGTCGCTCGCGAAGCGATGCTCTCCGTCGGCTGTATCCAGGCGCAGCGTTGCCACAGCGGCCACTGTCCGACGGGTGTCGCGACGCAGTCGAGATGGCTGATGCGCGGGCTCGTTCCGACCGAGAAGGCGGGGCGGCTGGCGAACTACGTCGTCACGCTTCGCAAGGAGATCCTCCAGGTCAGTCGCGCCTGTGGGGTCGTGCACCCGGCACTGCTGACGCCGGACCGTCTCGAGTATCTCGACGACCGGTTCGGCTCGCGGAGCGTCGTCGAGGTCTTCGGTTACGAGGAGGGGTGGGGCCTGCCCGGGCGGGAGGACAGGGAGGAAATCCGGCGGATCATGGGGGGAGAGGCGGTCGAGGGGGGCGGGAAGGTTGTTTGATGTACCCACGCCGTCATCGAGTCTTCCACGGGGAGTCGCACCCTGCAGCGGCCCCGGCGGGGCGTTCCCCGTGAAGTGGAGCGGGTGTCAGGCTCCAGCGAGAATCCGGACGTCGTGGACAAGGCCCCGTCGCCGGTGGGACTGCGCCACCGCGTTGCTCTGCTGCCTGTTCCTTGCCGGTTGCCGCGGGCCGGTGGTCACGGACACCTACGATCGGGTCAACGACACGATCACCGTGCGACTCGGCCCCTTGCCCATCGAAGGGTCGCTCTTCGGGGAGATGCACCTCGTCGCGGTGATGCCGGGGCACTTCTCGCCGCAAGCGCCACCCGAGAAGATCCACGCGTACTTCCGGTACGTCGCGTTCCGGAAGGTGACGCTGCGCGCGGACGACAAGGTGATCGTTCTGCCGCGCAAGCTCTTCGAGGAGTACGGTGTCGTGTTGACGCCGGAGGACCTTCTCGAGGTCGTCCACGCGCGTCGGGTGATCGGCCGCTTCGACCTCGAGGACGACGAGTTCACCTTCGACGAAACCACACGGCTGGCCTTCGTGGACTTTGCTCGTCGGATACGACTCCTCTCGCCGGAGAGTGGCGACACGGCGGAGGGGGCGGTGTTCAAGAGCGCGAGGGTCGGCGAGAGTACGTCCGGGGGCCGGCGGATTTGCGAGATCCAGGGGAAGGCACACCGCTCGCCGCTCCTGGGACAGGAGGTCGGCGGCGTGGAGGGCGTCGTCACCCGTGTCGAGGTCGGCGGCTTTTTCCTCGAGGATCCATCGCCCGACGGGGACGTCGCCACCAGTGAGGGGATCTTCGTCTACACTCGTACGAGGCCGGGGGTCGAGGTCGGTGAACGTGTGCGGGTGGACGGGCGCGTCACCGAGTTCTACCCGGGAGGGAAGCGGACCGGAAACCTGTCCACGACGCAGATCTCTGCACCGCGCGTCGAGCGGCTCGACGTCGCCGGGGAGCCGCCGGCGGTCGTGCGCCTCGGCGCCTCGGGGCGTCGAGCGCCCGTGACGACGATCTGCGACGATGCCATCGACGGCGACGTCGAGAGCGTCGGCGTGTGTTTCGACCCCGCGGAGGACGGCATCGACTTCTACGAGAGCCTCGAGTCGATGCGTGTCGCGATCGACGAGGCGCTCGTCGTCGGGGCGACCAACCGCTACGGGGAAGTCTGGGTACTGCCCGACGCGGGTCGAGGTGCGTCTCCACGCACCGTTCGAGGCGGCATGTTGAGGCTTGCCGGGGACCTCAACCCCGAGCGGGTGCAGCTGCAGTTCATGCGCGGCAAGGCGCCGCGTGTGCGGGTCGGCGATCGCCTCTCGGGCGTACGAGGCGTCATGGCTTTCGCGCACGGCAATTTCGAGCTTCGCGTCGATTCGGAGCCGAAGCTCCGGAGGGGGGGGCTGGCGCCCGAGACGACGAGCCTGCGCGGCGATGCCGATCGTATCACGATCGCCAGCTACAACGTCCGCAACCTGGCGGCGACGAGCGGCGAGCGGATTGTTCGCATCGGCCGTCAAGTCGTCGAGCGGCTCGGCTCACCGGACGTTCTGGCGCTGCAGGAGTTGCAGGATGACAACGGGGCGAAGGACGATGAAGTCGTGTCGGCGAAGGCGACCTTCGACGCGTTGATCGGGGCCATCAACGAGGCCGGCGGGCCGCGCTACGAGTTCCGTCAGATCGATCCCGCGGACGACGCGGACGGTGGCCAGCCCGGCGGCAACATCCGTGTCGGATTTCTCTTCCGACCGGGGCGCGTCTCCTTTGTCGATCGTGCGTCGGCCGTCGGTGTCACCGCCAGCCCTGCGCTCATCGGGGTGGGAGCCGAGTCGTTCGAAGGCTGCCGCAAGTCTCTCTACGGCGAGTTTCGCTTCAGCGGACGCTCGCTGCACGTCATCGTGAATCACCTCTCGTCGAAGTCAGGCAGCCCGCCGACCTACGGGAGGAGACAGCCGCCCGGCGATCGCGGCGAGGAGCGGAGGATCGGGCAGGCCGCACGGATCAACGCCGCGGTGGACATGCTGCTGTCCAGGGACCCCGACGCGGGGGTCGTCGTGCTCGGAGACATGAACGACTTCCCGCGAACGCGATCGCTGGCGACCCTGGTGGGGAGCGACGGTGCTCTCGTCAATCTCGTCGATCGGCTGCCCGCCTCGGACCGCTACACGTACATCTTCGAGGGCAACGCCCAGTGGCTCGACCACGTGCTGGTCAGCCGGGCCCTCGCGGGGAGCGCCGAGATCGACGCCGTGCACGCGAATTGCGAGTTCCCGGACGCGGCGAGCGACCACGATCCGGTGATCGTTCGCCTGCGTCCGTGAGACCGGATTCCGTCCTCAGGGGCAGGCGGCCTCCGAGTCGCAGAGGAGTCGGGCCTCCTCGACCGCACCGCATTCCAGCGGGCCCGGGGCCGCCGGGGAGGGGCCGCCGCGGAACAGGTAGCCCAGCAGCTGCACCGCGTCGGTCATGTTGACGGACTGGTTGTCGTCAACGTCCGCGGCGATCTCGCAGCAGAGACGCGGACCGCCCGAGAAGAGCCGGTTGAGCACGGAGATCGGGTCCGCGATGTCCACCGTCCCGTTGCAGGTGGAGTCACCCCGGCGCAGGAAGACCAGCGGCCGCACGTCGTCTCCGGCGACCTGACCGATGACCTCCACTTCGGCGATGGACGCGCCGCCCTCCTCGTAGGACCCGTCGACATCGGAGGCAGCGACCCGGACGAGGAGAGAGTCGAACTCGATCTCGCTGTCGGTCGGGATCGCCACGCGCTCGCCGAGCCGCAGCGCCTGCGCGCTGCGATGGGTGGCGACGGTGACACCGCTGCGCAGAAGTGTCACCGTCAGGCGGTTGATCTGCATGTCGCGCGATCCGAAGAGCCCGAACTCGCCGCTCTCCGGCGCGTGGATGAGCACCTGCCGCGCGCGCACGGGAACCGACCACCGCAGCCGCAGCTCGGCATCCTCGCCGCTCGAGGCGACCCACTCGCCGCCGAGGGCGCGCGTCGAGCGGTCGACGACGTTGTGCGGAGCGAACGGTGTCCTCGTGAGGCCCGGAAAGGGTGGATCGTCGGCGCCGCCGGGGTCGTTGCCGCCCTGCGGATCGTTGCCGCCCTGCGGATCGTTGCCGCCCGCGTCGGGGGCTCGCCCGTTGTTCGGAACGCCGTCGCGCTCCGGGACCCTGCCGTCGCCCGGATCCTTGCCGTCGCCCGGGTCCCTGCCGTCTCCCGGGTCCCTGCCGTCTCCCGGGTCCCTGCCGTCTCCCGGATCCGGGAGCAGAGCCGCGAGGCCTTCGAAGGTGCCGGTCGCGCCGACGCTGGCGCTCGGGGCGAGGTTGGTCCAGGCGATGTCCTCGTCCTCCGGCACGTCGAAGAGCGTGTGGCCGGCATGGCAACCGACACAGCGGACGTCCTCGCCCCGTCGACCGAAGTTCATGCCGGCGACGTGGAAGATCTGGCCGTCGCGACCCTGGGCGATACCGCCGTCGGGACGACGCAGCACCTCGAAGAGTGGCACGCTGCCGGGAAGGTCGACCTCGATCCGACCGCTCGCGGGGAGCTCCGCGCGGCGGATGAGGATCGGGGCGTCGACGCCGTTCGCGTTGTCGCGTTGCGGGGCCATCCAGAACTCGATGGACAGCTGCTTGCCGACCGGCGGCGCTCCCACCGTCGCGACGTCGACCGGGGGCTGGCGATGGATGTTCTCGACCGTGAAGGTGAAGCTTCCACCCTGCTCGAAGGCCTCGTCGACCGTCTGCGGGACATCGACCGGCAGGCGGTCTTCGCTGCTGTCCTCGATGATCGGGGGGAGTGGGCGAGGTGTGAGCGGCGTGGCGTCGAGCTCGTCGGTTCCGGGTCGCTGGAAGATCGGTTGTAGCCGAAGTTCGCCGGTGAACGAGTCGGGCCTCGGGTCCGGCGCGATGAAGAGATCGTAGTCCGTCGGCCGGACGGCGACGTTGTCGTCGGGAGGACCGACTACGCCGTTCTCATCGATGAACACGCCGGCGTCCGCATCCGAGATTCGTGACGCGCTGAGCAGCAGTCGGCCATCCGGAAGCTCGACGGCGCTCGAGATGAACCATGTCACGGGCAGACGAGGAACGAGGACGTCGAACAGAGCTCGAAGCTCCAGCGGCATGTCCGGAGGCAACGGCGCTCGCGGACCGAGGCCCTGGAAGGTCTGCGGACCGGCGATTTCTAACGGAGCATCGGCGCCTTCCCTGAAGAGGCGCAGCCCGCGGCGACCGGGGTCGGCGATGACCGGAGTCCTCGGGATGAAGATCGCGAGCGCTTCACCGCTGCGCGTCATGCTGGGGCGGTACGCTTGCGTCGCCTCGCGGTCGATGCGCACGCCCGAGAACATCTTCAGTCCGGTCCCGTCGGGATTGAGACGCGAGAGGAACCAGCTGTTGACGCCGGGGAAGCTTTCCTCGTCGATCGAGCGCACCGGCGACGGGTGGGTTGTGGGTCCTGTTCCCGGATTCGGCACCCCGCCGTATGCGGGCGAGCCGGGAGGTATCGGCTCGGGTTCCTCCTCGCCGGTACCGGGCTGCGTTGTGCGCCACCAGCGCGAGTAGACGATCTGACCGCTCGTCGGATCGATCGTCGGCGTGTCGGCGCCGAAACGCTCGGTCGTGATTCGATGAAGATCGGCGCCGTCGGCATTGACAACGTGGAGGTTCGTCGCGCGATGACGTCCATCGGGCGCGACTCCTGGATAGCGCGTCGACACGAAGACGATGCGTCCGTCCGGAAGATAGCAGGGATCGAGATCGTCGTGCCCACGCAAGCGGGTCGCGTTGGCGCCGAATCGCGTCAGGTCGACCTCGCGGGTCTCTCCGGTGACCTGGCGCATGCCGGAGCCGTCGGCGCCGATCTCGAATATGCGCCAGGCATTCGCTGTCCGGGAGAAGCCGGCGAACACGACGCGGGCGCCATCCCAGGACACGTCCGGGTCGGAAACATCGACGGGGGCCGACGGGGCAGCCCCGGCGAGGGACGCGTCGACGAGAGTTCGCAGGGAGCCGTCCTCCTCACGTACGAGCAGCCGTCCCCGGCTCGCGCGGCGAGCGGCCGAGGTTCGCTCGGGAGCCGGTGTTCCGGAGTCCAGTTCCCGGGAGACGAAGACGATCGCCGGGTCTGCCTCGAGGGGCGTCGTCGTTCCGAGAATCGTCGTGGCGAGAACCATCGTGGCCAGCACGGCCGAAATGCGGTCGGAGAGTCGACGCCGACCTCGGCAACGGAGTGGAAGGACTTCGACCATCGGGATCACCTCCTGAGGGGAACGGACCGGCGCGGCCCGAGGAGCGCGGCCCGTGGCTGACGCGTCCCGGCAGGGCAGGCCCGACGGGCCGGCTTCGTGGGCGAGCGTCGTTACTGGCCCCTCATCGCGGCGCAGGACGCCAGCGGAGTCAAGGGGAAAGCGTTTTCACGGTCCGGAGGAGGCAGGGTTGGCGACTGCCGCGCGCCATGGTGACGTTTTGGGACCTTCGCTGGTTTCCCAAAGCGTTTGATCATGCCACCGTGAGTCGGTACCTTTCTTGGTCGATCGAGGAGGAGGAGTGAAGAGATGTTGTCGAGCAAGGAGAGGAGGACCATGGGTTCCGTGACAGCTTCCGGGAAGAGTCCGCAATCGCAGGGGTTCCTCGCGGATGAAATCCGTGTGTCCAAGGGCGATCCTGCTCCGTTCGGCGCTACCGTTTTACGGACCGGGGTGAACTTCGCGCTCTACTCGCGCAATGCGACCTCCGTGACCCTCGAGCTGTTCGCGTCGGCTGTCGAGAAGCCTGTCCACGAGATCCGGCTAGACCCGGCGGAGCATCGTACTGGCGATGTCTGGCACGTGTTTGTCGAGGGGGTCGGTCCGGGGGCGCGCTACGGCTATCGTGTGGATCGTGCTCCGAACGAGAACTCCGCCGTGCACCGGTACGACCCGACGCGGCTGGTCCTCGACCCTTTCGCGCTGGCGATCACCGGATCGCCGATCTGGGGGACGCCGTACGCTCGTCGTGGACTGGACCAGGACATCGAGCGTTTCACGCCGCGCGGGCTTGTCGTCGACGACGAGTTCGACTGGGAGGGGGACCGACCTCTCGGGCGTTCGCTCGGTGCATCGGTCATCTACGAGCTCCACGTTCGCGGTTTCACGCGTCATCAGTCCAGCGGGGTCGAGTCGCCGGGAACCTACGAGGGCTTGATCGAGAAGATCCCGTATCTCGTCGGGCTCGGCGTGACCACGGTCGAGCTGCTGCCGGTCTTCGAGTTCGACGATCTCGAGTACAGGCGCGTGATTCGTGTTCCGCGTGACGAACGCATGAACTTCTGGGGCTACTCGCCTCTGAGCTTCTTCTCGCCGAAGGCGTCCTACGCGCGGGAAAGTCGAGACGGCGCGTCGCTCACCTCGTTCAAGCGGCTGGTGAAGGCGCTCCACGCGGCCGGAATCGAGGTCATCCTCGACGTCGTCTTCAACCACACCGCGGAGGGTAACGCCACGGGACCGACGCTGTCTTTTCGCGGCATCGACAACTCGACGTACTACATCGTCGATGATGAGTCCGGGGAGTACGTGAACTGCAGCGGCTGTGGAAACACGGTCAACTGCAATCATCCGGTCGTTGCTGACCTCATCCTCGACAGCTTGCGCTACTGGGTGTGCGAGATGCATGTGGACGGGTTTCGCTTTGACCTCGCGTCGATCCTCTGTCGCGGCACCGACGGGGAGCCGCTGGAGCGGCCTCCGGTGATCGAGCGCATCGCGGCGGACCCGGTGCTCGCGGACACCAAACTGGTCGCGGAAGCGTGGGACGCCGTCGGCCTCTATCAGGTCGGGTCCTTTCCTGGTCAGGGACGTTTTGCCGAGTGGAACGGCAAGTTTCGTGATGACGTGCGCCGGTTTGTCCGCGGCGACGTCGGTATGGTCTCGGCGCTCGCTTCGCGCATGCGCGGCAGTCCCGACCTCTACGAGGGGGATTCGGGTCGGCCGTGGCACAGCATCAACTTCGTCACCTGTCATGACGGCTTCACGCTCCGCGATCTCGTAAGCTACGAGGAGAAGC
>CAYMLL010000039.1:0-20008 GCA_964390645.1 uncultured Planctomycetia bacterium | reverse complement strand
ACGACGCCAACGGCGAGGAAAGCCGTGATGGTGAGTCCGTCAACCACGGCTGGAACTGTGGTTTCGAGGGGCCGACGGCCGATGCCGGGATCTCCGCCCTGCGGCTGCGGCAGATGAAGAACCTGCTGTCGATCCTCCTCCTGTCGCACGGCACGCCGATGATCCTCGGCGGCGATGAGCACGGCCGCACGCAGCGCGGAAACAACAACGCGTACTGCCAGGACAACGAGCTCAGCTGGATCGACTGGCACTCGGACGCCGAGGGGGAGGATCTCGAGCGCTTCGTGCGTACATTGATTCGCTGGCGTGAGCTCCTGCCACTGTTGCGGCCGTCCGAGTTCGTGGCCGAGAGTGTCTCTCCGACGCCGGGTTTCACCTTTCATGGCGTCGAGCTCGGTCGACCGGACTGGTTACACGAGTCACGCTCGTTGGCGATCGAGGTGCGCGGCAGTCCCGCGGAGGGTGCGTACTGGATTGCCGTCAGCGCACACGTCGAGACGCTCGATTTCGCCCTGCCTGCCGCCCCCGGAGGGAAGAGCTGGTCCCGCGTCGTCGACACGTCGCTGGAGTCGCCGCTCGATCTGCGGGAGCCGGGAGAGGCGGAACCGTACGAGAAGGAGTCATACCGGGTGGCGGAGCGTAGTGTCGTGATGCTCGTCGCGAGGTAGGGGCGAGAGGGGAATCCGGCAGGATCTCTCCGGGCGTTCGTGGGTCACCCCTCTACTCGTACCTTCCCCGGTAGTCCTGCGCCGGGTACTTCCGCTCGTTCTTCTCCATCTTTCTTCGCACCGCCGTCGCGATGTCGATTCCTGTCGCGTTCGCGAACGACAGCACGTAGCAGAAGACGTCTGCGAGCTCATCCGCGATCGCGGCTCGGGTCGTGTCGTTCGCGAGACGTGCAGGGATCTCCTCGCTGCGAGCCCACTGAGTGTGCTCCATGAGCTCGGCTGCCTCGACGGCGATCGCCATGGCGAGGTTCTTCGGGTCGTGGAAGCGGCCCCAGTCGCGAGCCTCGACGAAGGCCGCGACGGCGTTGCGGAGCTCCTCGATCGTGGTTGTGGCGTCGGACATGTCGGTCTGAGCTCTCCTTTCAGGCACGAGGGGGCGTCGTGGATCGTTCCCGAGGATCGCGGGCGTTCTCTCTCCCGGAGTGACAGGGTGCCGAGAGCTTCGCGAGCGTGCAAGAGCTCTACCCCGGTCAGGTCCTCAGTCCGCGAGGACTGCCGTGAGCGGCACGCGTACGAAGCGGGGGCGGTAGATGCTCGCATCGCCCACCATCTTCCAGAAGTCGTGGGAGTTGACGACGTAGGTGATCAGCAGCTCCCCGGCCCGGGAGAGGTGTGCATGGCCCTTGGCGGCGTAGGGAAAGTGCTGGGCCTTCGCGTCGAGGCCGGTGATGTGGTGCACCGCGCGGCGATCCGACCACGGTCCCTCGGGGCTCCTGGCGGTGCGGACAAAAATGCGCGGGCCGAATACCGGCTCGCTGTGGACCATGACGAAACGCGATTTTCCAGCGTGCTCGACTTGATCCACGCTGAGCTCGTTGACGAGCCCGCCGGCGATTGGCCTGGCATCGCCGGGAGTGGAGGACCAGCTCTTGCCATCGAAGAAGCGCCAGGAGGATGGATTTTCCGTGGAGGCCGCATCGACCCGTGCGATGAGCAGCTTCTTGTCGAGCGGCGCGGTCTCGCGGATACCCCAGATGTAGAGGAGATCCGCCTCGCGTCGTGGATCCCTGTCGGCCCAGACCGCGGCGCCCCAGCTCGTCGGAACCGCTCCCTTCTTCGTGCGAGGGTCCCGCCGGCCGATCGCGTGCGGGAGTGGGTGCTGTTCGATTCTCCAGCGCGCCGGGTCGTCGTCGTGGTTGTCGACAATGGCGATCGCGCCGCCAACACTCTCGAAGGACCAGACACCCGTGGCGTTCGGGCGCTTGCCGATGTGCGCGAGAAAGAACACGAGCCTGCGACGGTCGCGGCGGACGCGCACGACCTCGCCGTCGAGGATCCAGTACCACGACTTCGCGTCCTTGTCGGGCCCCTGCAGCGGCACTCGCGCAGGATCCGGAATGATCCAGGCGCTGGGATGCCCCTCGTCGGTCTTCGGTCCCCACCGGAATCGCAGCGACTCGGGCTTCGGCGGTGAGCCTCTTGCCGGCGTGGTGTGAACGCCGATCGTGTTATTGACGAGACGTGAGCCCGGCGCGTGCTTGCCTTTCGCGACGGTACCGACCCAGGTGTCGGAGTAGAGCCAGAGCGTCCGGCCCTCGAGATCGACCGAGTAAGCGCCGTCAGCGCCCGTCCAGCCCTTCGTGCGTGTGAAGGCCCGGTCCCAGTCGCGGTCTCTCACGTCGGACAGTGGCTCCTGGGCGCTGGCTTCATGGCCTGCGAAGCCCGCGAGGAGGAGAGCGGATACGAGCCACGAGAAACGGCCTGACGGAGCGCGCTCGAAATGAGATAATCGAGCCGAGTGGGTTCCCGATACAGGACGCGAAGGACGATTCATGTGCCGCTGCCGCAGGTCAATCCCGGTCTCCTTGTGCGCTCTTGTCGTATGTACTTCCATTCGCCTTGCGGCACAAGCACAGTTGTCGACGGACGGGTCGAACGGCCCGCGAGGTGACGATTTGTGGTGGATGCTCCCGGATCCGGAGATCCAGGTGGATCGCCAGATCCCGACGATGCTGCAGATCGTCGGCCACCGCTTTGCGGAGGACGTGTCGAGCCACTCCGAAATCGAGCGCTACCTGACCGCTCTGGACGCGGCGACTCCTTTCCGCACGCGGCTGCGCAAGTACGGGGAGTCCTACGAGGGCCGCGCGATGTGGTACCTGGCGATCTCGTCGGCAGGGAATATCGAGCGGCTGGAGGAGATTCGCTCCGAGAACCTCCGGCTTGCCGACCCGCGGAAGATCGACAGCGCGGAGGCCCAGGAGATCTCGGCACGGTTGCCGGCGATCGTCTGGCTCGGTTACACGGTGCACGGCAACGAGTCGTCGGGATCGGACGCCGCGTTGCTGACGGCCTACCACCTCCTTGCGGACCGACGAGCGGCGACGCAGGAGCTGCTCGAGAATGTCGTCGTCATCATCGACCCGCTGCAGAACCCGGATGGACGGGACCGCTTCGTCAGCGTCTATCGCGAAACTCGCGGAGTCTTCCCGCAGTCGGACCCTGTGGCCACGGAGCACACGGAGCGGTGGCCGGGAGGGCGGGCGAACCACTACCTCTTCGACCTCAACCGTGACTGGTTCCTGCAGGCGCAGGTGGAGTCGCGTGCCCGGGTAACGTCCTTTCTGCACTGGCGACCGCACGTGTTCGTCGATGCTCACGAGATGGGGCGCAACGGCACCTATTTCTTCGCTCCGCCGGCGGAGCCGGTGAGCGAACTCTTCTTGCCGCGGCAGCGCGAGTGGTTCGACCGCATCGGACGCCGTCACGCGGAACGCTTTGACGAACTCGGCTTCTCGTACACTACGCGCGAGATGTTCGACGCATTCTACCCCGGATATGGCGACAGCTGGCCGACCTTGCAGGGAGCGATCGGCATCCTCTGGGAGCAGGCGGGAGCGCGCGGGCTGGTGGTCGATCGGGACGACGGGCTCGTGTTGACGTATCGAGACGCGGTGCGTCACCACTACGCGAGCGGCATCGCGACGATCACGGCGGCGGCCGGCAGTCGCAAGGCCCTCGTCTCCGACTTTCACGAGGTGTTCAAGGACACGATCCGGCTCGGCCGCGAGGGCGAGGTTAGGGACTACTTCCTTCTGGAGGGCGAGAGGCCGCTGCGCGCGCTCTCCCTGGCACGGCTGCTCGTTCGCAACGGTATCGAGGTGCGGCGTGTGACGGAGGACGTCGCCGTCAAGGGGCGCCGTTCGGTGGACGGCTCGGTGGGGGAGAGATCCGCGCCCGCGGGGAGCTACCACGTTCCCGTGGCCCAGCCTGCCGGTCGGCTCGTGAGGGCGCTGCTCGATCGTCACGTCGACATGGGGGACGAGTTCCGCGCGCGTCAACTCGAGAGGGCCGCGCGCCGGGTGCCCGATGAGATCTACGACATCACCGCGTGGTCACTGCCCCTCCTGCACGGTGTCGACTGCGTGGCATCCCAGGTGAGCGCCGAGGTCCGGAGCCTCCTGCTCGACGTCGACGGGGAGGACCCGTCCAGACGGTCCGGCATCGTCGGCGGTCCGGCGCGCGTCGCGTATCTCGTGTCCGCCGAGGGATCGACCGCTCCGCGGGCTCTCGCACTCTGGCTTCGCGAAGGGTTGCGTGTCCATGTCGCCGACCAGCCGCTGAAGACAGGCGGTGTGAGATTCCCCCGCGGAACCCTCATCGTCAAGGTGCGCGACAACCCGGCGACGCTTCACGACACGGTTCAGCGCACGACGAAAGCGCTGGGTCTCCAGGCCCACGCGAGGGACAGCGGATACGTCGACGAGGGTGCTCACTTCGGAGGGCCGCACGTGCGCTGGGTGAAGCCTCCGCGAGTTGCTCTCGTGTCGGACCGTCCGACGAGACCCTCGGTCGGTCACACCTGGTATCTCCTGGACCGCGTCCTCGAGTATCCGGTCACCCGCGTCTCGGCGCGCAATCTCGGGCGCCTGGATCTGACACGCTACGACGTCCTCATCCTGCCGCACGGAAGCTACCGCTCGTCGAGCGGTTTCGACGAGTCGCTCGCGGTGAAGCTGCGCGACTGGACCTCGCGCGGCGGCACACTCGTGCTCGTCAAGGGCGCCGCGTCCTGGGCCGCGGGTGAGGAGGTCGGGCTGCTGGCGACGCGTATCGTGAAGCAGGTGGTGGCGAAGGTCGACGACGGAGCGAAGGACGAGAAGGTCGAGGAGGAGTCACCGGCGTCCGTGCCGGGCGCGATCCTCCGCGCGTCGGTTTACGATGATCACTGGGTGTCCTTCGGTGTCGACCCGCGCCTCGACGTGGCGTTCAGCGGCAACGTGGTGTTCGCACCCGTCTTGCCGACCCGGGGGCGCCAGATCGTCACCTTCGTCGGTCGCGAGGAACTGCTGACGAGCGGCTTCTGCTGGCCCGGGACTCTCGACCTGCTCGCCGGCAAGCCGTACCTCATTTACCAGTCTCTGGGCCGGGGCCATGTCGTCGGCTTCGCGGACGATCCAAACTTCCGGGCGGCGTCCCCGACTCTTCAGCGGCTCTTCTTCAACGCGGTGCTCTTCGGGGCCGGGCACTGATCCTGGAGCCCGAAAACGCTCGCCGGCTCTCGGGGGCGCCGGTACAATTCCGCTCTTGAGATCTCGTCGCGCAGGGCTTGCCGTCCGGAGAAATCGACACTCATGCCTCGCTCGGGACTGATGCTCCTCAATCTCGGTACGCCGGACAATCCGCGCCCGGCTGCTGTCAAAACCTACCTCGAGGAGTTCCTGATGGACCCTCGAGTGCTCGATATCGGGTTCCTCAAGCGGTGGCTTCTCGTCCACGCCTTCATCCTGCCGAAACGGCCGAGGGAAACTGCCGAAGCCTACGAGAAGGTCTGGACCGACCGAGGGTCGCCCCTGATGTTTCACGGCCTCGACCTGGTCGCGAAGGTCGCGGATCTCTTCGGTGACGAGGTGCAGGTCGAGCTCGCGATGCGCTACGGGAATCCCTCGATCGCATCGGCTCTGGAGGCGTTCCGCCGCGCCCGTATCGATCAGATCGTCGTCTTTCCGCTCTTTCCACAGTACTCGTCAGCGGCGAGCGGGTCGGCGATCGAGAAGGTCTTCGAGGAGGCCTGCAGGCACTGGAACGTGCCGTCGCTCCGGATCGTGCCCCCTTTCTACGACCATCCCGCCTTTCTCGACGCTTTCGCGGACGTCGCCCGGGTCACGTTGGACGACATGAAGCCCGAGCGAGTGATTTTCAGCTTTCACGGGCTCCCCGAGCGTCACGTCCGCAAGAGCGACGAGTCGCCGGGTGCCTCGCATTGTCTCGCCTCGAACGACTGTTGCGACGCGATCTGTGGAGCGAACCGCAACTGCTACCGCGCGCAGTGCTTCGCCACGGCGCGAGGCATCGCTTCACGACTGGCTCTCGATGAGGGATCCTGGGAGGTGACCTTTCAGTCGCGCCTCGGCCGTGACCCGTGGGTCCTTCCGTACACCGATGTGCGTGTCAACGAGCTAGCTCGAAGCGGGGTCAAGAAGGTCGCTGTCCTCTGTCCAGCCTTCGTGGCGGACGGTCTCGAGACGCTCGAGGAGATAGGCATGCGTGCCAGAGACGACTTCATCGAGCGTGGCGGCGAGGACCTGCAGCTGGTGCCTTCGCTCAACAGCGCGGACTCGTGGGTGCGAGCCGTGGCAGAGATCGCCCGGGAGAGGATATCCCTCGTGCACGGAGGATAGCCGGGCTCTCCTGTGCACGGAGGACAGCCGGGGGCCCTCGCGCCCGGAGGATCGGCGCCCGCCGGCGCGCCTGGAGGTCCGACTCACACGGGCGCGGGTTTCCGAGCTCGACGTCGACCAGATCGGAGCACTGCAGCACGCGTTCGGACCCGGGAAAGAGCGGGCACGGACCCTCACCCTCCGGAGTCGGCGCGTCAGCGGTATGGTCGACGTGGGGTCGGGGCAGCAAGACGTGTGCGAGACGGTCCCGGTGAGCAGAGACACGGGTGACAGCGTGTCGCCGTCGAGGGACAGATCGAATCCGAGCAGCACTCTGTGCTTCCAGGCCCCGAGCTCGACGGAGGGACTTGTCCTGTCGCCGGGGGAACCGGAAGACGTCACGCGTGGAAGCTCCCTGCCGCGGAGGCGGCGACAAGTGCGGGGGCGTCTGGTATAGTCCACGCCCTGCAATCGTCAGCTGGAGGGCAGAGATGCGAAAACTGTCGTTCGAGTTTCTTCAGCGTCTCGTCGAGACCCCGGGGCCGTCGGGTGGCGAGGGCGCGGTCCAGGAGGTCTTCGAGAGCTACGTCGCCCCACATTGCGACGAGATCGTCCGCAGCCCGCACGGGGCGGTCGCCGCCATTCGCAACCCCGGCGGCTCGCCGCGCGTGATCGTCACCGGACACGCCGATGAAATCGGGCTCATCGTTCACCGTGTCGACGACAACGGGTTCCTCTCCTTCCGTGGGATCGGCGGTATCGACCTCGTGACTCTTCCCGGCACGATCGTCGAGCTGGCCTCTGCCAAGGGGGTGCTGCCCGGGGTGATCGGTCGCAAGCCGACGCACCTGCAGTCGGGCGACGAGCGTCGCCGTGTCGAGAAGATCTCGAGCCTCTATATCGACATCGGCGCCAAGTCCAGAAGCGAGGCCGAGAAGCTGGTTCGACCCGGAGACACTGCGACCTTTCGTCCCGGCCTGCTGCGGCTCGGCAAGGGGCTCGTGTGCTCGAAGTCCCTCGACAACCGCTGCGGGGTCTTCTGT
The DNA here is from genome assembly GCA_964390645.1 of uncultured Planctomycetia bacterium. Taxonomy (GTDB): domain Bacteria; phylum Planctomycetota; class UBA8108; order UBA8108; family UBA8108; genus CAYMLL01. The sequence goes on along the minus strand of CAYMLL010000039.1, from coordinate 12,637 downwards.
TGCGCGGAGACCCTGAGGCTGCTCGGCGCGACACCCCCGAAAGCCTGTGTGATCGCTCTGTCCACCGTCTGCGAGGAGATTGGCGGTGAGGGCGCGCAGAATTCGGCTTTGGATCTGACGCGGTTTGTGGCTTTTGTCTTCGAGGTCACGTGGGGCTCCGACCAGCCGGCGTTGAGGGGGGTCGACACTTCGGACGTGCGTCTGGGAAACGGCCCGACGATCGCCAGAGGGCCGCGGCTCAACGACAAGGTGATCGAGCTTCTCGAGACCTCGGCGAAGAAGGCGAACGTGAAGGTGCAGTACGAGGTGATCGCGAACCGGACCGGCACCGACGGCGACCTGATCTACAAGGCGCGTGGCGGCGTGCCGATGGGGCTCCTCAGCGTGCCGTCCAGGTACATGCACACGCCGACCGAGGTCGTGTCCCTGAACGATCTCGTCGCCGCTCCGAAGCTGCTGGTGGCGGCGGTGAAGGGGCTATCGGCCTGGAAGAAGGCTCGATAGCGGGCCCGCAGGCGCGTACGGTCCGGAACGTCTCCGGCTCACCGTGACGGTCGGGGACCCGACTCCGACCCGGATTCCGACTCCGGGGCCACATTCGGCCTCGCCTTCCGGGGAGTTCGTGGAGCCGGTCCTTTCGTCAACCAGCATGCGATCGACGGCCACGCCCCGTCCGTGCCGGGCTCCTGCCAGTGCGCCTTATCTCCCTCTCCGATCCTCTCGGCGACCCTGGCGATGTCGGGGTCGTCGGAATCCTCGGCGACGAAGGCCAGGCGCAGGCCGTGTCGCAGGTAGGCGCCGATGTCGGTCGCCTTGTCGCCGACGCCCGCCTCGATCCGGAGTCCGCGCCGTTTCAGCTCCCCGAGCGCCGCGGTCTTGTACTCCTCCTTCGACTGCGCGGCGAAGAGTATGCTCGAGGAGAAGATGACCGGCGTCTCGGGGAAGCCGTGAACGTCCAGCCAGGCGAGCGTCTGCTCCCGGAGGATATCAGGCCGTGCGGTGACGAAGACGACGTTCCAGCCGTAGATCTCGATCAGCGCCAGGCTCGTCGCCGCCTGCCGGAAGGGCAGCGTGTCGGTGTGACCGATATCGAAGAAGAGGGCGACGTAGCGCGTGTAGCTGCTACCGACGACGGTGTCGTCGAGGTCGACGACGACGACGGGCCGCCGCGAGCGGTTTGTGACGTAGTCGACGAGTATCTCCTCGCGGGCAATCGTGTAGGGAAGGGTTGACGTCGCACAGCCCCAGAGGAGAACTGACAGGGCTACCGCGAAGATGCCACGGAGACTTCGACGCATGTTCATCGAGATGGACCGGCCACATCCTTCCTGCGCACGTGGAGCACGGCGGGAGCGGTCGTCTGTCTGCCTTCCTGGTTGGCGACGCCGTGACAGGCGCGAGACGTCTCGAGCACCCAGCGGGCGCAGCGGATGAAGACCTGACGCTCGTTGCGGCCCGCTGGAAGCAGGACTCCGTTCAGACCGATGTTGTCGACGATGACGCCGTGGGGAAGGTTGTCGATCGAGAACGTCACCAGATCCTCGTAGCCGGAGCGCTCCACGCGCAGCAGGGCCGGTACGGGCCGTCCCGGCGCCACAGGCAACTCCGTGGGCGGCGAGGCGCCCGGCGCGGGCGTGGATCACCGCCCGGGCCAGGGCTCGAGGAAGACGCGAAGCTTCGACGGACCGTCGAGGCGTATCGTTCCCAGATTCGCGAGTTCCCGACGCACCTCCTTGCCGTCGATCGTTGCCGTCGCGACACAGCGGGTTGACGTCCAGCCTTCTTCCGGGGTTGCCGGCGCGTCGGGGGCAGCCCAGATGGTGCCGCGGGCTTCCCGGTGTCCCGCCTGAACGACGAGCGGTGTCGTCACGCGGAAGCCGGGGGGAACGCCGCTGACGTCGATCCGCACATCGCCGTCAAAGTCGTCCACACGCTCGACGCTGACGGAGAAGCCCTTGCCGCTGCCGGCTGGAATCTTCGGGTTCCGCCCGTGAAGCTCGACCCGGAAGTCGGGTGCGGCAACGCGGGCGACGAGGCGGTAGACGAATCGATCGCCACCCGCCGAACCCGAGTCGGTGACGCGTACGAGGTAGTCGCCGTCGCTGGGCGCGTCGAAGACGACACGGGAGTCGCGACCACGGACTCGCAGCGCGTCGTCGTCATTTTCGAAGTGGCGGGTGAACACGGGGAGACCGTTCGGGACGATCGAGGTTCCCGGGGGATGTGGCACGACGACGTAGCAGGCGGCCTCGATCGCGTGGTGGGTCGGTGTCGTGTCGAAGAAGGTGCGACGCTGCCCGTTCGCCGCCGGGTAGAACTGAAACCCGGAGTCGGGGCCCTGCGGCGCGCGGAACAGTCGGACGACCTCGGATTCCATGTAGAGGAGATCGTTGAGCTCCATCTCCTCCCAGTTGACGACGCGGGCGTCCCGCGTGTTCGAGTCGATCGGACGGAACGTGATCGACGAGTCTCGCGTGGCCTGCAGCAGGACTCGCTCCACGGGCCGGCCGTTGACATGGAGGATCTCGATGCGCGTGTCCGCTGGTGAACCACGGCCGGCGGCCTCGGTCTCCAGCACGAGGCGTTGGCCGCGTCGCGTGCGGAAGCGGAAGTGGTCCGAATCGCCCTCCGAACCGAGGCGACCACAGACGGATCCGGGGACCGGCAGGAGGTCCGCGTCGTCGACCGAGTCGTTGGGCTCGCTCTCGAGAACAATCTCGACCTCGCTGACCTCGACCTCGGGCTTCCGACGCCAGCGTAGCCGTTCGGGGTCGAGAGGCAGGACGATCTTGCCGGCGTCGCCGGCCTTCACCGTGACGCGTTCGTCCTGTGCGATGTTGTGTCCCGTCAGCTCCACCGAAGTCTCGGCGTTTGCGGCGACGCTCAGCGGATGATGCGCCGTGACGAAGGCGAACTCACCGACCGAGAGTCGATAGAAATGCCGCTCCGACGCGCCGAGCTGCCGGTCGCGGACGCGTATCTCGTAGCGGCCGTCTCGTGGCAGGCTCCGTGCGAGAAAGGAGTCACGGTTGCCGTTGAAGTCGTTGCTGGTTGCGAGGACGCGTCCGTCTTCGTCCAGCAGCGCGATGGACGCGTCGAGCTCGGAGCCCATGCGGGTCGCCTCGATGTCCACGACGATCACCTGGTCCCTGCGCCCCAGGAAGGCGTGCGCATCGAGATCTCCCTTGCGCTCCACGCAGCCCCAGACCGCGAACGGTAGCTCCGGCAGCTCTCGTGCGGAGTCCGGGTTGCGTGAGGTGCGTGAGGTCGGATCGTTGGGTTCGGTCTCGAGGTGCTGGGGGATGTCGTCGATCCAGAGTCGCAGGCTCTTGCTCTGGCCGTTCTCGCCGCTCACCGATAGCTCGTAAGCAGCGCGAGGGGTGTCGGCAGCAGGGGTGATCTCGATCCAGGCGCTCGCGGCGTCCACCCGACCGTCGTCGAGAAGGCTCACCGTGATCCCCTTGGCGTCGACCCGTGCGTCTCGCAGCTTGTCGAGGTGCTTGCCGGAGAGCCTGAGGCGGGATGTCATGCCGCGCGTGACGCCCCGCGGACTGGCGGCGCTGATCTCCGGCGTCGCAGGCAGCTCCTCGCCCTCGACTCCTCCGATGATCGTCGAAAGCAGGCTGCTGATCGGGGCGATCGCGGCGATCCCGATGGCCGTCGAGCCGTCGCCTCGTCGGTGGCGCGCGGCGACCTCACGCCGCTTGCCCGACTCCGTGCCGTAGAGCTCGACGCTTCCATCGAGACGGCCGACGGCGAGTGTCTTTCCGTCCGGCGAGAAGGCCAGGGAGCTGGGCCAGTCCGGCTGGATCTCCAGAAGCAGCTTCTCGCGCAGCGTTCCCGCGTCCCAGATCTTCACGGTACGATCGGCAGAGCCCGAGGCGATGAGCCTTCCGGTCGGAGAGAACGCCAGCGCCACGATGCGCCCATGGTGAGCGAAGCGCGCGTGGCGCAGCGGATTGGAGCCTTCGGTTGCCGTCGCGCTGACTTCCCAGCTGCGGATACGGTGGTCGCCGCCTGCCGCCATCACGGAGGCGCCGTCGGGAGCGAAAGCGATCGTGTCCTGTCGCTTCAGGGGCTGGCCGAAGGTCTCGAGTCGCGCGCCGCTGGTAACGTCCCAGAGCTTCGCCGTGCGGTCCGCGCTGGCACTCGCGAGAATCTTGCCGTCGCGCCGGAAGTCGAGTCCGTGCACCGCGCCGTTGTGTCCACCGAGGGTACGCAGCTCTACCCGCTTCGACAGGCTCCAGAGCCGAATCTCGTGGTCGTAGCTCCCGGTCGCGATGAGCTCGCCGTCCGGCGCCACCGCCAGGCCATGGATCGAGTCCGCATGGCCGTCGAGGCGCGCCAAACGCTCGAGCGTGCTCGTGTCCCAGACCCAGATTTCGCCTCCGATGCCCGGTTGCCCACCTGCTGCCACGAGGCGACTTCCGTCCGGCGTGAAGCGGACGACCGCGACCTGGTGGCGGTCACATGGAAGCTCCTGGACGACACGCCGATCGTTGACGTCGAGCAGCTCGACCTTTCCGTGGCGTGCTACAGCGAGCCGGTGGCCGTCGGGAGCGTACGCGATCGATGTCACCGGGGACGGCTTCCGTACCAGTGGCTCGATCCTCGGGATCGTTACCGCTCGCGGCCTTGGTGCGATCGACGACGGAGGCTTCGCCCCTTCGTCGACCCAGCGCTCGATGATCGCGATCTCGGCGGCGGTCAGGCGTCTGCGCTTTCCCGGAGGCATGCGAGTCTTGTCGTCGGTCTTGATGAGTCGAAGCAGTCGGCTCTCCGCGCTCCGCTCCGGGGTGATGACGTCGCCGCCTTCTCCTCCCCGGATCACGTCCGGGTAGGTCTCGAGAACGAGCTCACCCTTCTCGTCGTCGTCGTTGTGACAGCTCGTGCAATGTCGCGTGAAGATCGGTGCCACATCGCGTGTGAAGTCGACTTCGCCCTGCGCGGTGGCCACCGTGCTGCCACGCGCCACCGAGACGGCGACACTGATGATGGTGATGAGAGTTGTCACACGCATGTTCGAGGGCGACTCATCGATGGAAGAGAAACTCCCTGCTCGTCAGGAGGCTCCAGAAGAGATCCTCGATAGCCTCCCGTCGCTCTTCCCGGGGCACTCTGGAGAGCTCCGCCGCGATGCGGCGGCGCTCGTCGTCCGTGGGGAAGCGCGCGAGGGCGCCGAGAAAGGCCTCCTCGATGATCCGGACATCGTCGATCCCGGCGGCCAGCAGCGCCGTGATCCGACCGTCCTCGGCGGCGATCTTTTCGTTGATCGTGTCGCCGTTCACCATGTGCAGCACCTGCGCCATGCTGGGCTCATCCGTGCGTTCGCAGGCGCAGTTGACCTCTCGGTTCGGCCGACCGAAGGACTTCAGGAAGTACGACGCGATGTTCGAGTCGGGAAGCTGGGTGGCACGCCAGCCCCGCGGATAGCCGGGGAACTCCGTCGGGACTCCCGAGGCCCGCGATAGCGCGTCGAGCAGCACCTCGGCCATGATCCTCCGCGGGTAGTATCGAGAGTAGAGACGATCATCCGCACGGTTGGAAGCGAGCACCTGGCTGGAGCGCTGGTAGGTCTCGGAGCGCAGAATCGTCCGCATCAGGGACTCGAGATCGAAGCGCTCGTCGACCAGGTGCCGAGCGAGCGCCGAGAGCAGCTCCTCGTTGCTTGCCGGATTCGACATGCGAAGGTCGTCGACGCTCTCGACAAGCCCGACGCCGAGGAAGTTTGCCCAGATGCGATTGACGATCGCGCGGGCGAAGTAGGGGTTGTCCGGGTGCGTCAGCCATCCGGCAAGGTGGGCTCGTCGGTCGGCGTTCGAGTCGAGTGGCAGGGGTTCGCCGTCGAGTGGACTCGGTGCTCGCGGCTTGCCGGTGAGGGGCTGGAGCAGGTCGCCCTCGGTGGCGTCGAAGACGACCACGTTCCCGGCGCCCGTCGCGCTCTTCGTCCGCACCCGCGCGAAGAGGTTCGCCATGGCGTAGTACTGGTCGTTCGTCCACTTCTCGAGCGGGTGGTTGTGGCACCTCGCACACGTGATCGACGTGCCGAGAAAGGTGATCGACGTGGTCTCGGCCATCGCGGGCGGATCGCGGTGCAGGACGAAGAAGTTTGCGGCCCCGTTCTCGAGTGTGCTGCCCCGCGCGGTCACGATACGTCGTGCGAACTCGTCCCACGGAGTTCCCGCCTCGACATTGTCCCGGATCCACGAGTAGTAGGACCACATCGCGGCAGGAGGGAGCCTCTTTCCGTTGACGAGCAGCAGGTCCGACCACTTGTAGGCCCAGTAGTCGACGAACTCGGGGCGGTCGAGGAGATCGTCGATGAGCCGGTCGCGCTTGTCCTTCGACGGGTCGGCGAGGAAAGCGCGAACCTCGTCGGCGGACGGCAGCACTCCGATGGTGTCGACGAATGCTCTGCGCACGAAGACGGCGTCTGTCGCCCGCGGCGACGGCTCGATGCGGAGGCTCTCGAGCTTTCGCAGGACGATCTCGTCGATGAAGCTCCGTCGAGGAGACTGTGCGTAAACCTCCGGCGCCACGTCGTGATCGAAGGGAGACGCGATGCGTGTGACGACGAGAAGGCTCTGGTACCACGCGGTGATCGCGCCTTCACCGTGTCCGCGGGCCGATACTCGACCGCCCTCGTCGACGTGGGCGACAGAGGCGTTCGTCGCGGTGTACTTCGCCCACCGGGTGACGTCCTCGCTGCGGCCGTCGTCGAACCATGCCCGCACGAGCAGCTGTTGCGACGCGCCGGGACGCAGGACCACGTGAGGTGGGATGAGCTCGATGCGCTCGATCCGCGGCTCGTCATCTCGCGGGGCGGGCGCACCTCGTCCGATCCACTCCGCGAGGACCCGGTACTCGAGCGACGTCGTCTCGAATCGCACACCACCCTTGTGGGGCACCACGCCCGTCGGCTTCAGGAGCAGGAGGCTGCGTCCGGGATCGCTCGGCACGATGCGCCGTCCGCCGGCGTCCCGCGTGATGTGAAAGAAGTCGCCGAGCGTGTCGTAGCCGCGTAAGGACAGCCGGAAGCCGTTCTGTCCGGCGATCGCGCCGTGACAGGATCCCGAGTTGCAGGAGGCCTTCGCGAGCACCGACTGCACGTGATTGCGGAAGCTCCAGGCGAACGGTCGGTCCTGGTCGCGGACGGTCACGTCGATGGCGGCAGCTCTTCCGTCGTGCAGCGCGACGACCCGGGCCGAGCCATCGCTGACAGGCACGAGTACGCCATCCTCGACGCGCACCACGCTCGGATCCGTCGAGCCGAAGGACACGTTGTCCGTGACCTCACCCACGAGATGCTTGCCGAGCTGCTCTTCGACGACGATCCGCTGCCGGGCCAGAGGCCCGCGGAGCTCGACCTTTGAAGGGAGGATCGTCAGCGATGGCGGGGCTTGTGCTCGCGCGGTCGCAGCGAGTGCCAGAGGGACGAGCAGGACGCATGCGACCTTGCCGGAGGTGGCGAATCGCTCAGAAGAGCTCACGGATCTCATGCACGCCATAGTCGACGAGAGGGTAGGGACGGGATTGCGGGCCGGGTAGTGTCTGGTCCAGCTTCAGTCCGAGGCTGCGGTAGATCGTCGCGACGACGTTCGACGGCTCGACGGGGCGTTCCGCCGGGAAGGCGCCGATCTCGTCGCTCGAGCCGACCACGCGGCCACCCTTGATGCCGCCCCCGGCGAAGTAGACGCTCCAGCACTGTGGCCAGTGATCCCGGCCGCCGGCCGGATTGACCTTCGGTGTGCGACCGAACTCCGCGAGGTTGCAGACGAGCGTCTTGTCGAGCATGCCGCGTGCGGAGAGATCTTCGAGCAGAGCGGTGTAGGCCTTGTCGTACATCGGGCAGACGATGTCTCGCATACCCTCGATCGACGTGAAGGGCTTCGAGCCGTGGATGTCCCAGGTGATCTCGTTGAAGACCGTCAGGAACGTGTTCACGGTAACGAAGCGGACGCCGGCCTCGATCAGGCGACGGGCGAGGAGGCAGCACTGCCCGAAGCGGTTCATCCCGTAGCGCTCCCGCGTCTTCATGGGCTCGCGCGAGAGCTCGAAGGCCACGCGCGCGCGGGTGCTCGTAATCATCCGGAAGGCCGACTCGAAGTTGCTGTCCATCAGCTTCGCTGACTCGCTGGCCTCGAATCGATCGACGGACTTGTCGACGATATCGCGTAGCCGCCGGCGGCGCTGCAGGCGTGCCTCGCCGATACCCGGTGGAGGCAGCAAGTCGGGCACCTGGAAGCCGTTCTTGGAAGGGTCGGCCATGAGCGCGAAGGGGTCGTTCGTCTTGCCGAGGAAGCCGGCGTCCTGACCATGGGGGAGGTCGCCGCCCGTCGGCCCCATCGGCTCCGGAAGCACGACGTGAGGCGGAAGGTCCGAGCGCCGTCCCCGGAGGTAGCCGAGGACGCACCCCGCGTGTGGAGAGTTTATTCCGCCCCGGAAGAGGCGGCCGGTCTGCATCATCTGATGGCCGGTATCGTGTACGGCGGCGGCGTCGTGATGGCAGCTGCGCACCAGCGAGAACTTGTCGGCGTGCTTCGCGTGCAGCGGCAGCACCTCGGAGACCTCGAACGCGTCGCTCGCGGTACGAATCGGCCGGAACGGCCCGCGGATCTCGCGAGGTGCGTCAGGCTTCATGTCGAAGAGGTCGAGCTGACTCGGCGCTCCGAGGTTGAAGATCATGATGCAGGCCCGTTCCTCGTCACCATCGGTGGCGCCGGCCGCCTGGGCCGCGGCCAGATGAGTCAGATTCAGCCCGACGGCGCCGAGCGCGCCTACGTGCAGGAAGTCACGGCGCGAGAGCCCGTCGCAGGTGTGGGCCTTGCCGTCTCCGCTGAGCTCGAGCATGGGTCTCTCCCGGAGCCTCGGAAAACAGCACCAGCATATCACAGGGCGGGACGGCCTTCATCCGGTTCGCGTTCACGAGCGAGCTTTCGTTTCCCGGCTCCGGGCCGCACCTTCTCCCCGTTCTGCGTCCTCCCTGTAGCCACGTCCTTGCAAGACCCATGACCGGACCGCTATATACGTGCCATGCGTTCACGACCGCGAAGACCGCCTAAGCACATCCTCTACCAGCTGTCGGTCCAGAACCCCGAGTTCGAGGTGGGATTTATCCGTCGAGTCTACAAACGGCATCGGGGCCGGGAGCCACGCCGATTGCGCGAGGATTTCTGCGGTACCGGAATTCTCGCGTGCGAGTGGGTGCGGCGCATTCCGGACGGTGAGGCGGTCGGACTCGACCTGCACGCTCCGACCCTCGAGTGGGGCCTCGAGGCGAATGTCTCGCGTCTGGACGGCAAGGCCGACCGGGTCTCGCTGGTGGAGTGTGACGTGCTGGATGCGACGGGATACGAGTTCGCTTCCGGAGGGCCGGGCGCGGACATCGTCGTCGCGTTCAATTTCTCGTACTTCGTGTTCAAGGCGCGCCAGACGCTGCTCGACTACTGCCGGCGTGTCCACCAGACCCTCGACCGCGGCGGGCTGTTCTTCCTCGATCTCTACGGGGGGCCCGACGCTCAGGTCGAGCAGGAGGAGTCCCGCAGGGTGGAGGAGGAGGGCGAGGAGTTCGACTACGTCTGGGATCAGGCGAAGTACAACCCGATCACCGGCGAGACGCTCTGCCACATCCACTTCGACTTCGACGATGGCACGCGCATGCGCCGCGCCTTCTCCTACGACTGGCGGCTGTGGAGCCTGCCCGAGATCCAGGACCTGCTGAGCGAAGCCGGCTTCCGGACGGTCGAGGTCTACTGGGAAGGCACGGATCACTCGGACGGGGGCGGGAACGGGGTGTTTCGCCGGAGCACCCGTGGAGACGATTCGCGTTCGTGGATCTGTTACATCGTCGCCGTGAAGTAGGAGAGGAGGAGCTCCACCGCAGCGGGGAGTCGGAATATCATGCGCGTCGGCTTCATCGGTCTCGGCAACATGGGTCTTCCGATGGCGTCGAACCTGCTCTGCGCCGGGTTCGAGCTCGCCGTCTGGAATCGATCGTCGGAGAAGTCGCGGATCCTGGCATCTCGGGGCGCTCACGTCTGCGGATCGGTCGCAGAGGTCGGGGAGCGAGCGGACGTGGTGTCGAGCTGTCTTGCGGATATCGAGACCAGCCGGCAGGTTCTGCTCGGCGACGCGGGGCTGATCTCGGTGGCGCGTGCCGGGCAGGTCGTCGTCGATCATGGCACGGTTGATCCGGGCACGTCTCGCGACTGTCATGCGGCGTTCGCGGAAAGGGGAGCGGAGTTTCTGGACGCCCCGATCAGCGGCGGTCCGGAGGGTGCGAAGGAAGGCACGCTCGCGATCATGGTCGGTGGGTCCGAGACCGGCTTCGAGACGGCGAAGCCCTGCCTGGACGCCATGGGCGAGACCGTGCTCCGGATGGGGGAATGCGGCGCGGGCACGTCGACGAAGCTCGCGAATCAGCTCCTTGTCGGCGTCAACTCCCTCGCGACGTGCGAGGCGCTGACGATGGCTCGTGGTGCCGGGGTCGAGCTCGACAAGCTGCTCCGGATTCTCACCAACGCCTGGGGGCAGAGCCGCATGCTCGAGCGTGGCGCACCGATCATAGCCACGCGGGATTACGATCGTGAGGGAGCGCCGCTGCGCAACATCGTCAAGGATCTCTCGATCATCCGCGGACTTGCAGACGAGCTCGACTTGCGCCTCGACGCTGCCGGTGTGGCGCTCGCGACCTTTCGCGAACTGCAGGAGCGGGGCATGGGGGAATCGGACATGACGGCGGCGTGCCGCTCGGTGGCGCGTGAGTAGCGACGCGTCCGCGAGCCGATCTCAGGACCAGACGAAGATATCGTCGTCGTCCAGGCTGTAGCCGATGAAGGTCGCGAGCACCACGCGTGGCACGTCGGCATCGAGCCCCGGAACTTCGTGGATCGACCGCGTGTTGAAGAAGTAGAGGTCGCCAGGCTCGAGATGCACGCGGCAACTTTCGATGTCGCGCTGCCGCGCGAAGTCGTGGAAGGTACCCGCGTCGAGATGGGGCTGCACCTCCTTGTCCCAGAGATAGCGATGGATGATGCACTGGGCACTGTCGCCGCCGCTCTCGGCGTTCTGCATCACGAGAACGCCCGCGAACTGATGCTCGAAGCGATGGACGGCGTAGGTCTCGCGTAGCTCACGAAGGCGGACGGAGTCGAAGTGCGGATGATAGGTGTAGCTGCCGTAGTGCGCTCGGATGATCGCGCAGCCGTACTTTCGGCCGTCCGGCTCACGCGCGGTGACCGCCCGCTTGTCGATGGACAGGGACGTGAGCGCGTCGTAGAGCGTCGCCACCGGATCGTCCATGCCGTCGAAGAGAGTCGCGAAGAGACGGTTCGACTCGGCTGCGTGCGCGAAGAACGCGGCAGGGTCGGAGCCCCGATAGCCGAGGCTCGATCCGATGTCGATGCGACGCTTTCGCTCGGTTGCGGGCCGGGCTTTCGAGGTGAAGGGACGTGTCTGGCTCCGGTCCCGGTCCGCGTCCAGACCGACCCGGACGGTGCCCTCGGGAACGGACTCTGCGTGAAAGCTCTCCGGCGCCGGCCGGCCGGGATCGTAGAGGAGGCCGCGGTCGATGAGTCTGGCGACGATGCTCGCACCGGTGTCGCGCGGGAACGCACCGCGAAGGATCACCGCCGGCACCTCGCCTCGGGCGATCGCCTCGAGCGGGCGCGAAAGCTCGCGGATGACGTCGTCGAGAGCTCCTTCGACCGGCTTCCAGGTGCGGTTCACGATCGAGCTTCCTGCAGGCAATCGCGGATCACCGAGATCGCGCCGTCGATGTGGTCGTCGCGGGTTCGCATGTGGAGAACGCATACTCGCAGCCAGTACACTCCGGCGATCTCCGTTCCGGTGAGCATGAAGCGTCGGGGGCTGTTGATGCGCTCGAGGAGAGCGCGATTGCGTCGGTTCTCCTCCTCCGTGTCGACATCTTCGAAGCGCTGGCGAAACGCGAAGAGCGAGAGGTCGGGCGGAGCCGTCACGTCGGTGTCCGGCTCGTCACGAATCGCGTCGTAGGCACGCAGCGCCAGCCGGCGTTTCTGCTTCAGGGACTCCCGGAAGGCCCGGATCCCGTGGAGCTTGAACGGCAGCCAGAGGCGCAGGCCCCGCCACTCGCGCGACAGCTCGTTCGTGTGCTCGCAGAAGTCGATCTGTGTCTCGTCTTGCCGCAGTCCCGGCATGTACGACCCGGTCGCAGAAAACGCGCGTCGCAGGTCGCGCAGATCGCGCACCAGCAGGGCACCGGTTCCGTAGGCGAGAAAGAGACCCTTGTGCGGGTCCATGGCGACGGAGTCGGCTCGCTCCATACCGCGGAAGGTCTCCTCCAGCTCCGGCACGAGGCGGAACGCGCCGCCGTAGGCGCCGTCGACGTGGAACCAGACCTTTTCACGCGCGCACAGGTTCGCGATGGAATCCAGCGGATCGACCGTACCGGTGTTCACGGTTCCGGCGCTGGCGCAGACAAAGAAGGGACGCAAGCCACGATCTCGGTCCTCGGAGATCGCTCGCTCGAGCTCGTCGACCCGCAGGCGGTAGTGTTCGTCGACGTCCACGGTCCGAACGTTGGAAGCCGGAATGCCCGCGATGCGCGGTGCCTTGAGCGCGCTGTGGTGAACCTCGTTGGACGCGTAGACCACGCCCC
>CAYMLL010000038.1:0-33671 GCA_964390645.1 uncultured Planctomycetia bacterium | reverse complement strand
CGCTCGTCCAGCTGACGATGTGAATCGCGCGCAGCTCCGGACGGACGGGTGTGCCATCGCTACGGTCGATGCCGGAGTTCAGGAAGTACTTCCCGTCCTCGACGAGGATGATCTCCTCCGCCTTCATTCCGGACACCCCCTTGCTCTCCGCGTACCACACCATCGCACGACAGCCCTGCGCGATGATCGTCTGCGTGTAGTGCTCACGGAGGACGATCCACGCGCCGACGCAGAGGGCGAACGAGGCGACGGCCCAGAGGAGAAAGCGCGGCTCAGGCCTCGGAAGCGATATCGCTACCCGAGAAGCGGAGCGCCCAGGTGTACCAGTAGAGGGTGACGAGGACAATGATCACGCCTTGCCAGACGTAGACGTGGAACTCTTCGAAGAGGTCAGGATACGCTCGGCCGAGGTAGAAGAGCGACACGATGCGCGCCCAGTTGACGACAAAGACCATCGCCGCACCGATCCCGATTCCGGTGAGACGGCGACTCCAACTCGCAGGGAACGCGACAGTGGCGCTGAGGAGCAGGATGAAGACAAAGAGCCCCGTGCAACCTTCGACGATCTCGACGCTGAAATCGCTGGAGTAAACGACACTACCGCTGAGAGTCGTCTTGGTGCCGAAGAGCGTGAGGCTGTGGTGAGTCAGCCAGGCGTTCACGGAGATCAGGGGCGACTTGCAGAGTCGATCGAACGTCTCCGTCAGGGTCAGCGCCGTGAGCCCACTGACCAGTACCAGAGCACGGATCACGAACGGGACGAAAGTGGGAGCGAAAACGAAGCGGATCAGCTTCGGCGTCTTCATGAGGTGCCATGCGAGCGGGGTTCGTCGGCGCGCGCTCCATTCTACGGTCCTTCCGCTGTAATCGGAACCTCGGAGTCCCGTTTCGGGTGTCGCTGGTCCGCGGGTCGGCCGTCGGGTCCTCTTCGGGCGGACGCGGGTCGATGGCTCAGCGTCGCGAGCGACGTCGGGGCTCAACGCTGTGGCGCAAAGGACTCGAGCTCGGAGCTGCTGGAGGAGACACGGCGGATGTCGGTGAGGTCGCGCAGCGCTCCGGTCGCCAGCGCCTGCACGAGGATGTTGCCCATCGCCGTCGCCTCGGTAGGGCCCGCGAGTACGGGGAGGCCGACCGCGTCTGCGGTCAGCTGGTTGAGGAGCCCGTTGCGGCTTCCGCCTCCCATGACGTGAAGCCGCTCCACCCTGTGGCCCGTGAGGCTCTCGACGTCCTCGATCCCCCGGGCGTAGCGGCGAGCCAGCGACTCGAAGACCACCCGGAGGATCTCCACCCGGGATTCAGGGACATCGCCTCCGGCCTCGGCGCAGGCTTCCCGGATGCGCGACGGCATGTCGCCCGGTGCCGCGAATCGCGGGTCGTCGGGATCGACGAAGAACCTCGCCGGCTCGGCGTTCCGTGCGAGTCGGGCGAGCTCCTCGTAGCTCAGCTCCACGCCCTCGTCGACCCACTGGCGGCGACATTCCTGCACCAGCCAGAGTCCCGTGATGTTCGTCAGAAGACGGGTCTTGCCCGCCACGCCGGCCTCGTTGGTGAACCCCTTCTCGAGAGCGCTGATCCCGGTCACCGGCGCGTCGACCTCGACTCCGAGAAGCGACCAGGTGCCGCTGGAGAGGTAGGCCGCGCCGTGACGCTCGGAGCCGGGCATGCAAGCGACTGCCGCGGCCGTGTCGTGACTGGCCGCAGCGATGATCGGCGGGGGGGGCGACAGACCCGCTTCGCTCGTGATGCTCTTGCGCAGGGCTCCGGTCACCGTCCCGGACGGGACGATCTCGGGAAATATCCGTCGTGGAAGGTCCAGACTCGCGATCAGCTCGTCACTCCAGTCGTGAGAGTGGGCATCGAGAAGCTGTGACGTGCTCGCGAGGGTAACCTCCGCGCAGGGCCTGGCGCCGAGGAAGAACGCGACGAGGTCGGCGATCGGCAGGAGCGTCTCTGCGGCGGTGAGTAGCTCGGGATCGCGCTCGCCCGTCGCGACCAGCTGGAAGAGCGTGTTGATCTCGAGCAGCTGCACGCCGGTTCGCGACCAGATGGTCTCTCTCGGCACTCGCTCGAGAACTCGCTCGAGGACGCCGACGTGACCGGTGTCTCGGTAGTGAACCGGGTTGCGAAGCAGTCTCCCGTCGCCGTCGAGGAGCCCGAAGTCGACGCCCCAGCTGTCGACCGCGACGCCGTCGAGCCGGCCACCCGCGCGCTCGGAGCCGCGGCGGATCCCCTCTCGTACGTTGCGAAGAAGCTGCGGGAAGTCCCACGACAGGGTCCCGTGGATCGTCACTGGCTCGTTGGAGAAACGGTGAACCTCCTCCATCTCCAGCGTCTCGCCGTCGAGCCGCCCGAGTATCGCTCGTCCGCTCTCGGCCCCGAGGTCGATCGCGAGGTACGTCGTCTCTCTCATGCGGTCGGTCCCCTTGCAAGCAGCAGGTGCGCGAAGATAATACCACTCGAGTTAATATCCACGAAGAGGGCAAGAGCGTGTCGAAGAACGTCGTGATCTTTCTCCCTGGCGATTATCGCGAGCTGCCGAACGAGTGGGCTCTTCCGCAGGTGAGGGCCACTGTCAGGAACCTCGAGAAGGCTTTGAGGAAGCTCGGTCGCAGGCCGAAGCTCATCGACACGTTCTTGACCCGTCCTGATCTGTCGATCAGCAAGCTCGGTCCGATCGGCGATCCGATGGTCGGCGTCTTCGTCCACTGGACATACGGCCCGCATACCTGTGACGGTGTCGTGGGAAAAGACAGTCCTCTTCTCCTCGCGAGCAACTTCTCGGGGACCTGGCCGGGCCTCGTCGCGCTTCTCAACACGGGCGCCTGTCTCGAGAGCGTCAACCGGAAGTTCTCGCGTATCTGGAGCGACTCCTCCGACTGGACACGCGATCGTGTCTTCATGGAGCGGCTCGAGGAGTGGACGAGCACGGGAGCGATCCGCTACGGCGAAGACGAGCTCCACTACAGTGCCGAGGTGACGCCGGAGGCCAAGAAGATCGCCGATCGTGTCGTCGCCGAAGTTCGCAAACGGCGCGTCCTCGCGCTGATGCTCGGCGACACGTCGATGGGCATGATCAACGGCTACTTCGGTGCGCGTCTCCTCAGCCGTATCGGCTTCGCTGAGCACAAGGTCGATCAGAGCTGGCTGCTCGATCGTGTGCAGCGCGTCAAGGAGAAGCGCGTCGATGCTGCAATGCGCTTCGTGTGCGAGAAGGGGGTCCACTTTCACTGGGAGGAGACGGACGCCGAGGACTTCACCGAGGAGGCGACGCGCGAGCAGCTGCGCATGTACTTCGCGGTGCTCGACCTGATGAAGGAGTTCAATGCGGACTGCCTCGGATGGCAGTACCAGCTCGGGCTCATTCCGCTGCTGCCGCCGTCGGACTTCTGCGAGGGTCTGCTCAACTCGGCCTGTCGCCCGGAATCGAACGGGAAGCCGGTGATCACCGCGACCGAGGCCGACCAGGGCAACCTCGTGCCGATGGAGTTGATGAAGCGCATTCTCCAGAAGAAGAAGCTCCACCCGGCCGTGATGTTCCACGATGTCCGGTGGGGCGGTGTTCACAAGGGGCGCTTCCTGTGGGTGCTCCTGAACTCCGGATCCTGCGGTGCCTACGCGTTCAACCACGACGCTGACTCGTTGAAGGGCGTGCACTCGTATCGCCAGCCCGCGGGCTACTTCCCGATTCCCGGCGGCACCTTCGCCGGAGAGAGCCGGGCGGGTGAGATGACCTGGGCGCGTGCGTACATCAAGAACGACGAGCTGTGGATGGACGTCGGGACGGGCAAGGTCCACAAGCTACCGTCGAAGGTGCGCGACGAGTGGTGGGAGGGCACGACTCGACAGTGGCCCTTCATGGCGGCCGATCTCGGCTGCTCGCAGGAGACGGTCATGGCGCACTACATGTCGAACCACATCGCGGTCGCGTATGGCGACATCTTCGGTGAGATGGTCGCGGTGTGTCAGTCGCTGGGCTTCAAGATCCGCGTGTTGCGAGGCAGCAGCCGCGTGCGCTGAGCTGCCACGGTTCGCGTCGAGCGACGGGCTACCAGCTCTCGAGCCCGGGCCACTTGCCGTCGGCGATGGGCTCGAGTCGCAGCTTCGCGGGGTCGATAACGACGTGCTTCACCTTGCGACGCTTCCAGGTGTACGTCGTGTGGACGAGGCCATCCGCTGTCTGGATAACAGCCGGGTAGGAGAACTCACCCGGGGAGTTCTCGAGCACGAGCGCGGCGCTCCATGTCTCGCCGTCGCGGCTGATCGCGACGTTGATCATCTCGCGACTGCGCGGGTGGTCGCCGCGGCGTCTTGTGTGGTTGTAGACGAGAAGAAGGCGTCCGTCCTTCAGTGTGATGGCATCGACGCCGGCACTCGGATTCGGCAGCCCGGTGGTGGTCAGCCGACTCCAGGTCTTGCCGAGGTCCTTCGACCAGGTCTGGACGATGACGCCGGAGCGCCGTGTGCGGCAGAGAGCCTGAACCCTGCCGTCGGCGTGGGTCAGCAGCGTCGGCTGGATGGCGCCGTAGTCCTTGCCGTCGTGGATGGCCCCCGTCGTGGTCCAGGTCCCGCCGAGGTCGGCGGTGCGCTCGAAGTGAATCCGCCAGCCCTTGTTTTCGGTGCTAGAGCCGCAGAGCAGGGCCCCGTCCGCAAGCTCGAGCGGCTTGCAGCGGACCGGGCCGATGCGGTGATTCTCGAGCCTCGTCTGCGGCGTCCACGTCTTGCCGCCATCGCTCGAGGTCGTCATCTCTCCCCACCAGCGAGAGGGGCTCGGCCCGACCTTGAAGAACAGCAGGAGTGGTCCCTTGCGTGGCTGAAAGAGCACCGGATTCCAGCACGGGTAGCGCGTGGTGTCGTTCTGGCGACCCGTGCCGACCATCTGAGGAAGCGTCCAGCCGCTCTTCTCCTTGCGCGAGAGCCAGATCTCGACGTCCGGGTTGCCCTCGTCCGTACCGCCGAACCAGGCACCTACGAGGTGGCCTTCGCGAGCCTGGACGACGGTCGAGGCGTGACAGGATGGGAAGGGCGCGAGTTCGTAGATGAACTCCGAGCGCACGTACCCCGGCTGCGCGGACAGGTCGTCGGCGCCGGCCAGAGTCCGTGAGATCGCCATGAGAAACAGTGCAGGGACGAGTGGCTTGGGACGCATGGCTCGCGGTCGACCGTGTTGCGGGGGGAGCAGGATCAGAGAACGACGACTGCCGCAGTGTACACGGATCGAGGCCAGGATGCCCCGCCGGTTGCCGTGAGGGGCGTCCGGGAGCTTGCCGAGGTCGCTTCGTTCCGGGCTCGGTGTCGAGAACCGCGTGCGGAGGATTCCGTGCGGACCGATGTTTCTCGTTCGCTAACCGACCGAATATTCGGTTTTGAAAAAATCTTGATATTCTATATCACAATAGTTTATGGCTTTTAACCGACCGACCAGTCGGTTTTATCCAGGGCGCCAATCATCCGGGAACCCCACCGATCGTGACCAGCGACGCTCCGCGACGGCCCAGCACCGAACTCAAGCGCGACGATCTGCTGCGCGGGGCCACCCGTGCCTTCCTGCGCAGCGGTTTCCAGGCGTCGACGATGGAGCGGATCGCGCAGGCCTGCGGCGTCGGCAAGGGTACGCTCTACGAGTATTTCGCCTCGAAGGAGGATCTCTTTCTCGAGGTCTGCCTCAGCGGCTTCGAGCCCGACAGCGAGGCGGTCGAGACGCTCTTTGGCGACACTCTTGATCCGGCGCGCACTCTCGAGCAGGTCCTCGATTCGATCCTCTGCGGCGTGCCGACGATTCTCGAGCGCATGCCGCTCTACTTCACGCTCTGGGCGCGGCTCTCCTTCGACGAGCGCTATCGCGAAAAATGCCACAGCGGTGTCCGCGACGTCTACCGTGATTTTCGCGAGGCGCTGGCGCGGGGCATCGCGCGGGCGCAGGAGCGCGACGTCATCCGGCGCGACCTCGACCCCCGGGACATGGCGGCGGTGATCATGTGCGCCGTCGACGGATTCACGTACCTGCAGGTCTTTGCCGGGCGGGATGTCGATGTGCCGCGCCTCGAGCAGTCACTGCGCACGATGCTCTTCGACGGTATGCGCTTCGCGCCACCTGCGTCCGATGCGCCTGCCACGGGCGCGGAGGACGATGCATGAGTTCGTCGGGCGCCGCAGCGAAGAGCCTCAGCGCGATCGCGATCGTGGTCGCCGGTGTCCTGCCGGGCGGTTGCCTGGTGCCGCGCGAGCGCTCCGCACCGCGAGATCTGCGGCGGACGTCCGGTCCACTCGACTCCGAGGGGCTCGCGTCGACGTCAAGCCTGAAGCGTGCGCTCGGGGCGATCGATGCGGTCGAACAGCCGCTCTCCCTGACGGATCTCCAGGGACTTGCGCGTCGGCGCAATCCGAACGTCGAGGAGTGGCGCGCGCGAACCGCAGCCGCGTCCGCGCGCACCCGCCAGGTGCGCAGCCTCTACTTCCCACATCTGCGCAGCGATGGCAGCTACGTGCGTCTCGACGAGGGGATCTCGTTCAGCGACCCGGTCGGAGGCGAGATCGTCGTCGCCGACCAGGAGACGTACGAGCAGACCACCGTCCTCGCTTACGACGCGTTCGACTGGGGCCGGCGTCACTTCCTTCACCAGTCGAGCCTCCAAGAGGAGGGTAGCGCCGAGGCACGTCTTGTGCGCGCCATGCAGGAGCTCGACTTCCGGGTCGCCTCGGTCTACTTCGGCATTTTCGAGACGCGTCGCGACCTTGACGTCTCCCGCGCGTCCGTCACGAGTCTCGAGGGAGCCCTGGCGCGAGCCAGAGACCTGCGCGCCGTGGACCGCGTCACCGACGCCGACGTCCTTGTCGTGGAGGCGCGTCTGGAGCGGCGACGCTTCGAGACCTTGCAGCTCCGAAGGCTGGCGTCGCGTCGGGTCGAGGATCTCGTGCACCTCCTGGATCTGTCGCCGGGGAGTGATCTCGGGCTCTCGACATCGGAGGGGCTCTCGACACCGGAGGGGCTCGAGGCGCTCGTGGCGCGGCACGGGACCGCTCCGCTCGAGCCGGATGAAGGCGACTTGCCGTGGGAGGATCTGGCCTTCGTCCAGCGTGCGGAGCTGACGGCGCTGAACTTTGCGCACGAGGCGGTCGACAGTGCGCGACGGGCGGAACGTGCCGCCGGGTTGCCCACGGTCGGGGTCTACTTTCGCCACCAGCACTCCACGACCGGCAGCGCCTTTGCGCGGACGGATGTCCTCTCGGGGGGGCTCAACGCGCAGTGGGAGATCTTCAGCGGCCTTCGACGGCAAGCGCGCGTCGACGAGCTAGAGGCTCGCGCCCGGGAGATGCGAGCGCAGCACCGCGCTCTCGTGCACCGGGTGCAGTCCGAGCTGCGTGACGCCTTGCGAGGGCTGCGTCTGGCGATCAAGGGTGTCGACGTCGCCGCCCGGGTCGTTGTGCACGCCCGAGGGAACCTCGATCGTGTCACGGCGAACTTCGAGCAGGGACGAGCCACCGGCCAGGAGCTCCTCGAGGCGGAGGGCCTGCTGCGAACCGAGGACGCTCGCGAGAACCGTGCCCGCTACGAAGTGCTTCGATCCGCGGCGTACCTGCGGTTCGTCTGCGGGCTCGACCACGACGAGGACCTCGAGCCGTGAGTGACGGCGAGGGACTACCAAGCATCTCGAAGGGTCGCCACCGCGCCGTCACCGGGCTCTGCATCCTCGTCGGTCTGGCGCTTGCTGCTGTCGGCGTGCTGCTCGTGGAGCAGTACGCCCGCGGGCAGAGACAGGGAGTCGCGCTGCCGGAGCCCTTCATTCCGCGCGTGCGAACGGTGCGGCTTGTCGAAGCGACGATTCCGGCGCATGTCGAGGCGACCGGGTTTCTGCGCTCGCCAGCGACCATTCGTGTGCCGGTCGAGACGAACGGCAAGCTTCTCGATATGCACACGAAGGAGGGTGACGTTGTCACCGAGGGAGATCCCATCGCGAGGATCGACGGGGAGGTCTGGAGGCGACGCGTCGAGGCGGCGGACGCTCGAGAGACCTCGCTGAAGGCTCAGCTCGTCTACATCGCGAAGGAGCTCGAGCGCGAGGAGGAGCTCGAGCGTCGAGGTTCCGGTCGCAAGTCGGATCACGATCGCTGGCTTTCCGAGAAGCGTCGCATCGATGCGGCCCTGCTCGAGAACGAGGCCAGTCGGGCCGAGTTCCGGCTCTTCCTTCGCAAGTGCGCGGTTGTTGCCGACCGCGACGGCGTCTGGTACGAAGACATCGCGCGCGTTGGCGAGTACCTGATGGCCGGGCAGCCACTCGGTCTCCTGCGAGAAGTCGGTCGGCTCGAGCTCGAGGTCGAGGTGACGGGCAAAGTGCGGCTCGCGTTGAGTGTCGGCACGGCGGTGAACCTCGAGCTGCTCGACGTCGACACCACCCTGACCGACATCCCCCTGCGCGTCGCGGGTTGCACGATCAAGACGCTTCCAGCAGGCAGCAACGACATGTCGCGGCGTTTCCCCGTCGTGATCTCGGTGCCGAACGTCGATCGTCGTCTGATCCCCGGGCTCTTCGCGCGAGTTCGGCTCGAGTTGCCGCGCCAGGATCCGCTCGTCCTCGTGCCGAAGGAGTGCACGATCGACTACTACGGCCGCAAGGCCCTCTACCTTGTCGACGAGTCGGACGGCGTCGCGCGTTCCGTGCTGCGCTTCGTCGAGCTGCGCTCCATCGAGGATCGGCCTGAGAGCTGGAGCGTCGGCTCGGGCGTCGCCGCCGGTGAGGTCGTCATTCTCTCGCCGATAGAACAGCTCGGTCCCGGCCTCGAGATCCACGTCGAGGACGGCCGATGAGGGGCATCGTCGCCCTGGCGCTGAAGCAGCGCGTCCTCGTCAACCTCGCCTTCGTCCTCTTCATGGGAGTCGGTGTCGCGGTGTACCTGCGGCTTCCGGTCGACTCCTACCCGGAGGTCAACCTCGATGAGGCGTGGATCACGACCTACTGGGACGGCGCCGGTGCCGAGGAGGTCGAGCGTCTCGTCACGAAGAAGATCGAGGACGAGATCGACGATATTCCCGGCGTCGACCGCATCGTCAGCACGTCGCAGTCCAACATGAGCTTCATCGACGTTAAGTTCGACGAGTCGCTCGACGAGCAAACCCTCGAGACTTCGTTCAACGACCTGCGTGCCGCGCTCGATCGTGTCGTGGAGCTCCCGGACGAGGCCGAGCAGCCGGTTCTACAGCGGCTGACGACGAACGAGATTTATCCGCTGTTCCAGGTCGTTGTCTCGGCTCGTGATCCGCGGCTGCCGGAGATCGTGCTGCGCGAGACCGCCACGGAGCTGCGGGCCGTCCTCACGGAGCTGCCAGGTCTGCAGCGTGCGCGTTATAACGGCTACCGAGATAGAGAGCTTCACGTCCTCGTCGATCGGCTCGAGGCTCGCAAGTACGGGGTCGGACTGACCGAGGTCGTCAGTGCACTGAGTCGCACTAACCGTCCCCATCCCGCCGGTACGGTCTCCAGCAAGGCTTCAGGCGTGTCGTCCACGGGAGGGCCGAAGCTCGACCGCGGCGACGAGGCCCGGGTCACCTTCGATGACGAGTACCGCGAGCCGCTGGCGCTCGAGCGTGCCGTTGTGCGCACGGTCCCGGGACGTTCGCCGCTGCGCGTCAGTGATGTTGCGCGAGTACAGGTCGGCTTCGAGAAGGCCGAGACGATCATCCGCATGAACGGCGATCGCGCGATCGTGCTCAACGTCTCGAAGAACCCGGATGGCGACACCCTCCGCATGCGGGATCTCTGTGCGGAGTCGATCGAGGAGTTTCGCGCCGTCGCGCCGGAAGGCATCGATTTCAACATTGTCGCGGATCAGTCCGAGATCGTCCGCAGCCGCTTCAATGTGCTGCTCGAAAACCTCCTGCTGGGCGTGATTTTCGTCTCCATAATCCTTTTCTTCTCGCTCGGTTTGCGCAACGCGCTGATTGCTCTCGTGGGACTGCCGTTCAGCTACGTCTGCTGCTTCCTCCTCTTTCCGGCGCTCGACATATCGATCAATAACCTGACGCTTTTCGGGCTCGTTCTCGTCGGCGGCATGCTCGTCGATGACGCGATCATCGTCATCGAGAACATCTACCGGCGTGTCGAGAACGGAGAGCCGATGCGCGAGGCGGTGTTCAAGGGCACTTGCGAGGTCGCATGGCCGGTGACCAACGCGTGCCTGACGACCGTCGCGGCGATGCTGCCGTTGCTGCTCCAGGGGGGCGTTGTCGGCAAGTTCTTCAGCTACATGCCGAAAGTCGTCATCCTCGCGCTGTTCTTTTCGGTCATCCAGTGTGTCACCGTGTTGCCCGTTCACTATCTCGAGTTCGGCCACCGGCTGAAGTCGGGGACGCATGGATGGCTCCAGCGTGCGCGTGTCGGAGTCTTCGCTGCCGCGAGCACGGTGTACGAGCGAATGCTCGCGTTCGTGCTGCGCTTCCGACTGGCGTTTCTCTCGGTGCTCGGCGGCATCAGCCTGCTGCTTGTCGGGCTCGTGATGCAGATTCCCGAAGATCCCTGGATCAGCGACTTCAACGCCGTCTTCGTCACGATCAAGTGCGATCCTTCCTACGGCGTCGAACGTACTGCGGAGGCGACGCAGCTGGTCGAGGAGGAGCTCGACCGGCTGCTCGAGGATGACCTCCTGAAGAACTACTACTCCGTCAGCGGCTCCAGCTTGACGACCGACGGGGTCTTCCTCCGCGGGTCGAACCTGGCGTTCTTCCTGGTCTCGCTCGTCGACAGACCCGAGGTCGTCGAGAACCCGGAGGCGGTGATCAACCGTCTACGCGCGGCTCTGCACAAGCGTACACGCGAGTCGAAGAAACACCGGATTCTCTCCTGGGAGATCTTCACGCCCCATGACGGTCCGCCGCTCGGTAAGCCGGTCGCGGTGCGTGTCGAGTGCAACGACTATGTCAAGGCGAAGCGTCTGGCGGAGGAGATCAAGACGGAACTTCGCCGTATGGACGGTGTGACGGATATCGTCGACAATCTCGATCTCGGACCGCGAGAGCTGCGCTTCGACACCGATCCGGACCGCGCCCCGGCGTTGGGGTTCTTTCCGAGGGATGTCGCGATGGCTTTGCGCTGCGCCAACGACGGACTGCTCGTGGGGAGCTACAAGGACCACGCCCTCGATGAGGACGTCGACATCCGCGTTCTGTACGACGAGAAGGACCGTGCCGCGCCCGAGGATCTTCTCCTTGCCGACGTCCAGGGGTCGAGCACGGCGATGGTGCCGATCGGCGAGATCAGCGACGTGGACGTCTCGCGGTCGAGCTCGAGCTTCTATCACTACAACACACGGCGGACGGTACTCGTGACCGCCAATGTCGACGGGGTCGTGGCGACGGGACCGGCCGTGAATCGACGGCTCGAGAGAATCTTTTCCGACGTTGCCGTGCGCCACTCCGACGTACGACTCGTGTTCGGTGGCGAGTTCGAGGAGAACGCCAGGAGCATGGCGGAGCAGAAGCGCAGCTTCTGGATCGCGCTCGTGCTGATCTACGTCCTCCTCGCCGGGCAGTTTCGCAGCTACACCCAGCCGCTGATCGTCATGGCGGTCGTTCCCTTCGGGGCGCTCGGCGTGCTGCTCGGTCTCTGGATGCGTTCGCAGCCCTTCACGATACCTGCGTTCATCGCGATGATCGGGCTCGCCGGGGTCGTCGTGAACGACAGCCTGATGCTCGTCGAGTTCATCAACCTCCGTCGCCGTGAGGGGTTCGGTCGCTGGGAGGCGATCCTCACCGCCGCGCGGCAGAGATTTCGTCCCGTGCTGCTGGCCGCGGGTACGACGATCTTCAATCTGCTGCCGCTGGCTTTCGGGCTCGGCGGCGCGAGCCGCGTCTGGACGCCGTTTGCGGTTAGCGTGGTCTTCGGGATGGCGGTCGCCAGTCTGATGACGCTCTTCATGGTCCCGGTCCTTTACAGTCTGGTGGTCAAAAAATAGACCCGCTCAAGTCGACCAGGAGTACCTGGTAGAATTGACACCACGATGGATGGTCTGCCCCGTGGTACAGAAGCGCGCTCCCTCCTGATCCGAGAGCACGACGCAGTCGCCTTTCTCGGCGACTTCCGGGCGCTCGTCGTGGATTTCGAGCTCCACCTGATGGCGTGCTCGCTCGACATCGACCCGTTCGCGCGACAGCTCGTGGCTGATGGTTTTGCCGCGCTCGGTCTGCACATGCTGACGCGTCGTCGTGACGAGCACGTCGCCTGGACCATCAGTGTCCAGGAGCCGCCCGTGAATCTCTTTTTCACCGCCGACGTCGGTGCCAGCACGCTCGTCGGTCGGGCTTTTCTCGATGGCGTCGAGCCGCGCGATCACAACCTTTTCTTCTCCGAGGCCAAGATCGGCAAGGGCGAAGCGTCATGCTCGGCGATCTCGGTCGACGGAGTCGACATCTTCGGCATGGTCGAGAGGTACTACGAGCAGAGCGAGCAGCGTCCGTCGCGCTTCTTCCATCGGGCCAACGAGGTGCTCATGGTGCAGTCGCTTCCCGATACGGACTTCGAGTGGCTGGCTTCTCTCGATGGCGAGACGGCCTTCGAGCTTCTGCAGGGAGATGACGCCGAGCTTCTCGAAGAGCGGCGCCTGCGTTTGCGCTGTGGTTGCCACAAGCGAAAGATCCTCGACATCCTCACGTCGCTCTACCGCAACGAGCCCGACCAGCTCTTCGGAGCGGACGTGGAGGTCTACGCGCAGTGCCCGCGCTGCGGTAGCCGGTTCAAGGTCGGACGTGAGGAGTTCGAGCAGGCGAGGCGCGAATTCTGAGCGAGTCCCCCGGCGAGCCAGGGGTGGCGCATCACGCGAGTGCGTCCTCGACGACGCGTCCGCCCTGGTCCGTCAGGCGGAAGTCGAGCCCCCTGTGGCGAAACGTCAGCTCCTCGTGGCGGATGCCGAAGAGGTGCAGAATCGTAGCGTAGAGGTCGTGTACGTGGACGGCGTTCTCCACGGGTCGCCAGCCGAGCTCGTCGGTCGCTCCGACCACATGGCCGCGGCGCGCGCCGCCGCCGGCCATCCACGTCGTGAAGGCGAGGCGATGGTGGTCGCGGCCCGCGCCAGGCCCTGGCGAGGAGTTCTGCGTCACCGGAGTACGGCCGAACTCGGTGCCGCAGACGACGAGCGTGTCGTCGAGCAGGCCGCGCTGCTCGAGGTCCCGGATCAACGCGCCGATGGGGCGGTCGACGATGTGGCAGTTCTTTCGCAGCTTCTCCTGGATGCCGCTGTGGTGATCCCATCGGCGATGGAAGAGGCTGACGAAGCGAACGCCGCGCTCGACCAGCCGTCGCGCCAGGAGACAGTTCGTCGCGAAGCCGGCCTCCTCCGCGCCCGGGCGTCCCGTGCCGTATTCCTCGTGCGTGCGAGCGCTTTCGCCACGCAGGTCGATGAGCCCGGGAGCCGAGGCCTGCATGCGAAAGGCGAGCTCGTACGCCTCGATGCGATCGGTGATCCGAGGGTCTGGCACCTTCTTGAAGCGCTGACGATTGAGCTCGCGGATAGCGTCGAGCTGTGCTCGCTGTGCCTCGACGGGCACACCGGGAGGATTGGAGAGATTGAGCAGCGGCTCGCCCGTCTGTCGAAAGAGGACCCCTGCGTGCGCGTTGGGCAGGAAGGCGTTTCCCCACGTCAGCGACCGACTCACGGGTCCGCGCCCCGTCATCAGCACGACGTATGACGGCAGCTCACGTGACTCGCTTCCGAGGCCGTAGCTGATCCACGCCCCCGCACTCGGTCGTCCGGGACTGTCGTCGCCGGTCGCGAAGAGAATTTCCGCGGGGCCGTGGTCGAAGGAGTCCGTGTGCGTCGAGCGCACCAACGTGATCCGATCGGCCACCGCCCCGATCCCCGGAAGCAGTTCGGACATCTCCATTCCGCAGTCACCGTAGCGGCGAAAGCCGAAGCGGCTTGGCATGATCCTCGCCTTCTCGGGCTCGATGAACGCGAACCGCTCCTTCTTCGTGAACGACTCCGGCAGCTTCTGGCCCGTCAGCTCGCGCAGCTTCGGTTTCGGATCGAAGAGCTCCAGCTGGCTCGTTCCACCGGCGAGGAAGATGAAGATGGCTGCCCTCGCTCGCGGAGGGAAGTGCGGCGTGGGTCGGGTCGGCCGATCGGCGCCCATCACGTGGTCGGTCGTGATCAGCGAGGCGAGCGCGGCCGCTCCGAGCCCGCTCGCGGAGCTTGTCAGGAAGGCCCGTCGCGTCGCGCGGAGCGTGTCCTCGGTGGTTCGTGTCGAGGTCATTCGCGGGTGATGAGCTCCTCGAGGTTGTAGATCGTGCGCGCCACCGCGATCCAGGGGGCGGTGTCGCTGGTGTCGTCCTCGCCGGTCAGCTCTCGAGCGTCCTGCGGCCGGAGCGTGTAGAGTCGGTCGAGCTGCTCGACGAGGTCGCGCAGCACGTCGACCTCAGCGGACTCCGGCGCACGGCCGAGGCAGCGTCGAAAGGCGTGCTCGATGCGCGCTCCGGAGCCGCAAGGCAGCTGTGCAAGGTGCCGGCCGAGTGCTCGCGCGCACTCGACGAAGGATGGTTCGTTGAGCAGGGTGAGCGCTTGCAGCGGCGAGCTCGAGCGCTCGCGTCGGGCGCAGGAGACATTGGGATCCGCTGCGTCGAACGCCTTCAGCGCCGGATAGAGAAACGTGCGCTGTACGTTGATGTAGAGTCCTCGTCGGTAGCGGTCCGCACCCGTGTCCTCCTCGCGGAAGCGTTCGTTCTTCAGAGCGGTGGCGCTGGCGAGCGAGGTGGGAAGCGGTGGCTGCACGCTCGGTCCTCCGATCGCGGGCTCGAGCAGACCACTGGAGGCGAGTGTCAGGTCCCGGACGATCTCCGCCTCGACGGCGAAGCGACTCTGCCTCGCAAGGAGGCGGTTGCCGGGATCGACGCGCGCGAGATCCTGTCGAGGTCGCGACGATTGACGGTAGGTCGACGACCTCACGATCTCGCGCACCATCGACTTGCGGCTCCAGCCTCGCTCCAGGAGACGGAGCGCCAGCCAGTCCAGTAGCGCGGGGTGGCTCGGTCGTGGTCCCTCGATCCCGAAGTTCTCCGGTGAGCTCACGAGACCGCGGCCGAAGAGTCGCTGCCAGATGCGGTTGGCCTCGACGCGAGCGGTCAGAGGGTGGAGCGGGTCGACGATCCAGCGTGCGAGGTCCAGACGATCGGCGGTCTCCCCGCGCCGTCGCAGCTCGGGCAGGGAGTGCGGCACGCCGGGTGTCACCGTCTGGCCCTTGTCGAGAAAGCTGCCGCGAAGATGGACGTGTGAAACGCGCCTCTGCTCACGCTCGAGGAGGACGAGCGCTTTCGAGCTCGGTGGCTGTGGCTCGTTGTTGCCGTTCTCTCGAGGCTTCGAACGGTAGGCTGCAAGCGCTTCCCGGTACTTCCGGTGGTGAGACTCCCCGAGAGGAGGCGCGTCGATCTCCGCCTCGTCGGTGCTGTTGAAGAACGCGAAGAGCTCGTAGTACTCGCGCTGGGAGATCGGGTCGTACTTGTGGTCGTGGCACTCGGCGCACCCGACGGTCAGCCCGAGCCATACGGACCCGGTGGTGTTCGTTCGCTCCTTTGCGGTCTTGATGCGGAACTCTTCCTGGTTCGACGCGACGCCGACCTTGTTCGCCGGCGGCATGCGGTGGAAACCGGTCGCGACCTGCTGCTCGTAGGTCGCATTTTCGAGGAGGTCACCGGCTATCTGCTCGACCGTGAACTCGTCGAAGGGCTGGTCCCGGTGGATCGACTCGACCACCCAGTCCCGGTAGCGCCAGGCGTCCGGTCGAAACCTGTCGTCCTCGTAGCCGTTGCTGTCCGCGTAGCGAGCCAGGTCGAGCCAGTGCCGGGCCCAGCGCTCGCCGAATCGTGGCGAAGCGAGGAGTCTGTCGACGAGCTTGTCGTACGCGTCCGGATTCGAGTCCGCAAGGAACGCATCCACTTCCGCCGGCGAGGGCGGCAGACCGACGAGGTCGAGGTGGAGGCGGCGGATCAGCGTTCCCCGGTCAGCCGGCGGCGACGGGCGAAGGGCCTCGGCCTCCAGCCGGGCGAGCACGAGACGGTCGATCTCGCAACGGGACCAGGACCCGTCGCGAAGGACCCCGGGCTCGTGCCGTCGTGGCGGGCTGAACGACCAGTGATCCGTGGCCGTGCCGTCTGCGACCGCCAGCAGCGGGAGCACGAGCATCACGAGCCACGAGCGCAACATGTTCACTTCTTCCCGAGCTTCTTTCTGGCTGCTTCCACCATCTCGTCGAAGAGCCGGCTCTGCCTCGTCAGGGCGACAACGGGGTTCTTCGGCACCCTGGCGGACTCGAGCATCGCCCAGCCCTCGTAGTCGGTCTTCACGAGGAGCTCGATGAGCTGCTGGTAGGGATAGTCCTTGCTGTCGAGCTCGCGCGTGTGAAGGGTGCGGCCGAAGCGCTCGCGTACGAGCCCGAAGTTGTGCTCGAGGCCCTTGCCTCCGAGGCCCTGACGATTGGAATTCCAGCAGACGACGACACCCGGGTGCTTCGCGACGTCGACGATCTGCCGGATCGTCGGGAGCTCCGCGCACTGACCGTGGACCTCGAGACGGATCTCCTGTCCGAAGCCCTCGGCGTACCTGGCGAGTTCCAGGAGCGACTTGCCGATCTGTTCGATGGTCTTCTCACGCGGGACGCCCTCGTGAAACCTGTCCGGCTTGACCTTGACGCCCGTGCCGTCGACATCGTGGCTGAGGACGATGAACTTTTTCGTCGCTGCGATCGCCTTCTTGACGACGGCGGGGTCCGGATTGTCGAAGCGCTCGTTGGACCCGATGCCGACCAGCGTCACTGGACTGTCGCGAAAGCGCTTCTTGACCTCCTCCCGTTCGCGCTTGTCGAGCTTCGGCTCGACTCCGTGCGCGTGAGTCGTGCGCAGCTCGCCCCCGAGGCAGCGTGCTTTCTCGCAGGCTGCGAGCAGCTCCGCGAGCTTCCACCTGGCGCCCCACATGTACGTGACGAGCCCGAAGCGCATGCGTTCCCCGGGCGCAAGCTCGAGGGCGCCGAGCCCGCCCGTGCACAGAGCGCTGGCTGCCAGGCCGGTATGGCGGAGGAAATAACGTCGAGTGCGTGGCATGTCGGCTCTCTCTCGCTCATGACCTTGTCGGTACGACTACACGCTAAGCCGTACCCGGCGGTCAGGGCAAGGACAAGGCTCGTGTCAGCGGTTCACCCGGGTTCTCCGTCGACGCCCCGTCTTCTCCGTTCGCGGCTGGCGTCCCCCGCCCCGGAACGATAAGGTGGAACCTGTCGCTGGAGGTTCGCTTCGTTGAAAGCACGCATTCTCACAGTCGTTCTGGCCGTCGCCTTTCCGGCCGCCCCTCTCGCCGCCGACACCGATGACGCCGCTGCTGTCGCCGGCAAGGAGCGCTTCTTCGAGAGCGAGATCCGTCCTCTGCTGGCCGCGAAGTGCTACGAGTGTCACGGCGAGAAGCGCAGCAAGGGCAAGCTGCGCCTGGACTCGCTCGGCGCCATTCTGGAGGGCGGCGAGTCCGGCCAGGCGGTCGTCCCGGGGCATCCGGAGCGTAGCCTGCTGATCCACGCGGTGGGTTACACCGATGCGGACCTCCAGATGCCCCCGAAGATGAGGCTCGCCCCCTCGCAGGTGGATCTGCTCGTGCGCTGGGTGAAGGACGGCGCCGTATGGCCCGGAGCGAGCGGTGACGACGCGGTGGCGAGGACGCGCGGGGATCTGGAGATCGGCGACGAGGA
This sequence comes from uncultured Planctomycetia bacterium, assembly GCA_964390645.1. Classification (GTDB taxonomy): domain Bacteria; phylum Planctomycetota; class UBA8108; order UBA8108; family UBA8108; genus CAYMLL01. Next base: position 15,964 of record CAYMLL010000038.1, on the reverse strand, counting down.
TCGCGCATGGTGGGCCTTTCAGGAGATCCCGCGACAGAGCCCGTCGACGGTGCGGACCGTCGGGTGGGGGACGGTTCCGCTCGACGCGTTCATCCTGGCGCGGCTGCAGGAGCGAGGACTCCGTCCAGTGCCGCCGGCGACGTCGCGCGAGCTGATTCGTCGCGCCTGCTTCGATCTGATCGGACTGCCGCCGAGCGTCGAGGAGGTTGCCGCCTTCGTCGGCGATGATTCCCCCGAGGCGTGGCCTCGCCTGATCGACCGGCTTCTCGAGATGCCGCAGTTCGGCGAACGCTGGGGAAGACACTGGCTCGACGTCGTACGCTACGCGCAGACGAACGGCTACGAGCGCGACGGGGAGAAGGAGCTCGCGTGGCGCTACCGTGACTACGTGATCCGTGCGTTCAACGATGACAAGCCCTTCGACCGATTCGTCAAGGAGCAGCTTGCCGGCGACGAGCTCGACGATATCACCCGCGACTCGATTATCGCGACGGCGTTCTATCGCTTCGGCGTCTGGGACGACGAGCCGGACGACAAGCGTCTCGCCGAGTTCGAAAGCCTCGATGACATCCTGGTGACGACCGGTGCGAGCTTTCTCGGGCTGACCGTCGGATGTGCGCGATGCCATGAACACAGGTTCGATCCGATTTCGCAGAAGGACTACTACCGTCTGCTGTCGTTCTTCCGCAACGTCCGCTACTACGAGAACGCCAAGTTCGAGGCGGGCTCCGCGACGTACCTGCAGCTGCCGAAGTCCGAGACGGCGCCTGAGGGCGCTGCCGAGTGGGCTCTCGCTGTTCGGGAACACGGACGGGAGGCTCCGAAAACCTACGTGCTGGCTCGCGGCAACCCCGCGACGCCGACCGTCGAGGTACAGCCGGGGTTCCTCGAGGTTCTCGGCAGCGTCGAGGCGAAGATCGCTGCCGCGCCGCCGCACTCGAACACGACGGGACGCCGGCGTGCGCTCGCCGAGTGGATCGCGGGCGCAGACCATCCGCTGACGGCGCGTGTCATCACGAACCGCGTCTGGCAGCACCTTTTCGGGCGCGGCATCGTGCGCACGCCGAACGACTTCGGTCGCAGGGGGATACCGCCCACCCACCCTCGGCTGCTCGATCTGCTGGCGCGGAAGCTGATGGATGGCGGCTGGCGCATCAAGCCGCTGATCCGCGGGATCATGCTGTCGAGCGCCTATCGCATGTCGTCTCGCGCGAGCGATCCGAAGGCCGTCGAGGTGGATCCCGGCAACGACCTCTTCTGGCGACAGAACATGAAGCGCCTCGAGGCGGAGGCGATCCGCGACGCCGTCCTCGCGGCGAGCGGCGAGCTCAACCTCGAGATGGGCGGGCGAGGCGTCTTTCCGCGGCTCAGTCCGGACGTCATCGCGGGAGGCTCGAGGCCCGGCTGGGGCTGGGAGCTCTCGAGCGAGAAGGCGCGCTCGCGACGGAGCGTCTACATCTACGTCAAGCGCGGCACGCTCATGCCGCTGATCGAGGGCTTCGACTACACGAACACCGCCCAGTCGCTCGGTGCCCGGACGACGACGGTCGTCGCTCCACAGGCCCTGATGCTGCTCAACAGCGGCTTCCTGACCAGGCAGTCGCAGCACTTCGCCGAGCGCGTCGCCAGGGAGGCCGGCGCCGCGACACCGAGGAGCCGCGTCGAACGTGCGTACGAGGTCGCCTTTGGACGCTCGCCGAGCGAGCGGGAGAGCGCCGGCGCGGTGGCCTTCCTCGAGCGGCAGGCGGCTCTCTACGAGAGGGCCGCGTCGCGTCTGGTCTTCCTGCCGGCAGTGCCTTCCGCTATGCAGCACGAGTTTCAGCGCAAGCACCGGCCCGACGACTATTTCGTCGACCCTCCGGGAGGCTGGAGCTGTCAGCGTGGACGATGGACTGACGCGGGAGACTCGATCTACTGGGTCGATCCGTTGCGGGGTCCCTTCGCTCTGTGGAGGGCCGAGAGCTTCGTGGATGCCGAGATCCGGGCGCGCATCGTCCTTCACGCCAGCGCGGAGGTCGGCTCGCTTCTCGTTCGCGCCGAGGGTGTCGAGGGCATCTTGAATGGCTACGAGGTCGCCATCGATCCGCGAGGGCGGCGGATCGCGCTGAACCGCCACGAGAGGGGTAAGGGCGTGGCCACGCTCGCATCTTCCGCGGTCGGCGTTGCCACGGAGCGTGCGATCGAGCTTCGCGTCGAGTGCCGCGGTCCACGGATTCGCGTGTGGGTGGACGGCGCCGGCGAGCCGGCCCTCGACGCGACGGACACCGCTCCCCTGATGCAGACGGGGTGGGCCGGTGTACGGACCTGGGGTGCGGGACTCAGCGTGGAGAGCCTCTCCGTGCTTCGGGACGGAGTCGAGCGGAGGCTCGACGTTCCCAGGGATCGATCACCGCAGATGGACGCGCTCGCGTCGTTCTGCCTCGTCCTGATGAACCTCAACGAGTTTGTGTACGTCGACTGATGAATTCCAGGCGTCGAGCATTCAAATCGGCGAGTCCGAAGAGCCAGTTCTGCGGACGTACGAGACGCGAGTTCCTCTGGGAAGCTGGCGCTGGCTTTACGGGAGTCGCGATGGCCGCCATGCTCCAGAAGGACGGCTTCTTCGAGAAGCACGCCCTCGCCGCAGGCGAGGACGGGAGCCTGGAGGACGGTCTCAACCTCCTTGCGGCGAAGCGGCCGCACTTCGTGTCCAGGGCGAAGCGCTGCATTTTCCTGTTCATGTACGGTGGTCCGTCGCAGATGGACCTCTTCGACTACAAGCCGTATCTGCAGAAGCGCGACGGACAGACCGTCGACATCGAGATCCGACGGCGTTCGATCCAGAAGCAGAAGCTGCTTGGCTCGCGTCGCGAGTTCAAGCGGCGAGGTGAGTCCGGTCTGTGGTGCTCCGAGGCGCTACCGCGTGTTGCGCAGCACATGGACAAGATGGCGGTGATCAAGTCGCTCTACATGGACTCCTTCGCGCACGGCTCCGCGCTACTGCAGATGAACTGTGGACAGGTGATCCAGGGGCACCCGTCGGTCGGCTCGTGGCTGGCGTACGGGCTCGGCGCCATGAACCGCAACCTGCCGGGCTACGTCGTCATGCTCGATCCGCGCGGCGGTCCGGTCTCGGGCACCCCGAACTGGGGCAGCGGCTACATGCCCGCCGCGTATCAGGGGACCCTCTTTCGCTCCAGTGGCGACCCGGTGCTCAACCTGATGCCGAACGCCAAGGTGCCTCCCGGGGTGCAGCGTGATCGCATCGCCACGATCAACGCTCTGAACGCCGAGCACCTGCGGAGTCGCCCGGGCTACTCGGAGCTCGAGGCGCGCATCTTGAGCTACGAGCTCGCCTTCGAGCTGCAGACAACCGCGCCGGAGGCGCTCGATCTCGCCCGCGAGCCGCTTCACATCCGGGAGGCCTACGGCATCTACGATCCGAAGCCGAGCCACAAGCTGTCAGTCGGTCCGGCGCCCTTCGCGCGCCAGTGCCTGATCGGCCGTCGGCTGCTGGAGCGTGGCGTGCGCTTCGTGCAGATCTACCACGGCGGCGGTCACCAGCAGCAGAACTGGGACGCGCACTTCGGCGTCGAGGAGAACCTCGACATTCACTGTCCCGAGGTCGACAAGCCGATCTCGGCGCTGCTCACCGACCTCGGCCAGCGCGGCATGCTCGAGGACACCCTCGTGATCTGGGGCGGGGAGTTCGGCCGCCAGCCGGTGTCGCAGGGAAAGAACCACGGTCGCGATCACAACCCGAAGGGCTTCACGTACTGGCTGGCCGGGGCGGGGGTCAAGCCGGGTATCGGCTACGGAGAGACGGACGACATCGGGCACGAGGCGGTCGTCGATCGTCATCACGTCCGCGATCTTCACGCCACGATCCTCCACCTGATGGGGCTCGACCACGAGAACCTGCGCTATTTCTACGCGGGACTCGACCGCAAGCTCACCGGGGTCCAGCCGTCGAAGGTGATCGATGGCGTCCTCGCGTAGAGGCGAGATTGATGGACGTTGACCGCTCGTTTCGTGTCTTCCCCGGCGGGTCGAACGGGGAGTTCGATCTGCCGGCGGAGCTGGCGACGGTCGTCCGTCGGGGGGTCGGCTGCGAGCTGCGCGATACTCGCGATCGGCGCTTCGTCGACTTCTCCATGGGGTGGGGCTCGGTGCTCGTCGGACACGCGCGTCCCGAGGTCGTGGAGGCGGTCGTCCGGCGTGCGCCGCAGGGCTCGAACTTCTCGTACATCACCGAGGACGCGCTCTGTCTGGCGGAGGAGATCGTCCGGCTGAGCCCCGCGTGCGACCGCGTGCGATTCTGCGCGTCCGGAACCGAAGCGACGATGTACTGTCTTCGTCTGGCTCGTGCGTCGACCGGGCGGCCGAAGGTGCTCAAGTTCGAGGGCGCGTACCACGGTGCGAACGACGTCGGAGTCACGAGTCTCTTTCCGGACTCGGAGCCGGACTACCCACACGGTGATCCGACGAGCGCGGGGCTCGAGCCGGGCGTGCGGGAGAGCGTCCTCGTGGCTCCTTTCAACGATCTCGATCGAGCGGGCGAGCTCATCGCCGCGCATGCTTCCGAGATCGCGGCGGTCATCGTCGAGCCACTTCAGCGCTGTATACCGCCGGCCGAGGGCTTTCTTGCGGGTCTGCGCGAAGTGACGACCAGGCATGGCGCGCTGCTCGTCTTCGACGAGGTCGTCACGGGCTTTCGCCTGGCGTATGCCGGCGCTCAGGAGAGATACGGCGTCGTCCCCGACCTCGTCGCCTACGGCAAGGCGCTCGGAGGCGGCTACCCGATCGGGGTCTTCGGGGGCCGGAAGGAGATTCTCGACCTCGTCCGGGAGGACTGTATCGACGACGGGCGCTACGTCTGGGTCGCCGCGACGCTCGGCGGGAACCCGATCTCCTGCGCCGCGGCGCGAGCAGCGCTGATGGTGTTGCGACAGGACGGTGTCTACGAGCGGCTCGACGAGCTCGGCGATCACCTGCGCCACGGGATGCGCCGCGTTCTCGACGACGCGGGTGTCGTCGGCCGGGTGATCGGTGACGGGCCGCTCGCCCAGGTCGTCTTCACGGGCGAGGACGTCGTCGACTACCGCACGAGCCGCTGCGGTGACCGGCGGCTTGCGAGACGGGTGATGCTCGGGCTCTTCCGGAAGGGGATCTTCCTCAATCCGATGGGAACGAAGCTCTATCTGTCGCTGGCGCATGAGGAGAGTCACTGTGACGAGCTCCTGGAGGCGCTGGGGGAGGTCTTGCGAGAGGAGGAGTGACGGCGCGGCGGCGCGCCGAGCGGCTTCCGCTTCCCTGTTCCCTCTTCGCGCTTCCCGAGAGCCCGCCGAGAAGGCGTTGCGGACGCCAGGGCCAGTCACCGGGTCCGAGCCCGAGCGCCAGAACGCAGGCAGTGCGGTGCATCGTCGGGTTCTGGCAACGAGGAGCTCGGGCGAAACGGCCGCTTTCGCGCCGCATCGACACGTTCAACGGGCTGTCAGATCACCACCCGCCGCACCTGGCCTGAAGCGTGTGCCAGCCATCCCACCGTCGGTCTCTGCCGCACCGCGAAGCCGACCAGCGGGTCGCTGCCATCCCCGATCGCTTCGGCCAGGTAGTCCCGGCTCCTCGTTCGCGGGTCGATGCGCTCGAGCGAGCCGTCGGCGTACGCGACCAGGACGACGTCGCCTTGGCGTACGGTACGCACTTTCGCCGTCTGAATGCGTTCTGCTCGCGCGGCGATGTCGAGCTCGAAGTAGCTGACCGAGTCGCGGCGCGCCGGCACGACGATCAGCAGTTCGTCGCCGACGATCAGCAGCTCGCTGCCGGAGCGAGTCGTCATCTCCACTCTCACCGCTCGGTCCACATCGACGATGAAGCGTTCGACCTCGCGCAGCCGTCCCGTCGCGTTGCGGTCCGGCCGGTAGAGCACCTGGACCTCATGGCGGGCGCGCACGGGATCCTCGTCGACGGTGTCGTCGTCGATCCGTGAGAGCACGGCGACGTAGCGGTGGTTGCAGGCGACGGCGATGAGGGTTCGATCGACTGCCTCGAGCACCGTCGCGATCGGTTGCAGGTGGAGCGGATGGAGCACATGAAGCTTCCGGGTGGACAGCCGCAGCAGCGCCGTGCGATCGGGGAACGCGGTCAGATCCTGCACCGCTCCATCGAGAGAGCGCTCGATCTGCAGCGCGGCACCGGAGCCGGCGCCGGCGTCCAGGGTGAAGTGGAAGACCTCGGCGTCGACAGCCGCGTAGACCTCATCGCCGATACCGGTGACGTGCGCCACGGGGCGCGCGGTGCGGGTGTCGAGCTCGCCGAGGGTCCTCGGGCTCTTCGAAACCGCCGGATCCCCGGGGCTCTCCAGGTCGTCCTCGAGTACGACGACTCGCCCCTCCTCGTCGCCCAGGATGAGGTGATTCGCGTTGCATGTCAGGGCGACGACGCGGCGAGCCAGCCAGTGCGTCGAAGTCGTGGCAGTGTTCCCGCGCCGGGGTGGATCGACAGGAACGATGAGGCTCCAGCGTCGAACGTCGTCCAGGAGCCACGGGTCGTCGATGGTCGCGGCGACCGTCGCGGCGACGGCGCACATCGTGCGGTCGAGCTCACCTCGAGGTAGCGGCGCGAACTCGGCGCGACGAGAGCTCCAGGAGTCGATTACCATGGTCCACGCGCGACGGACCGCCTCGACGTTGACGAGGGCTCGGTGACGCGTCGATTTCGCTCGCTGCGCGATGTCGTCGACCAGCTCGAGAGCGCTCTGGAACGAGGCGCGTCGTGGGCGTTCGGTGATCGCGTCGTGGCATCTCTCGATCGCCAGCTCGATCAGTGTTCGCGCTCGGTGGGGATCGCCGAGGTCGATCCAGTCGTCGACGGCACGGCGCAGAGCGATCCGCCAGTGACGATCGAGCTCGCGTATACAGCGTTCGAGGATCTGGACCGCGGCGATTCGTTCGTCGAGACGATCGCGCCGGACCTCGGCGGACTCCACCAGGCGACCGGCGTCGTGCAGATCGATCGCGACCTTGCGCCAGGCGGCGTTCGCCTGTGACGCGTCGCGGGCGCTCTCCCAGCACTTCGCCGCCTGTCGCCACTCGCACAGATCCATCCAGATGCGCGCGGCTTCCGCGGGAAGTCCTGCTCGGGTCAACGCGACCGCGGCCCGTCGCGGCCGGTTCGCGAGGTGGTAGTAGACCGTTGCTGCCTGGCGAGAGAATCCGGCTTGCTCGAGCACGGTCCCGGCGCGCATGTGGTCGCCGAGAAGGTAGGAGAACACGTGAGCCGCCCGCCGCAGCTCACCGGTGCGAACCAGCTGCTCCGCCGCGCGTCGGTAGAGCCCCTCGAACTGCCGGAATATCTCCGTGCCGACCGGGACGTTTCCGTACGCTGCTTTCGTCTCGAGCGCGTCGATATCGAAGTCGATGTCTCGTGCGCGCAGCGTCGGGTCCGGGTTGAGCCAGCGCGCGCCCCTCTCCTTCTCTCCGGGCTCTCGAAGCGGAAGGCCCATGCGCAGCCCGTCCCGCCAGTCGGGCCCCGCCAGCTTGCGCAGCAGAGCGGACAGAGCCTTTCCCTGTCTTCTTATGACGTCGGCACGATCGTCGGGGGTCGCCGTCTCGCGCTGACCCTTTTCCTGCAGCCGGCGCCGGGTGGATTCAGGCAGCGTCCGGTCGATCAGATAGCGCAGCCACCCGGGTCGGTTGGCGCGCTCACGGGCCGTCTTCGGCACCCCGGGAACGGCTCCCGGGAACGCACGTACGAGCTCGTCGCCGAGCTCGTGGTCGTCGACCCTGGCGCGCTCGTTCTCCACGAGCCACTCGGCGACTCGTGATGCCGCGTCGTCGGCGCGTGGGTCGAGAGCCTCGTCGGTGGGTCGCCGAGCCATGGCGGACGGTGGGGCATCGCTCGCGTCTTCCGTCGGGACCGTGCGGGCGTCAGTCGTGAAGAGGTCGACGACCGCACGGGAGAGGGGCTCGAGCCGCGCGAGGTGAACGTCACCGTCACGTGTCACTGCGAGCCAGGCTTCCGCGGTCGGAGCGAAGTGACGCAGAATCGGTGGTGGCTCGACTCCACGCTCGCAGAAGACTCCCGAGCGATCATCGGAGCGGACCCGGACAAGTGGCACCCCGACCCCGAAGATCGTCCAGCGAGGCAGCACGTCGAGCAGAACGATACCGTCCGGTGCGAGGTGAAATCGCAGTGCACTCCAGGGGACTTCGGGCTCGCGTTCCAGACGTGCGAAGAAGACAGCGAGGGCTCGCTGTGGAAGCCACAGGGCGGCTGTCGATGAATGCACTCGCGCGACCTTCGGTCGCCACCGTGGAGTCAGCTCGACCGTGTCTTTCGTGGCGACGAGCCACCGGCACACGGCGAGTGAGTGGTGGTGCGGAGCCAGGTCCGGGGCGCGTGTCTCGTCGGGTCTCAACGAGGCGCTCCGGTATGTTCACTGCCTCGTCGCAGGTCGACCGCCGTCCCTCGAAGCATGAACGTCCCGTCGAAGAGAGCCTCCGCGGTGTGCGCGACGTCGCCTTCGTGAGCGATCAGGTACGCTGCCGTCGCGATCCACGTGCCGCGCCGTCCGGCGACCGCGTCGCGCCATGCCGTGACGCTCGCGGCTCGCGCGGCCGGCGGAGTGTCGAGGAGAGCCTGCAGCTCGGTCAGTGAAGAGAGTGTTGTTGAGCGCGTGGCGTTGACCAGAACGGGAGGACTCTCGACGCCGTGAGACCGGGCGTGCTCGCTGAGGGCCAGCGCGATACCGGCGGCGACGAGACGTGGTGTCCCGAGGGTCGAGGCGGTGAGAGAGACACAGGCGAGTGGGCAGCGCGGTCGACTTCGGGACTCGTCGCGCCGCAGGAGGAGCTGTTCACCGTCGATGTGGCGCCGCAGGAGCTCGTCGTCGTCGTGGGAGTACTCGCTCATCGCGAGACTCTCGAATGAGCTGCCGCGACCGAGCCCGTTCCAGCCACCGGTTCTGCCGCGAGGACCGATGTCGATCCCCTCGCGTTGCAGGAGCCGCCCGCGTGCCCGGCGACGGGCCTCGATGATGACCTTGCCGCCGCGTACGTGCGTCAGGGCCGCGTCCGTGAGATCTTCCGGGCGTCCGCACGATCCGCTCATCACCATCTCCATCCGCGCAGTAGCTCGTCGGTCGGTGTCAGGAGGTCACTGCGTTCGATCCGCACGCTGTGCTCCCCGTCGTCGTCGTCCCACCAGAGCAGTCCGCGTCCGTCTTCGATTCCGTGGCAGCGGCGAATCTCCGCGCCTTGAAAGCCCGGCGCTGGTGTGCGATCTACGGGGATCAGGACAGGCTCGATCGGCGTTCCCAGGTCGCGCAGCCACCTGCCGGCGCGAGGACACTGCTCGTCGAGCCCGCGCGCGCAGAGCATGCACCAGTGGCTCGGTGTCGCGAAGAGCCGCAGGCCGCGACGTTGGCGTGGGGCCAGCGCGCCCAGCCGTCGACCGAAGTCCGGGTGCTCGCCGCGTCGCGCGAGGCAGCCGGCGACGTGCTCGAGCGGCGGCGTGGGGAGCAGCCGGATGAGTAGCGGCTCAGTGTGCTCGGAGCGAGTCGTCGGCACCGTGCCGGCGTGCGGGCCGCATTTCCAGCGCAGCACATCGCGTAGCGTCGGCCATGCTGCCGGGGGTGGAGCGGACCACGGGAGCGAGGCGTCGGACGTCAGCAAGGTGATCCGCGCGTCCCGTCCCGCTCGCGGAGCCTTCGACGGTGACCCCCTCGGTGGCGGTGCGCTTCCGCGTGGCAGCGGGTGGCGGCATTCCACCCAGCAGCTCTCCGCGCCGCTGGCTCGGAAGAAGCAGCGCGCGCCCCGGGAGCTCGGTCCTCGTACTAGGGTCCTGTCGCCGAGGTGAGTGTGAACGAGCAGTCCGTGTCGGGTAACCAGAGCGCGCGGCGTCAGCGCCGCGGTGTGCGGGGACGTCGGGACCGGAAGCTCGAGGACGCGCGCGACGTCGACGGGACGCAGCCAGAAGATCACGTCGGTCGGTGGCTCGACGGGGACAGCGTCGAGCGGAGTGCGTGGAGAGCTCACTCCCCGCCTTCCTTGCGAACCAGCGTTGTCGCCAGGCTCTCGAGCCGCTCGCCGAGCTCGCGTAGCTGCTCGGTCTCGCCTTCGCTGCGCGGTCGGCACCAGCGTCGTTGTGAGTCGAGGTCCTGCAGTCGGGTGTGCAGGTCGTCGCATAGTTCCGCGACGCCCTGCTCGGCCAGCTCCTCGCCCACGCCCTCCAGCGCGCCGAGCCCCTCGAGAAGCTCGCCCGGCGGGCGTCCGGAGTCGAGAAGCGGATGGGTCCGCTCATCGCCGGCGCCGTCGTCCGAGGCGACGGTGAGCTCGTCGACGATCTCCTCGAGGATGGGGCGATCGTCACTTCGTTCCCAGATGTAGCGCAGTGGCCACAGGTCGGTCGGAAGAGCCGTCACCCGTCCACAGAGTACGGCGGACGCCGCCGCCAGACGCTGAAGCTTCACCGCGCGCCGGTCGCTGAGGCGGACCCCGCCGGCGCGCGCGCGACGGATCGCGGTCTCCAGCGGTGGGCGCACCGCGGTGACATCGCACGCGGCGACGGCGCGGTGCAGCTCGCGGAGCTCGTCGCAGCTGAAGGACGTATGAGCGTCGTTGTCGCCTCGTGGCGACAGACGCGAGCGTTCGATCGCCCAGCCGCGCTCGAGCAGTGTGCCGATCTGTCGATCTCCGAGAAGGTCGACCTCGATCCGTACGGCGAAGCGATCCTCCAGCGCCCGCAGTTCCGGGTCGTCGGGAACCGAGTTCGTCGCGCCCAGCACCGAGATCAACGGTGCCCGTCGTGTCTCGCCTGCGCGGCGAAAGACCCCGTTGTCCAGAATGCCGAGCAGCGTGTTGAGGATGGCCGATCCGGCGTTGAACACCTCGTCGAGGAACGCGATCTCCGCCTCGGGCAACATGCCGCGTGTGCGGGTCGTGATCTCGCCTTCTCGCAGACGTGTGATGTCCACCGGGCCGAAGAGCTCCGACGGCTCGGTGAAGCGTGTCAGGAGGTACTCGAAATAGCGTCCATCCAGGCGACGGGCGAGCTCCGCGACGAGCTCCGACTTCGCCGTGCCGGGAGGTCCGACGATGAGCAGGTTCTCGCCGGCGACGAGCACCAGCGCCAGCAGCTCGATGAGCTCGTCGCGCCCGGCGAAACGCTGGCGCAACGGATCGAGGACATCGCTTCGCAGCCGCTGAACAGTTTCCGGGTTGACAGGAGGCATCGGGGCCTACTCTACCGCGGCGTCCGGGCTCGGTCGAGCGGGTCGACATTTGCGTTGTTGGTTTCTCCGGTCACGGGTTACCATTCACGTTGGCTCCTGGGCCGACACCTCGCGCGGTCTACAAACCGGGCGTCGAGGTGGTCTCCCGGGTCTGAACATGGCGGTCGGAGACGCTCCGGGTGAAGCCGCATGTGGAGATTTTGGGCCGCCCCCAGCGGTCCGACGGGTTCTCGGGAGGAAGCTAGCACCATGCTGCAGACAGGCGCGTCGTTGACTGAAACGTCGTTGACTGAAACGTCGTTGACTGAAACGTCGTCGACTGGGACGTTCCGGACAGGGTGTCGAGGACGGCGGTGGAGAAGTGGCCTGGCGCTGCTCCCGGCGATCGTCTCGGTGATGTCGGTCCGGGTCGATGCGCAGGATACTCTCGTCGCCTTCGGTAGCGACGGCTGGGACTACTTCGTCGGGTCGGTCGCACCGTCGGAGCCGATCGAGGCGTGGAAAGCGCCTGGTTTTGCGCTTCCGGCGCTGCCGGAGCCGCTTCCCGATCCGCTCGTCGGGGTCTGGCTCGAGGACGCGATCGCGCCGATCGGCTACGGCAGCGCCGCCAAGAACATCCCCACGACCATTCCGAGCTCCGCCGCCGGGGGCTATTCGACGCTCTACTGTCGTCGGACCTTCGATGTTGTCGATCCGTCGGTGATCACGGAGCTGACGCTCGACACGCAGCACGACGATGGCTTCGTGCTCTATTTCAACGGCATCGAGGTCGCGAGACACAACGTCGGTGCGGGTGATGAGGCTGACCATGCGACGTTCGCGAACGGCAGTCACGAGTACACGGCCGAACCGAACAGCTTCGACATCACGCCGAGTGTCGGCGAGCTCGTTGCCGGAAGCAACACGCTCGCGATCGAGATCAAGAACATCAACGACACCAGCTCGGATCTTCTGATCGATTTGGAGATCATCGCATCCGATGATCTCGATGCCCTCTGTCCGACTTCTGCGTCGTGCTCGCGTCAGCCCGACGGGACGAGGGTCTCGTGGACCAACGACCCCGTGGCGACCTACGACTCCATCGCGGTCGCGCGCGACGGCGTGCCGCTCGCTGGCTCCCCGTTCGACGGTGACACCGAGGTCATAGTCGATGAGGACGACGGCGGCACGGCCCATTGTTACGAGATCGTCGCGGCGATCGATGGCGCGCCCTGCGATTCGATCGAATGCTGTACGACGAGCCAGGTGTCCCTCGTCGACGTCGGTGATTCGTGGCTCTTCTTCCGCGGCAACGAGGAGCCGAGCCCCGATCCGGACGACGCGAGCCCGACGCTGGCGTGGACGGACCCGGCCTTTGACGACAGCGCCTGGGAGCTCGGAGCCTCGGGCTTCGGCTACGGCGATGGTGACGACACGACGGTCCTCGACGACATGGAGGACACGTACTCGAGCGTCTACCTGCGGACCGATTTTGTCGTCGCCGTTGCGGACGTGGAGATCCTGGCGCTGGAGATCGACTACGACGATGGCTTCGTCGCGTACCTCAACGGCGTCGAGGTGGCTCGTTCCAACATCGCTGACACGGGAACCGTACAGGCCTTCGACGACCTGGCCGACGGTAACCACGAGGCCGGCGCGTCGGAGACCTTTCTTCTGGACGTCGCAGCGCTGGAGGACGGGGAGAACACGCTGGCGATTCTGGGCCTCAACACGACGCTCGGGAGCTCCGACTTCTCGCTGATACCGAGGCTGACGACCGGTGGCCTCATCTGTCCGGACCCCGCGGACGTGGCCTGCGTCTACACTCGGGGCGGTGTACAGGTCTCCTGGGTGAACGACCTCGAGGGTAACCACGACGCGATCACGGTGACACGTAACGGCGTGGAGATCGCAGGCTCTCCCTTCTCGAGTGACACGGAGTCGGTCCTCGACGCCGATGCGCCGGCCCCGTCCGTCGACAACCCTCTGATCTACGAGGTGACGCACGCGAAGGGCGCGGACACCTGTGACCTGCTCACGTGCACTCTGACCGACGCCACGATCACCATCTGTCCCGAGGGTGACGACTGGAGCTTCTTCCGTGGCACCGAGGAGCCATCTCCGGACGGCGGCGGTCTGGCGACGCTGGGGTGGGCACAGCCGGACTTCGACGACGGTGCCTGGGAGGTCGGCCCGTCCGGCTTCGGCTACGGTGACGGCGATGACAATACGGCGCTCGACGACATGCAACCCCAGGTGGACGACCCCGACACGCCGGACGTCGACGAGAGCTCTTCCGGTTACCTGACGGTCTACGTTCGCAAGACGCTGAGCGTAGCGAATCTCGCCGATGTCAGCGGGCTCGCGCTGTCGATCGACTACGACGATGGGTTCATCGCCTACTTCAACGGAGTCGAGTTCGCTCGTGCCACCGTGCCCGGTGACGAGATCATCGCTCACGACTCGGCCGCCGATGGCAACCACGAGTCGGGCGATGCAGAGATCTTCGGCGTGCCGGCGAACCTGATCGCGGTCGGCGACAATGTCATCGCGATCATGGGTGTCAACGTCGGTCTCACGAGCTCGGACTTCTCGCTCATTCCGGAGCTCGTGACCGGGCTCGAGATCCCCATCTCGGGATTCGCCTGCGTCGGCGATCCCGTTGCGGGTTCGGTGACCGTGTCGTGGAACGTCAGCACTCACGACGAGTACGTGGTCACACGCAACGGGGTCGATCTTCCGGGTTCGCCCTTCCCGGCCGGAACGACCAGTGTCGTCGATGCGTCTCCCGACGCCGCCGACAACCTGTACGAGATCGTCGGCGTCAGCGGCGGCCAGGCGGGCGCCACGTCGGCTTGCGCGGTCGACTGTGGCGAGCTCTTCCCGGACGTTCTCACGTGCGTCCTCGGTCTCGCCGACGACGGCCAGTCCACGGCCGCACAGCTCGACTGGACGATCGACCCTCCCGGCACGTCCACCATCGACGTGCTCCGTGAGGGGGAGGTCGTAGAGTCGCTTGCTGCCGGCGTCCGGACCTTCAGCGACCCCGATGTCGAGTCGCTCGGACCGAGGGACGAAACGACTTACGAGGTGCGTTTCCTCGGTGCGGACGGCGGCGAGCTCTGCGTCGTCACCTGCGCCGGTCTCTCGCTGTGTCCCGAGGATCTCACCTGCACCGAGGTCGCCGGTTCGGTCGAGCTGGTCTGGGACAACGTCGTCAAGGAGTGGGAGAGCTTCACCGTTCTGCGTGACGGCGTAGAAATCGCCAGCGGTCTCGGCGGCGAGTCGACGAGCTTCACCGACGACAGCGTCGATCTCGCTCCGGGCGTCGCGGTCACCTACACGCTGCAGCCGATCGCTCCGGACGGTGAGCAGGCTCCGTGCGACCGCAACTGCTCGTTCGTGTTACCGGTCGCCGAGCTCGCGAGGTTCCTCGCGCCCGATGGCGGCTGGGACTACAGCATCGACTTCGGCCCGGAGTCGGACCAGTACAACGTCAACCCTCTCGAGGCCGGGAACCTCGATGGCAGCTGGATCCGCGCCGCGAACGACATGTGGGACGGTTCCGCGCCGCTCGACGTCGGCGCCGCGCCGGACGGGGAGCGCCCCGGCGGTATCGGCGTCGCCCCCCAACCCGCCCGCGGCGCGGGCGCCCCCCCCGCGGGCGGGCGGCCGGGGCGCGGTCCAGGCGATCCAGGCGATCCCGGGGGCAGCCTGTCGACGGAGCACCCCGACAGCTACAACGTCCCGGACAACTCGATGTTTCTGCTCGGCTACGACACCGATGTCACTGACGCGAACCTGCTGCGCGACGGCGTGACGATCGCCGGCCGTTTCCGCATCAATCCGGAGTCTCCCGGGTATCTGGCCGCCGGCGAATTCGGTGACGGCTCGCCGATCACCGACGGCATCGGTCAGCTCGGCGTCTACTTCGTGGACGACGGCTCCCTCGGCACCGAGGGGGTTCCGGCCGGCCTGAGCGTCGACCTGAACTCGGGTGACTTCCTGCAGATGAGCACGGCGCCTCAGGAGCAGCTCGGGAACACGGTGGCGACCGTCTTCCGCAGCTTCTGGGCGACGGTAGAGGATCCCGAGGGTGACGATTCCTACAACGTCAGGTTCTACCTCAACGGCGACAGCTCCGAGTTCGCGCTCTTCGGCAACTTCGACGATGTCGGGCTGCAGGCCGGAACTCCCGACTTCGGCGCGGCTGTCGGCAACTTTCTCGCGATCTCCATGCCCTCCGGCGGCAACGACGGCGACATCCAGATCGACTGGTTCGCTTACAAGGCCGGTGTTCACCTCCCGAACACGGTCGAGTGCGCGCCTTGCGAGAACAACGTTCCGACGGCTGCCATCACCGTCGATCCCGGAACCAGCGTCAACATGACCGGTGCCAGCGTCGACGCGACGCTCGACGGTACCGGGTCGGATGACGGGGACGGCGGCACTCAGGGCCTCTCGTACACGTGGTCGCGAGTCAGTGGCCCGGCTTCGGTGACGCTCGCCTCGGCCTCGCAGGACACGACGACCGCGACCTTTGTCGAGGTGGGTGTCTACACCTTTCGCCTCGCGGTCAGCGACGGCCAGGACTGCAGCTCCACCGACACTGCTTTCGTGACGATCACGGTCTCGGCGGACTGTCCCAACACCGCGCCGACGGCCGCCATCGTCGTTGCGGAGGGCCCGACGGTCAACCTCATCGGTGCCAGCGTCGGTGTGACGCTCAAAGGAAGCGCCTCGTACGACGAAAACGTCGACAAGCAGGAGCTG
>CAYMLL010000037.1:0-34594 GCA_964390645.1 uncultured Planctomycetia bacterium | reverse complement strand
AAGGGCGGGGCGCGAGCGGCCGTCGACCAGCTGTCGAAGGGCGCGCCGGAGGTGGCGGAATCGGGGACGCCGAAGCGCAGATACCCCTCCCGCTCCCCGAGGCTGAACGAGGGCCCGCAGCGCGGGACGCGGAAGGTCCACTGTCCGCGGTCCTCCGAAAAATCGTCGCAGACCTCCTGGGCGCGCGCGATGCCGAACGACGACAAGATCGACGCCACGATGGCGAGCATGCACCTGGTCATAAGCCCTGTTCCTTCCTCGCTGGACGTGCCGCTCTGCGCTTCATACCGGGGACGTGGTATCCTCGGGCGGCGCGAGAGACCCCTGTCGAGACCGATGCAGATTATAACAGGAAACGCCGCACGGAGCGTGGGTTCTCGGAGCCCCTGCCGGGAACGAATCAGCATGAGCCGGCGCGGCTCGCGAACGCGCCCCCTGTGCGGCATCCTCCTCGGCGCCGTCCTCGGCTGCAGCCCCGAAGAGCCCGCCGCCAAGTCGCCGATCGCTGCGACGGCAGACGCGCCACGGCTCGTGGACGTCGCGCGGCAGCTCGGCATCGACGCCCGCCACCGGCGCGGCGCCGACGGCCGCATGCATCTCCACGAAACGATGGGGGGAGGAGCGGCCTGGCTCGACTACGACCGCGACGGCGACCCCGACCTCTACCTGACGAGCGGACAGGGCCGCGGCGCCGACGGGAGCGTTCCGCGCAGAGGACGCAACCGCCTCCTTCGCAACGACGGGGACCGCTTCGTCGACGTCACCGACATCGCCGGCGTTGCGGGAAGCGGCTACGGCCTGGGCGTGGCGTCGGGCGACATCGACAACGACGGCTACCCGGATCTCCTGGTCACCAACTTCGGTGACAACGACCTCTACCGCAACCGCGGCGACGGAAGCTTCGAGCCGCTCGACGGTCCGCCGGTGCGTCCGCCGGATCCCTTCAGCGCGGGCGCCGCGTTCGCCGACCTCGACGGTGATGGCCTCGTCGATCTCTACGTCGCGTCGTACATCGCCTGCGACGCGTCGAAGCCGCCGGTCTGCTTCGAGGAGACGCCGGACGGAGGACGGACCCGGGTCTACTGCGGCCCGATCACCTACGTCGGCGCGCGGGACCGGGTCTACCGCAATCGCGGCGACGGTCGCTTCGAGGACGTCACCGGTCCGTCGGGGATCGGATCGGGAAGTGACGCCCGCAGCAAGAGCCTCGGCGTGCTCGCGGGCGACCTCGACGCAGACGGTGACGTCGACATCTTCGTCGCCTGCGACACCACCGCGAACCTGCTCTACCGCAATCGCGGCGACGGGACCTTCGACGAGATCGGGCTCGAGTCCGGCGTCTCCTCGAGCGACACCGGAGTGTACGAGGGGAGCATGGGAGTCGCGATCGCGTGCCTGACGGACAGCGGCCGGCCCGACATCCTGGTGACCAACTTCGCCGAGGAGACCAATCGCCTGCACCGAATGATGCCCGACGGCGACTTCCTCGACGTGACGGCGAGCACGGCGATCGGACGGGGATCCCGCCCGCTGGTCGGCTGGGGAGCCGTGTTCTTCGACGCCGGCTGCGACGGCAGTACCGATCTCTTCGTCGCCAACGGACACATCTATCCGAACGCGGCGGAGTTCCTGCCGGAGAGAACGTACGAGCAGCGCAACCTCCTGTACGCGCGCTCCGGATCCCGCTTCGAGGATGTATCCGGTCGCGCCGGCCCGGCGCTCTCGACGACGCGTGCCTTCCGCGGAGTCGCCATGGCGGACTACGACCTCGACGGCGATGTCGACCTCCTGGTCACGGCCCTCGACGAGGAGCCGCTCCTGCTGCGCTCCGAGGGCCCGCGCGGTCACCACCTGTCGGTCGAGCTCGTCGGCGACGGCCCGGGCGGCCGCGACGCCGTCGGAGCCCGCGTCACGATCGAGAGCGCCTCCGGCCGGCAGACACGCTGGCGCACCTCCGGCGGCAGCTACCTGTGCGGGAGCGAGCCGCGCCTGCACTTCGGCCTCGGTGACGACGAGCGGGTCGATCGTCTCGTCGTCGACTGGCCCGGGGGCGGCACCACGGTGCTGGAGGGCCTCGACGTGGATCGAGGCATCACCGTCGAGCGCCGACGCTGAGCGTCGCCTCCCGCGGCGACCGGGGCACGCTTCACCCGGCTCGCCGCAGACGTTAGCATGGCGAGCCGGAGCCTGACGATTCTATACCTCCCCGGCGAGGGGCCGCCCTCGTCGACTCGTCCCCGGAGAACGCACGGATGACCGTCGACCCGCTTCGCCCCCTCGCTCTCGCCGCGTCGCTCCTCGTCGCAGCGGTGACTCAAGCCGGCGCGGCGCGGCCGAACATCGTCTTCATCCTGGCGGACGATCTCGGCTACGGCGATGTCGAGAGCTTCGGCGCCGACCGCTGCCGGATCGACACGCCGCACTTCGATCGGCTCGCGAAGGAGGGCCTGCGCTTCACCAACGCCCACGCGGCGGCGTCGGTCTGCGTGCCGTCGCGCGTCGCGCTGATGACCGGCCGCTACCCGCTGCGCTTCGGCCCGCCGCAGCGAGGCGGCCCGTGGGGCTTTCTCGGTCTGCAGCTCCCGAAGGACGAGTTCACCGTGGCACGCATGCTGCAGGGAGCCGGATATCGCACCGCGGTCGTCGGCAAGTGGCATCTGGGCACCGAGATGCCGACGAAGGACGGCGGCGTGCAAGGCCTGACCAACGTCGACTACACGAAGCCGCTGCTGACCGGCCCCGGCCGATACGGCTTCGACGAGAGCTTCATCCTTCCCGGCTCGCTCGACATGTACCCCTACGTCTTCGTGCGCAACCACGAGTTCGTCGGCAAGGTCACCGCGAAGAAGGGCTGGAGCGCGTTCAACCGCGTCGGCCCGGCCGCGGAGGACTTCGAGGACTGGAAGGTGCTCGACACGTTCTCGACGGAGTCCGAGAGGTTTATCCGCTCCGCCGCGAAGGACGCTCGCGACGGCAAGCCGTTCTTTCTCTACCTCGCGCTGACGGCCCCGCACACGCCGACGAGCCCGAGCCCGCGATTCCAGGGGAAGAGCAAGCTCGGCATCTACGGCGACTTCGTCATGGAGGTCGACCACTGCGTCGGTCGCGTGCTCGCCGCGCTCGACGGGCACGGTCTCGCGGACAGCACTCTCGTCTTCGCCGCGTCGGACCACGGCCCCGCGCTCTACGCCGGTCGCAGGAAGCCGGCCACCTTCGCGCAGCTGCGCGAGCTCGAGAGGGACGGCCACTACAGCAGCGGCCCCTACCGCGGCTACAAGTTCTCGATCTGGGAGGGCGCGTTCCGCGTGCCCTTCGTCGCGCGCTGGCCGGGGAAGATCTCGCCCGGCACGAGCTGCGACGAGCTCGTCGGACTGCAGGACTTCCTCGCCACCGCCGCCGAGATCGCCGGCGCGAAGCTCTCGAAGGAGGAGGCGCCCGACTCCGTCAGCCTCGTGCCTCTCCTCGAGAGCCCGGACGCAAAGGGTGCACGCGACTCGCTGATCCTCCAGGGAGCGCCCGCACTCGCTTTCCAATCAGGCCCGTGGAAGCTCACGCTCTGCCCGGGCAGCGGCTGCGCAGGACGCTACGGCAACTCGCCGAAGAGCGCCGACGCGTGGCGCGCGGCGGTCGAGTCCTCCGGCACGCGGCCGAGGAGCCGCCGCGACCTCGAGCAGGCCCCCTTCGTCCAGCTCTTCCGTCTCGATGAGGACCCCGGCGAGACCCGGAACCTCGCGGCGGAGCATCCCGCGAAGGTGAGCGAGCTGCTGACGCGCATGCGCGATCAGATCGCGAAGGGGAGAAGCACCCCGGGTCCGCAGATCGCGAACGACCGCGAGAGCGTCCAGGTGTTTCGAGGCGTGCCGCGGTTCGTGTGGCGGAAGGAGTGAGACGGCAGGCCCCCCGGGAGCTTCACCTCCGGAAGTCCTGAAGGAGTCACCGGCGTGACGATCGCTCCGGGTCCCGAACGCCGCGATGTCACGATCCGCCGGCGTCACCGGTGCAGGGCCGGCTATCCCCCGCGCTTCGCGGTGTAGACGAGGTCGTCGATCGTGAACACGACGTGCCAGCCGCCCCTCTGCATGTTGAAGATCCCGAAGCGGTCGAACGACGCGCCGTCCTGGCGATGTCCCGGCTCCAGCGTCGTCGTCCGCGACACTCCGTCGAGCGTGACGACGATCGTCCCAGCTTCCGGACGGTAGTGAATGGACCACGTGCGCGTCTTGCCGTCCGGGAGAATCACCGGTCCATCGGGAGCGGAGAGTCCACGCCCGCTCGACGTCCGGTACGCGGCACGAACGTAGTGACCGACACGGCTCGGGCCTTCGACGAAGACGGCGAGAGTGCTCCGCGGTGACATCGAGCCTCGCTTCGTCTTCGCATCGAACCATCCGATCGACAGCGCGCTGTCGACGCCGGCGACCGGAATCGAGATCGTGCCGCTCGCGAAGAGCTCGTCCTCGAGGGAGAGTGGCCCGACGATGTCGGCCCAGTACGAGGGCTCCTCATCACGGAAGATGACTCCACGTGCGGCGCCCTCGTCGTGGCCGTAGTCGTGGAAGGGCCGCACCACGCGCTCCTCGAAGCGGACACGATTGCCCACACCTTCCCAGCCCGGATCCTCGTCGAAATCGAATCGCGCCCCGTTGACGACGAGGTCGTCGATCCACGCCTCCATCCCGCTGCCCGTGGCCTCCTGGGTCCAGATTCCGAAGCGATCGAAGACCGTGCCGTCCGCGCGGTGCGACGGGTCCATCGGCACGACGTACTGCCGATCGTCGATGCGGAAGGTCACCTCGCCATGTCCGTCGTTCGCGTCCGGATCGTAAGTCAGTCGCCAGCGATGCCGCGTGCCGTCGGCGCGAAAAGGCGGCGTCGGAGTCGTCTGGTAGCGGTCGCCTTCAAACGCGCCACCGCCGCCGGTGAAGCGACGGCGCGTGCCGTACTCGTAGAAGACCCAGTACCTGGCGCTGTTTCCATCGAGACGAAACGCCAGCGAGCTCGAAGTTCGCCAGCCCCGCGAGCTCTCGTGAAACCAGCCGATGAGGACGCCGGAGCTTCCGTCGTCGTGAGTGACGGCGACGCGACCCGACGCCTCGAGCCGGTCCTCGAAGGTGTACGTCCGCGGCAGCCGCAGAAAGTAGCGCGCCGGCGTCAGCGAGCGCTGCATCCAGCCGCCGAGCTCGCCGCGCTCGCCTCCGGCGTGATCCGTCGGGCTCCAGCCGAAGTCCTGCCGCGTGACAGGCGGACGTTCCGGTCGCAGCCGATTGCGGTGACCGTCCCAGCCGGGGTCGGAGTCGAAGCTCTCGTGGCGCAGAGAGCGCGAACACGAGGTCAGCAGGACGACGACGAGAAGCGAGTACGCGCGCATATCGAGCCCAGCAGAACGCGGCTCGCGAGGTTGCGCAAGCCGTATCGTGGCGGCCGACGCCGGAGGGAGGCGGCACGGCCCGGACCGGATCTTCGAGCCTGACCCCGTGGAGTCTCTCCGGTACGATCTCGGGCTCACGCCCCCCATCGTTCCGGAAGCCCGAGGAGCTCGTCATGGTCCCTGATCGCCCCCTGACCGACCGCGTCGCCTGGATCACCGGATCGTCCCGAGGACTCGGCCGCGCCATGGCCGAAGAGCTCTGCCGACTCGGCGCCCGGGTCGCAGTGCACGGAACACGGCCCGACAGCCCGCAGACCTTCGGCGAAGGGGAGTCGATGCAGGCGCTCGCGGACGAGCTCGCCGCACGACACGACTCCGAGACCATGCCATCGTGGTGCGACGTCACCGTCGAGGACGAGGTGCGGCGCGTCATCGCCGAGATCCGTCAGCGCTGGGGGCGCATCGACATTCTGGTCTGCTGCGCCGGCGGTGACATCGGCGCGGGAGGCACGGGCGCCGGCCGAGCGGGACGACCCGCCGACGACGACGCGCTCGACATCTCGCTCGACGATCTGCGCAGCGTCATGGACCGCAACCTTCTCGGCACCATCCTCTGCTGCCGCGAGGTCGCCCCGGAGATGATCGCTCGCAAGCAGGGCCGCATTATCACGATCGGCAGCATCGCCGCGTGTCACGGCACGGCCAGTGGCTCGATCTACGCGGTCGCCAAGGCCGCGGTCCACGAGTACACGCGCTGTCTCGCTGCACAGCTGCGACCGCACGACATTCCGGTGAACTGCGTCGCGCCCGGCGGCACGGTGACCGAACGCTTCCTGCGCATCCACGAGATCGACGAGAGCCGTCTCGTCGAGGACGGCACCCTCGAGCGCTACGGCCGACCTGCCGAGACCGCTCGCGTCGTCGGCTTCCTCTCCACCGACGCCGCGCGGTTCATCAGCGGTCAGGTGATCCGCGTCGACGGCGGCAGCCAGACCTTTCCCTGCTGACGCTCGCGCAGCCGGATGTTGCGCGCGCACGCCACGCCCGTCGGATAGGATGGGTCGTCCATTCCCTGACGCGGAGGCACTGCTTGCGTCGAGCCATCATCACCGCGATCACCGCTCTCCCTCTCCTCGCCGCGGCTCGCGTCGACGCTCAGCCGGCGAAGAGCGGCGTGGCGCTCGCGCGCCCCAACATCGTCTTCATCATGGCGGACGATCTCGGCTACGGACACCTCGGGTGCTACGGCCAGAAGCGGATCCGCACGCCCCGCATCGACCGCATGGCGCGCGAGGGCACCCGCTTCACGCAGTTCTACGCCGGCAACTGCGTCTGCGCGCCATCGCGCAGCGTGCTGATGACCGGGCTGCACAGCGGCCACACCTCGGTGAGGGTGAACGGCGGAAAGACGTCGCTTCGGGCCGACGACGTCACCATCGCGGAGATCCTCTCTGGCGGTCCGGGATACACGTGCGGGATCTTCGGGAAATGGGGTATCGGAGACGTCGGCTCCGAGGGTGTTCCGACTCGCCAGGGATTCGACGAGTTCTTCGGCTATCTCGATCAGGTGCACGCCCACTTCCATTACCCGTGGTACCTGCTGCGCGGGGAGGAGAAGCATCCGCTCCCCGCGAACCTCGACGGGAAGCGCGGCACGTACTCGCAGGACGCGATCGTCAAGGAGGCTTTGCGCTTCCTGCGGACGAGAAAGGACCGACCGTTCTTCCTCTACCTGCCACTGACCGTTCCGCACTTCGAGCTCCTCGTCCCCGACGAGTCGCTCGAGGAGTACGCGGACAAGTTCCCCGAGCCGTTTCCGTTCGTCGACCGACGCGGACACTACGCGGCACAGCCCGCGCCGCGTGCCGCCTTCGCAGCGATGGTCACCCGGCTCGACCGTGACGTCGGCCGCATCCTCGACCTCCTGGCCGAGCTCGGTCTCGACGAGAAGACCCTGGTGCTCTTCACCAGCGACAACGGCGGCTACCTTCTCGATCGAGAGAACTTCTTCCTCGCCAACGGACCCTTGCGAGGCGCCAAGGGTCGACTTTACGAGGGCGGCATCCGCGTCCCGATGATCGTTCGCTGGCCCGGGAAGGTCCCCGCCGACAGGACCGACGACTTCGTGTGGACGTTCTGGGACGTGCTTCCGACGCTCGCCGAGCTCGCTGGCGTCAAGCCCGCGGCGGAACTCGACGGGATCTCCGTCGCTCCGCGACTGCTCGGCCGGGACCAGAAGGAGGCCCGACGCTTCCTCTACTGGGACCGGGTCGGCGGACAGCGAGGCGGCCCACCGCGTGCGCAGGCCGCACGCCTCGGCAACTGGAAGGCGGTGCGCCCGGGACCGAAGCGACCCCTCGAACTCTACGACCTGACGAGGGACGTCGGCGAGACGCGCGATGTGGCGGCCGCCAATCCTGACCTCGTGCGCGAGATCGAGGAGCGCCTTCGCACCGCGACCACCCCGTGTCGTCGCTACCCGCCGCAGGAGCCGACGTGGAGCTGGGAGAGACGGCGCACGGGCTTCGTGCGCTGAACGACCGGAACCGACCGGAGAACACGACGATGAGATCGATGAAAACGACCTGCTACGGCCTGCTTCTGACACTGCTCCCGTCGCTCGCGCTCGCACAGAACGCACCGACTCCACGGGACGCAACGGCCCCGAAGAACTCGGAGGACGCGAAGGCTCCACGGGACACGAAGGCTCGGGGCGGCAGGCTCCTGCTGAAGGACTTCACGCCGAGGTCGATGCTCCGCGTCCCGCAGAATCCGGTCGCCCGCGCCCGCTTCGCGGTGATCGACTTCCACGGCCACCTGTCGCGCGCCGAGCCGCAGCGGACAATCCGCGTCATGGATGCCTGCAACGTCCGTATGGTCGTCAACTTCGACGGCGGATCCGGCCCGAACCTCGAACGACAGAAGGAGCGCTTCGGCGAGCACCCCGGGCGCTTCGTGCACTTTGCCCGGCTGCGGTGGCGAACCATCGACGACGAGGACTTCTCCGCGAAGGCCGCACGCCAGCTCGAGGACGACGTCCGCGCCGGGGCCCGCGGCCTGAAGATCTCCAAGGCGCTCGGACTCTACGTCCGTGACAGGAGCGGCAAGCTCATCGCGGTGAACGATCCGCGCCTGGAGTCCGTATGGGCGAAGTGCGGCGAGCTCGGCATTCCGGTGGTGATCCACACGGCCGATCCGGACGCCTTCTTCCTGCCGGTCGACGCCGAGAACGAGCAGTACGGCGCGCTCGTGCGCAAGCCCGCGTGGAGCTTCCACGGACGCGACTTTCCGTCGAAGGACACGCTCCTCGCGCAGCGCAACGACATCATCGCGCGCCACCCCCGCACGACCTTCGTCGGCCTCCACATGGCGAACCGCACCGAGAATCTCGCCGAGGTGACGGCGCTCCTCGAGAAGCACCCGAACCTCCACGTCGAGTTCGGCGCGCGAGTCAACGAGCTCGGGCGGCAGCCGTACACGGCCCGGAAGTTCTTCCTGCAGCACCAGGACCGGATTCTCTTCGGGCTCGACCGCAACCCTCCGAGCGCCTACCACTACCGCGTCTACTTCCGCTTCCTCGAGACATGGGACGAGCACTTCGACTACGACCGGCGTCCCGGTCTCGGAAGATGGAAGATCTACGGCATCGGCCTCCCGGACGGCGTGCTCGAGAAGGTATACTACAGGAATGCGTTGAAGCTGCTGAAGCTCGAGAAGCTGCCCTTTCCATGAACTCGCCTGCGACTCGTCGAGCGACGACTTTCCTCGCGGCGGCCCTGATCGTCGCGGCTGACACCGTCGCGGAGGATCTCCCGCCGCCCGATCACTGGGCCTTCGTGGCGCCGCGAGACGTCGAGCCGCCTGCGGTCTCCGATGTCGCGAGATCGCGACACCCGGTCGACCGGTTCGTCCGCGCCCGTCTCGAGGCGGACGGCCTGCGGCCCACGGACCCCGCGGATCGCGCGGCCCTGATCCGCCGTGTGACGCTCGACCTCACCGGGCTGCCGACGACGCCGTCGGAGGTCGACGCGTTCCTCGCGGACGACTCGCCGGATGCGTGGGAGAAGGTCGTCGATCGGCTGCTCGCCTCTCCCCACTACGGCGAGCGGATGGCGATCGAGTGGCTCGACGCGGCACGCTTCGCCGACACTCACGGCTACCTCTTCGACACCGAGCGTCAGATGTGGCGCTGGCGCGACTGGGTGATCGACGCGTACAACCGGGACCTGCCCTTCGACGAGTTCACGATCGAGCAGCTCGCCGGCGATCTGCTTCCCGACGCCGACCTCGAGCAGCGCGTCGCGACGGGGTTCAACCGCAACCACATCATCAACAACGAGGCCGGCGCGATCGCCCGGGAGTACCTCGTCGAGAACATCGTCGATCGTGTCGACACGACAGCCAGCGTTTGGCTCGGTCTGACGGTCCAGTGCGCCCGCTGTCACGATCACAAGTACGACCCGATCACGCACGAGGAGTACTACGAGCTCTTCGCGTTCTTCGACGATGTTCCGGAGCTCGGGCTCGACGGGCTCAACTCGAACGCGTCGCCTGTCGTCCAGGCGCCGTCCGCCGGGGACGAGTCGACTTTGCGCGACCTCGATCGACGCGTCGCCACCGCGCAACGCGAGCTGCAGTCGCTGCGCCCGGAGATCAGCGAGCGGCAGGCACGCTGGGAGCGAGAGTTTCGCCGCCCGGTGACGCCGGTGAGCGACGGGCTGCTCGCGCACTGGACGCTCGACGAGCACGCCGACGAGCGATCGTCGTCGACCCGGACGGCGGTGTTCCGCGGCAGCCCCGCGGTTTTCGCCAGGGGTGTCCTCGGCGGTGCCGCGTCCCTCGACGGCGTGCGGTACATCGACGGCGGCGATATCGGCGACTTCGAGAGGAACGACTCCTTCACGCTCGGCGCGTGGGTCTTTCCGACCGAGGAGAAGGGCCGTCGCACGATCTTCTCGCGCATGCTCGACGCGGACAAGGGCTTCCGTGGATACGCGGTGCAGCTCGCCGGAGGCTTCGCGGCCTTCTACCTGGTCCACCGGTTCCCGGACAACCTCGTCAACGTGCAGACGAAGACCAGGTTGACGCCACGACGCTGGCATCATGTCCTCGTGACGTACGACGGCTCCTCGAAGGCGGCCGGCGTCAAGATCTTCGTCGACGGCAAGAACGAGAAGCTCTCGAAGCTCGGCGACACGCTCAGCGAGCCGATCAGGGCGCCCGGTCCTCTCTACATCGGCAAGGGGCATCCGGTGGCGATGTTCAAGGGACGCCTCGACGAGGCACGACTCTGGGACCGGGTCCTCGCGGACACGGAGGTGACCCGTCTACCGGGGATCTCGATTCACTCGCTTCTCGCGACCCCGCGCGACCAGCGATCGCGGTTCCAGTCAGGGAGCATCGAGCGCCACTACCTCGAGAATCACGCGCCCGCGATCTGGAAGGATTCGTACAGGAAGCTGGCGTCGTTGCGCCAGGAGCGCGAGAAGGCGGCGCGGAGCTTCCCGACCGTCATGGTCATGCGCGATCGCCCGACGCCGACGAAGACGCGGGTGCTCCGGGGCGGACAGTACGATCGGCCCGGCAAGGCCGTGCTCGCCGGCACGCCGCGTTTTCTGCCCGCGATGGCGGACGAGGCGCCTCGCAACCGCCTCGGTCTTGCGCGATGGCTCGTCGACGAGTCCAACCCGCTGACCGCGCGCGTCGCAGTCAATCGATTCTGGCAGCGGAGATTCGGCGTCGGGCTCGTCGAGACGCCCGGGGACTTCGGCACCCGCGCCCCGCCGCCGTCCCATGCCGGGCTTCTCGACTGGCTCGCGCGGGAGCTGATACGACAGGGCTGGGGCGTCAAATCCATGCAGCGCCTGCTCGTGACGAGCGCGACCTATCGTCGATCGACGCGAATGACGGCGGAGAGCCTCGAGCTCGATCCGCGCAATCGCCTTCTCGCACGAGGGCCTCGATTCCGTCTCGCGGCGGAGCTGATCCGGGACCAGGCGCTGGCGGCGAGCGGCCTGCTGGTCAGGAGGATCGGCGGGCGCTCCGTGAGACCCTACCAGCCCGCCGGACTGTGGAAGGAGGTCGCGTTCGACACCAGCGGCGCCAACCTCACCGCGCAGGTCTACGAGCAGGGAAAGGGCGACGATCTGCATCGACGCAGCCTCTACACCTTCTGGAAGAGGACGTCTCCGCCACCGACGATGCTGCTCTTCGATGCGCCGGACCGCGAGCGCTGCGTGCTCTCTCGAGGGCGGACGAACACACCGCTGCAGGCGCTCGCGGTGATGAACGATCCGACCTTCGTCGAGGCCGCACGACGTCTGGCGGAGAGGATGCTCGCCGAGGACGACGAGACGCCGCAGCGGCGTCTGCGGCACGGGTTTCGACTCGTCCTCGGACGGGTGCCGACGACGGACGAGGCGCGGATCCTCGCCGACCTGCTCGTCGCCCAGATCGCCGGCTTCGCGGCCGAGCCGGAGCGCGCCACGGCCCTGCTGAAGGTCGGAGAGTCGAGGGTCGACACCTCGCTGGACCCGGGACAGCTGGCGGCGTACACGACGGTTGCGAGCGTGATCCTGAATCTCGACGAGGCGCTGACGCGGAGCTGATCGTGCCGAAGAACATCGATGCCGAGATCGGCCTGCAGCTCACACGGCGAAGCTTCCTGGAGGGCGGCGCCGGCGGCATCGGCCTCGCCGCACTCGCGTCGTTGACCGGATGCTCGGCCCACGCGTCGAACGGGTCCCTGCCACGTGCGAAGCGCGTCATATCGATCTTCCAGGCCGGCGGCCCGGCGCAGATGGAGCTCTTCGACCACAAGCCCCGCCTGCGAGATGTTCACGGCAAGGCGCTGCCGCCCTCGGTCCTCGGGAAGCAACGGCTGACCGGCTTCGTCGCCGGGCAGAAGAGCCTTCCGGTCATCGCGTCGCCGTTCTCGTTCGCCCGCCACGGCGACTGCGGCGCGTGGGTCAGCGAGCTGCTGCCGCATCTGGCGAAGCGCGTCGATGACATCTGCTTCATCAAGTCGATGCACACCGAGGCGATCAACCACGACCCGGCGGTGACGTTCCGGCTCACCGGGTCGCAGATCCCCGGTCGCCCGAGCATCGGATCGTGGCTGAGCTACGGGCTCGGCAACGGCAACCACGATCTGCCGGCCTTCGTCGTGCTGGTCAACAACAGCAAGCTACCGGGAGCGACGACCCCGCTCTCGTCGCGCCACTGGGGTAGCGGCTTCCTGTCCTCGGCACACCAGGGAGTGCCGTTGCGCTCCGGCAAGGACCCGGTGCTCTTCCTCGGAGATCCGCCCGGCATCGACCGGGCCACGCGCCGTCGCATGCTCGACGCGGGCGCCGCGCTCAACCGTGTGCGGTCCCGTGTCATCGGCGACCCCGAGATCGAGGCCCGGATCTCCCGTTACGAGCTCGCGTACCGCATGCAGTCGTCGGTCCCGGGACTGACGGACCTCTCCACCGAGCCGGCGAGCGTTTTCGAGCTCTACGGAGAGCTGTCGCGAACACCCGGCTCCTACGCATCGAGCTGCGTCGTGGCGCGTCGCCTGGTCGAGTCCGGCGTGCGCTTCGTGCAGATCTTCGACCGCGACTGGGATCACCACTTCAACGCGCCCGCGAACCTGCGGCTCAAGGCGCTGGAGACGGATCAGGCGACGGCGGCGCTGCTGCTCGACCTCAAGCAGCGCGGGCTCCTCGAGGACACGCTCGTCGTCTGCGGCGGCGAGTTCGGCCGCTCCGTCTACAGCCAGGGTCCGTTGCAGAAGGTCTACGGCCGCGACCACCACGGTCGCTGCTTCACCAGCTGGATGGCGGGCGCGGGAGTCCGCGGAGGCGTCACGATAGGCAAGACCGACGACTACAGCTTCAACGTCGACGAGGACCCGGTGCACGTCCACGACCTGAACGCGACGATCCTGCACCTGCTCGGCATCGACCACGAGAAGCTCACCTTCCGATTTCAGGGACGCGACCACCGCCTGACCGATGTCGAGGGCACCGTCGTCCGCAACACGCTCTCCTAGGAGCTCCACCATGAGCGGCCTGCCCCACGGCGATGTGTTCAAGGACCCGCTGACGCCCGTCGTCCTGCTCGAGCGCAGCCTGCGCGTCTTTCCGGGTCGATCCGCCGTCGCTCACGGCGATCTTCTCTGGGACTACCGCGACCTGGCGCGCGAGGCAGGCCGCATGGCGGGCGCCCTGCGGCGCGCCGGCATCGGGCCCGGAGACCGCGTGGCCATCCTGGCGCCGAACACGCCCTGGCACGTCGCCGCGCACTTCGCGGCGCCGCTCATCGGCGCGCCCCTCGTGTCGATCAACACCCGCCTGCTCTGTGCCGAGATCGGCGAGATCCTCGATCACTCCGGCGCCAGGCTGCTGCTGGTGGATCCGGAGCTGGCGCCGAAGGTCGATCCGCTGCGCGACAAGATCGCTTCGCTGGAGCGTGTCATCGAGATCGCCGATCAGGGGGTCCCGGCGCGCGAAGGACAGGAGAGCTACGAGAGCTTCGTCGACGGCGCCGAGGTGCTGACCGTACGCAACACCGTCGAGGACGAGGATGCGCTCCTGACGATCAACTACACGTCCGGCACGACGGGCACGCCGAAAGGCGTGATGTACACGCACCGCGGCGCCTATCTCAACGCCAGCGGCGAGGTCGGCTCCCTCGGGCTCTCGAAGGAGACCGTCTTCCTCTGGACGAGTCCGCTCTTTCACTGCAACGGCTGGTGCATGCCGTGGGCGGTGGCGGCAGCCGGTGGACTGCAGGTGTGCCTGCGGGCCGTCGATCCCGCGAAGATTCTCGAGCTCATCGCTGAGCACGGGGTGACGAACTTCAACGCCGCGCCCACGGTCCTGTTGATGCTGTCGAGCGCGCCGGAGGCCGACGGCGTGCGCTTCGACCCGCCGATCCGCTCCTGCACGGGAGGGGCGCCACCGTCGCCGACACTGATCGAGAACGTGGAGCGCATGGGCATCCGTGTCACCCACCTCTACGGTCTGACCGAGACCTACGGTCCGCACACCCTGTGCGAGGTGCAGACGGAGTGGGAGGGGCTCGACACGGCCGCGCGCTCGCGTCTCCTGTCACGCCAGGGTGTCCCCTTTCCCTTCGCCCTCTACGTGCGGGTCGTCGACGAGGAGATGCGCGATGTCCCCGATGACGGGACCACCCTGGGCGAGGTCGTGATGCGCGGCAACAACGTCATGCGCGGCTACTACCGCGATCCGCAGGCGACCGCCGAGGCCTTTCGCGGCGGCTGGTTCCATTCGGGCGACGTCGGCGTGCTGCACCCGGACGGCTACATCGAGCTGCGAGACCGCAGCAAGGACATCATCATCTCCGGGGGAGAGAACATCTCGACGATCGAGGTGGAGAACGTCCTCTATCGGCATCGGGACGTCCTCGAGGTTGCCGTCGTGTCGACGCCGCACGAGAAGTGGGGCGAGGTCCCGAAGGCGTTCATCTCCCTGCGGCCCGGGGCGCGGGTGACGGAGAGCGAGGTCATCGAGTGGGCCCGCGAGAGGCTCACCCACTTCAAGTGCCCCGGAAAGGTCGAGTTCGGCGATCTCCCCAAGACGGCGACCGGCAAGATCCAGAAGTTCAAGCTGCGCGCGAAGGAGTGGGAAGGCAAGGGACGGACCATCTGACGACACCTCCGCGCGCAGCCCGTCCCCCGCTTCGTCGAGGCTCACGCGGGCGCCCGGAAGCATGGCTCCCGGAAGCATGGCGCCCGGAAGCATGGCGCCCGCCTGTCGCCTAGGCGAAGAGCGGCAGCGGCCTGCCGTCGGCGACCGGAAAGGGCCGCCCGAGCCGATCGTGGATGTGGGTGTCAGGCGCGATGCCGAGCGCCTCGAAGATCGTCGCGTGGAGCTCCGCCGGACCACAGGCGCCCGTCAGGGGCTTCGACGCGATCCGGTCGGACTCGCCGTAGACCCGCCCGCCCCGGATGCCGCCGCCGGCGAGCGCGACGGAGTAGCAGCTCGGGAAGTGATCGCGACCGGCGGCGCCGTTGATGTTCGGCGTGCGACCGAACTCCGTCAGGAAGACGACGAGCGTGTCATCGAGCATGCCGCGATCGGCGAGGTCGTCGAGCAGAGCCGACGCGCTGCGATCGAGCACCGGCAGCATGGTGCGCTTCAGCCGGTTGAAGTTGTCGGCGTGCGTGTCCCAGTGATCGCCCTTCGAGCCGTTGAGGTCGCCCGCCGCGCAGACCACGGTCGCGATCGGCACACCGGCCTCCACGAGTCGACGCGCGAGCAGCACGCTCTTGCCGCAGATGTGCTCGCCGTAGGCCTCGTGGACGCGACGCGGCTCCCGGTCGAGGTCGAAGACCTCCTGGATCCGTGGGTCCTGGAGCATGTCGACGGCCAGACCGCGAAAGTGATCGAAGCCCCTCTGGCCACCGCCCCTGCCGATCGGACTCTCCAGCCCCCGCAGCAGCGACAGCCGCCGCCGCAGGCGCTCGGATTCGGTCGAGAGCGTCGGATCGATGTTCGCCGCGCCGAGCCCGCGCGACACGCCGCCGAAGGGCGTGCCGTTCTTCGTCGAGACGACGATCGGATCGTACTCCTGCCCCATCCAGCCGCCGTACTCGCCGGCCTGAAGCGTTCCGTTGTCGACGAGCGGATAGGGCAGACGCACGGCGGCGGGCAGCCCCTTCGGCCCCGAGAGGAACCTCGACGTCACCGCGCCGAGAGACGGCCAGTCGTCGTCCGACGGCGGCAGGTTCGCCGTCACCGTCGGCTGCGGCGGCGGCCGTCCCGTCATGTTCCAGTACATCGCCTTGCCGTGCGCCGGGTTCTCGTGGCACATGGAGCGGACGATCGCCAGCCTCTCGGTCTGCTTCGCGAGCCGCGGGATGTGCTCGGAGACCCGGATACCGGGAGTCGCCGTCGAGATCGGCCGGAACTCGCCGCGAAACTTGTCCGGCGCATCCGGCTTCGGATCCCACGACTCGAGCTGGCTGACGCCACCCCAGCAGAAGAGGACGATGCACCGCTTCGCACGCGCCGGGCCTCCGCGCTCCCCCATCACCGAACGCAGCCCGAGAAAGGACGGAAGCGACAGCCCCGTGAGCCCGATGCTCGTGTGGAGGAACTTCCGGCGGTCGATGGGTGGACGACTCAAGAACGACGCTCCGATTTGAAAGGTCGACGACGCTCCGGTACGATGATTCTCATCGATCCCCCGTCTCCGACGCAAGACTCTTGTCGAAGACTCACGGCGACTCCGCCGGGTCCTGGCAGACGACGCCGCGACACCGGGCAACACCGAGCAGCAACCCCGGCCGCGCCCCGAGCTCGCGCAGCCCGCTACTCCGTCCTGCGTCCGGCCTCGTCGTGTGTCGACCGGTAGCCGGCGCGCGCGCGGGCGTCTCGCGACAGGTGGACGTCGAGCGACCGCGGCTCGAGCCTGGCGCCGAAGGTCGTGGTCCCGGCGGCGACATCTCCCGAAGACGAAAGGAGCCGGGACAGCACGATCTCGCCGAGACGCGTCTGGAAGTGGACGCCGTCCCAGAACCACTCGAGCTCGGTGTCGACGTCCTGCTCCCCGGGGATCTCCTCGGTCGTGTAGGTCGAGAAGACCGCGAAGTCTCGCAAGACGATCGGCGAGACGCCCGCGTCGAGGCCTCCGTTCCGACGTGCGACGAGGTCGCTCAGCGTGCGCTTCCATCGGATCCACGCATCGTCCCCCATCCGGTAGCGCCGTTCGAGCCGTATCGCGTGCACCGGCGGTATCGCGATGAAGAGGGCGACCTCTCGCTCCACGCACAGGCCGATCATCCCGTCGAGCAGGTCCATGCGCTGCAGATCGAGCTCGAGCGCCTCTTCCTGCGGGCGCGGAGCTCGCTCCGTGGCGAAGAGCTCACTCCACGGCTCTCCCGGTCGGCGCAGCGACCGGCCTCGGTGACCGCGTGAGTCGTACTTCGACGTCGAGCCACGCCGGAGGTTGCGCAGAGAGCGCAGCGAGTTCTCCGTCGACTGGGCGCCGAGGAGATTGCTCGCGTGGTACTCGAAGCGTCCGTAGCGACTGTTGAAGGGGCTCTGCAAGAAGTCCTCTCGAACACCGCGCCGCGAGTCGAAGAACTCGAAGTCGACGAGGAAGACCACTCGCCGCGGGGGCTCCCGCGACGACAGCGCCACCGCCAACGCTCCCGCTTGCTCCGCGAGGCTCGATCCGGCCAGACCGAGGTTGTAGGCGCGCTCGCTCTCGAGCAGCCCGCGCCCCGTGTCGAAGCCCGTCGCCACGACGGAGCTCCCGAGAAGCACCGTCTCCCAGCCGCCGCGGCTCACCGTCTCGGCCTTCGTCCGGCGCGTGCCGTTCGTCGCGCGATGCTCGACCAGACCCTCGATCGACGCCATGCGGTAGGCTCCGTAAGGATCAAGGAGCAGGTTGAACCCGCCGAGCGCCAGCAGCGCCAGAAGCACCGCCCCGGCGTGCGTCGCGAGGTATCGTCGAAAGCTATTCTCTCTTCTCGTCACGTCTCAGAACCGGAAGTAGATGAACTCGCCGACCCGTGCCATCTGCAGCACGCTCGCCATGAAGATCACGGCGAGGACCATCGCCCACGTCAGCGACGGGCTCCAGCGCAAGCGTCGCAGGACACGCCAACCCTCGTACCCAGGCGTCCGGTCCACGGACGGGCGAAACGCGCGCATCATCTCCTGCGTGTTCGGCAGCACCCAGGCGGCGATCAAGGCGAGGATGATCATCACGGCGCGGCCGCCCCCGAGCCCCGCGGACTCGAACGAGAGCCCGTGCATCCCGACCATCGCCGAGAACACGCGAGTCGAGCCCTCGAAGGTCTCCGCGCGGAACGGCACCCACGCGAGAACGACACAGAGGAACGTCAGGGTCCGAGCGGCGATCGCCCACGCGCGGCCGCTCGGAGCACGCCCGCCCCCGCGCCGGCAGAACGCGTTCCAGGCGTGATTGACGATCAGGTACACCCCGTGAAGAGCCCCCCAGATGACGAAAGCCCAGCCGGCTCCGTGCCACAATCCTCCCAGGAGCATCGTCAGCATCAGATGGACGTGACGCCGTGTCTTCCCCTTGCGATTGCCGCCGAACGCGAAGTAGACGTAGTCGCGCAGGAACGCGGACAGCGTCATGTGCCAGCGTCGCCAGAAGTCGATGATGTTGCCGGCCTTGTAGGGCGAGTTGAAGTTCAGGGGCAGCCGGATACCGAAGAGACGACCGAGGCCGATCGCCATGTCGGAGTACCCCGAGAAGTCGAAGTAGATCTGCACGGTGTAGGCGAGCGTCCCGGACCACGCCTGGCCGAAAGTCAGGTCGCCCTCACCGTCGAAGACCATCCCGACGTGGCTCGACATCTCGTCCGCGATCAGCACCTTCTTCGCCAGGCCGATCGTGAAGATCGCGCTGCCGACCGCTATATCACGCGCCCGGAAGCGGAACTCGGAGTCGGTGAACTGGGGCAGCATCGTCCGGTGATGAACGATCGGCCCGGCGATGAGCTGCGGAAAGAAGGTTACGAACAGAGCGTAGTGAAGAAGCCGGTGCTCTCTCGTCAGGCCGCGGAAGCTGTCGACGAGATAGGCGATCTGCTGGAACGTGAAGAACGAGATTCCGAGCGGAAGGACGATCTCGGTCGTCGTCCACGAGCGACCGAAGATGGGGCCCAGCGTCTCCAGCAGAAACCCCGTGTACTTGAAGTAGCCGAGCAGGGCAAGGTTCGCCGCGACGCCGCAGACGAGGAAGGCGCGAGCGAGTCGCGGTCGCCGATCGACCGTTCGCGAGATCCATCGCCCCGCCGAGAAGTTAAAGAGCACGGAGCCGACCAGGGGCAGCAGATCACTCGTCTCCCCCCAGCCGTAGAACGCGAGCGAAGCGAGAACCAGCCAGGCGAGCGGCAGCCAGCGATGACCGCTGGCGGAGAGCAGCCGGAACCCGAGCAGCGTCAGAGGGAGAAAGAGGAACAGAAAGGTGTAGGAACCGAACAGCATGCCGCTGCGGCATCTCCTCGCGCCGGTACGTGCCCAGGCTTCACTTCGGCCCCACCTTACGACGAGGCCTGACGAAAACAAGCCCCCCCGGCGACTCGTGCCGCCCACCGTACCGCGAGCCCACCTTGCCGGCAGGGCCCGGACAACTCTTCGACGCCGTCGCCGGGTCGGGTACTCTCGGGGCGTCTGCTGCCGGGGCCTCTGCCGTCCGGGCGCGAAACACCTCGAGCTCCTCTCCTTGTCACCCTTGCGATGGAGACTCCCATGAACGACTCCCTCCGCGGCCGGCGAACGGCGCTTGCACTCCTCGCCGCGACGATGCTCATCGCGACGCAGGGTCGCCCGCGAGCCGGGGAGGCTCCGCTGCTCGACCTCGGCTCGACGCGCACGAAGGCCGACCACGCCCGGCTGGCACCGGCGCGGTCGCGGCCCCCAAACCCCCCCCCCCCAAAAGAAGTACTGCCCCCCCCCCCCCCCCAGCCGGGCGCCAAACAAGGCCACCCCAAAAACAAAAACCCCCAACTATGGGGCGGCACGCCAGGGCTACCTCGATAGCGAGCTGACACGACTGTGGCCGCGTCGCGACATCGTCTTTCGCAGCCTCGGCTGGCCCGGAGACGACATCACCGGCACGGCGCGCACCGGCTTCGGGCCCGGCGAGTACCGCCGCTCCGGCTGGAAGCCTCCCGACAACGACACCCGCGACTACGGCTTCCACCGCATGCTGGAGCAGGTCGCCGAGGCGCGCCCCGACGTGCTCTTCATCGGCTACGGCTCCACCGTCGCCTTCGATGGCGCTCCCGGCCTCGAACGCTTCGAGACGGGGCTGAAGCGACTGCTCGACGCTCTCGAGCCTGCCGGCGTGCGGGTCGTTCTGCTGTCGCCGCCGCCGCGCGAGGCGCGAGGCGAGGGCTGGCCCGACCCGCGAGGGCAGAACGAGTGGCTCGAGCGCGTGACGAAGCTGCTGAGCGTGACGGCGGCGGCACGTGGTCACCTCCACGTCGACGTCTTTCACGAGCTCGGGAAGCTCGACGCAGCGCGGCCGGACGACGGCACCGGGGCGCTGACGGACAACGGCATCCACCTCAACGAGCGCGGCTACCGGACACTGGCGCGCATCGTCGCGAAGGCGCTGAGGCTCTCGGGCGACAGGTGGTCGCTGCGGCTGTCGGCGGACGGGGCGGTGAAGGAGGCGAGCGCCTGCCGTGTCGAGGACGCACGGCGCTCCGAGTTCGGCCTCCGCCTGCGGGTCATCGACGAGCGTCTACCGGGACTCGTGGCGGAGGCGCCGCGCGTGCTGACCATCGACGGTCTCGCGCCCGGCAGCTACGCCCTCGACGTCGGCGGTCGCCGCGTCGCGCGCGGCAGCGCGCAGGCGTGGGCGCGCGGAGTCGCCATCGAGCGCGGACCGGACCTCGAGAGAGCCGAGGAGCTGCGCCGGGCGATCGTCGCCAAGAATCGCCTCTTCTTCTATCAGTTCCGGCCGCAGAACAAGGCCTACATCTATCTCTTCCGCCGTCACGAGCGCGGCCATCACGAGGGCGAGGTGGCGCAGTTCAGGGCGATGGTGCGCGAGAGGGAGGAGGACATCTCGCGACTGCGCCGGCCGCTCTCTCAGTTCTGGGAGATCGTGCGGGAGAGGGACTACCCCGAGCACGAGGTCCCCGGCGGCGCACAGCCTCCCGACGTCGCGACCGAGCTCGAGCGGTTCCGCGTCGCCGACGCCCTCGAGGTGAGCCTCTTCGCGTCCGACCCGATGGTCGCCAACCCGATCAACGTCAACTGGGACGAGCGAGGGCGCCTCTGGGTGGCGACGAGCACGATCTACCCGCACCTGGCGCCGGGGCAGGCGCCGGACGACCGGATCCTCATCCTGGAGGACCTCGACGGCGACGGGCGGGCGGACAAGTCGACGGTCTTCGCGGACCGGCTCCTGGTGCCGCAGTCGGTGATCCCGGCCCGCGGCGGAGCCTTCGTGACGCAGTCGACCGAGGTCCTCTTCCTCGAGGACGTCGACGGGGATGACCGCGCCGACCGGCGACACCTGCTCCTGTCGGGTTTCGGCAACGCCGACGTCCACCACATGATCCACGGCCTGCGCTGGGGACCCGGCGGCGACCTCTACTTCACGCAGTCGATCTACATCAACTCGTGGGTCGAGACCCCCTGGGGGGTGCGACAGCTGAGCGGCTCCGGCATCTGGAGGCTGCGACCGCGAGTGCTGAGTCTGGAGGTCCACAGCCGGGGGCTCGTCAATCCGTGGGGACACGCCTTCGACCGCTGGGGGCAGTCGTTCTCGACGGACGGCGCCGGCGGAGGCGGCCCGGCGCACACCTTCGCGGGCAGCGCGTACGGCACGGCGAAGGGAGTGCCTCGCACGCTCCCGACGATGAACCCGGGACGACCGAAGGAGTGCGGCCTCGAGATCGTCTCCGGGAGGCACCTGCCCGCGTCGTGGAGCGGCAACCTGGTGACGAGCGACTTCCGCGCCAATCGCGTCGTGCGCTACCGACTGACCGACAGCGGCAGCGGCTACACCTCTCGCCTGCTCGGCGACGTGCTGTCGTCATCGCATCGCTCGTTCCGTCCGGTGGACGTCAAGATGGGTCCGGACGGCGCGATCTACGTCGTCGACTGGTACAGCCCGATCATCGATCACGGCGAGGTCGACTTCCACCACCCGTTGCGCGACCACCGTCACGGTCGCATCTGGCGGCTGACCGCGAAGGGCCGGGAGCCGGTCGAGCCGCCCCGTCTGGCGGCAGCCTCGACCCGGGAGCTGCTCGACGCCCTGAAGCTGCCCGAGGACTGGACGCGCGACCAGGCGCGGCGGCTGCTGCGCGAGCGCGGCGCGCGGGACGTCGTCCCGGAGCTCCGCCGATGGCTCGCGACTCTCGACGCGCGGAGCCCCGCGGCCCGGAGTCCCGATGCAAGAAGCCCCGATGCAAAAAGCCCCGATGCAAGAAGCCCCGATGCAAGAAGCCCCGAGCGCGAGCACCAGCGGCTGGAGGCGCTGCGGGTTCTCCAGGGTCTGCGGATCGTCGACGCGGACCTGCTGCGACGGGTCCTGTCGTCGAGCGACCACCGTGTGCGCGCCGCGGCCTTCCTCGTCGTCGCCGACCTCCACGCGGCTCTGGACGACGCCGGGCGGATCGTCGCGGCCGGCGTCACCGACGAGCAGCCGCGCGTGCGGCTGGCGGCGGTCGGCGCGGCCCGCGCCATCGGCGGTCGGCGCGGCGCGGAGCTCGCGCTGTCGGCGCTCGACAGGCCGCTCGACCGCTCGCTGGAGCACGCGGTCTGGACGACCGCTCGCGAGCTCGAGAGCTCCTGGCTGCCCGTCCTGGCGAGCGGCAAGCCGGTCTTCGATGGCAAGCCGGAGCGCCTCGCGTTCGCGCTCGGCGCCGTCGGCAAGAAGGCGTCGCTCGAGCCGCTCGTGCGCCTCGTGCAGGCCGGAGAGATCTCGGGGCGCGAACGCCGGGAGGCCCTGGAGCTCATCGGCTCGCTCGGCGCGCCCCGCGAGCTCGCGATGGTCCTCGACATCGCCCTGGCGCAGGTCGCCTCCGATGCCGCGAGCGCGACGGCGCTGCTCGACGCCCTCGGCACCGGCGCGCGGCGAGGGAGCCCCCCGCCCGCGAGCGCGCAGCGCATCCTCGAGGCCCTCTCCGCTGACGACGCGCGCGTTGTCGACGTCGCCGCACGGCTGGCGGGTGACTGGAGGGTTGCGCAGGCGCTGCCCGTCCTGACGCGAGTCCTCGGCGACCCGACGGCCTCGCCGCCGCTGCGTCACACGGCGGGCCTCGCGATCGCCAGGCTCGACGCCGGCAGCGAGACGCTGTCGAGGCTCTCGGAGGCGGCGGAGGACGTGTCGGTCCGCGTCACGGCGACGGCCGCCCTCGCGACGATCGACGCCGGGCGTGCGGCGCCGATCGCCGCGGCGCTGCTCGCAGCGGCCGGCGACGCGGCCCGCGTCGAGCTCCTCTTCGACGCCTTCGTCGGTCTGAAGGGAGGCGACGAGCTCCTCGCGACGGCGCTCGACGGCAGCACGCTCGAGTCGCAGGTCGCCGCGACGGGCGTCCGCATCGCCGGCTCGTCGGGTCGCGACATGAAGCGGCTCGTCGCCGAGCTGACGCGGGCCGGATCGCTGCAGCCGGTCACGACGATGCCGGCGCCGGCGGAGCTCACGGCGCTGCTTCGCTCCGTCGCCGCGCAGGGAGACCCGGCGCGCGGCGAGGCCGTCTTCCGGCGCGACACGCTGCGCTGCGTCACGTGTCACGCCGTCGGCGGCGCCGGCGGCAAGGTAGGGCCCGACCTCAGCAGTCTCGGCGGCAGCTCGCAGCTCGTCCACATCGTCGAGTCGCTGCTGGAGCCGAGCGCGAAGATGAAGGAGGGCTACGAGCCCGTCGTCGTCATCGACAGGGGCGGCGCGATCCACAGCGGCACGGTGACTCGGCGGGCGGACGACGGCATCGAGCTACGCGACGCGAAGGACCGCGTCGTCTTCGTGCCCGCGGGCCGCATCCAGGCGGTGACGGGGTCGGACGTGTCGATCATGCCGACGGGGCTGGCGCAGACGCTGCGGCGCGACGAGCTCGTCGACCTGGTGCGCTCTCTCTCCGAGCTCGGGCGCCCGGGCCCCTACACGCTGCCGACGGGGCGCTTCGTGCGCACGTGGCGGGTGCTGGAGCCGACAGCGACCGCCGCGGCAGCGCTGGCAGCCGGCGACGACGCCCTCGTGTCGGGTTCCGGCTCCCTGAGCTGGAAGACGTGCTACAGCCGGGTCGACGGCTCGCTGCCGACGGCGGAGCTGCCGGCAGCGAGCGCGGCGGGAGCTCGCGTCGTGCAGTTCACCGTCGACGAGGAGCGCCCGACGACGATCGACATCGGCCACGCCACGGCGGCGCCGTCCGGTGCGGTCCTCTGGGTCAACCGCCGGCGACGCACGATCGCGCCCGACCGCACGGCCCAGCACCCGAAGGGCGCGAGCCGGTGCACCCTGCTCCTGGAGAGCGCGACCGGGGCGCTGCGCGTCGAGCTGCGCGATCGCTGAGACGGCCCGATCGCCGAGACGGACGCGGAGCGCCCCTCAGCCCTCGAGCTCGATCTCCCGCGGCCACTGCTGGTAGGCTTCCCAGTACGTCTTCTTCAGCGCGATCTCGTCGTCCTCGGCGCTCGGCTGCACCCTGCCGCGCGCGGCGACGCCGCGCGAGACGAGCGTGTGCTTGCCCGGCTTCAACGTGCCGAGGTCGATCGAGAAGAAGGTCCAGCTGTACTTCGAGCGCGGCTCCTCGGCCAGCTCGGCCCGGCGCCAGTCGCCGTCGTCCACCCTCACCTCGACCTTCTCGATCGGCGTCCCGTCTCCCCAGACCGCGCCGAAGGCCCTCGTCGGCACGAGGCCGTCCTTCGTCGAGCGCCTCGTCACTCGCGCGACCATCGACTTGAGGTTCATCCTGGTCACCGACGACTCGACGAAGACCACCTTGCCTCCCTTGCGCTCGCCCCGCAGCGTCACGTAGTCGCGCCCCATGAACCTCCCCATGTAGCGACGGTCCCGGACCTCGATGCGCCGCAGCCACTTGACGTTGGCGATGCCGTACCAGCCGGGCATGATCAGTCGCAGCGGCGCGCCGTTGCGCCGCTCGAGCGGCTTGCCCCCACGCTCGTAGGCGAGGATGTTCTCGTCGCGCATCGCGTCCGCGATCGACAGGCTGCGGCCGAACGGCACGTCGACCTCGACCTTGCGGATCTTCTCCTTCTTCTCGTCGAAGCCGAAGAAGACGATCTCCTTCGCGGTGTCCTTGATACCGCAGGAGCGCAGCAGCGGAGCCAGCGCCGCGCCGCTCCACTTGCTGTTGTACACCGCCCCCATGAAGCCCTTCGAGGCGCCGTTGCCGGAGCACTCGAGCGTCATCAGCCGGTCGACCTTCGACAGCCCGCGCAGATCCTCGAGACTCAGCTTCCTCGGCCTGTCGACGAGGCCGGAGATCTCCAGCGAGTAGGTCCCGGCGTCGACCTCGGGCTCCCCGTAGTGAGAGACGCTGAAGACCTGCTCCTGGGGAGTGATCCAGCTGTCGAGCGTCTCCCAGTCGAGCATCTTCGGCTTCGCCCGGGGCATGCCCAGAAAGGGAACCAGCTCGTCCGCCTCGTCCTCTCCGGGGAAGACAAAGCCCGGCGCCGATACGCAGGCGGCGAAGGCCGCGAACCGGGAGGTCAGCTTGCCGAGGGCCCGACGTCGATCGATCAGCTTGCGTTCCACGGGTTCAGAACTCCTCGAAGTGCTCCGGCGAGAGCGCGATCTCGACGGTCTGGGTACGGCCCTCCTCGACGTCCACCGGACGGCGCCAGCGCAGCCCACCCGCGGGGTGAACCAGCACCAGGTCGTAGCGGCCGGCGGGTACCGAATCCAGCCGGAAGCGTCCGTCGCGCGCGGTGACCTGGAAGAAGGGATGGTCAAAGATGTAGATCCAGCCTCGCATGGATGAGTGCAGGTGGCAACCGATGAGAGCTGGCCGATTCGAGCCTCCGGCTCTCGTGCAGGAGACGACGTGGCCGTCTCCGGACGGGACATTGACGTTGAACGTCAGCAGCGGCGACAGCGAGTGGACGTTGTGGAGGGTGTAGTCGTTGTTGGTGAAGCGGACGCTGTCACGGACACGGACCGCGACCGTCTCCGGAACGAACGCGTGGTCCTTCTGGTCGATGACCACGGTGGAAGGCCGGCCGGGAGGCGGCCGACGGAGCCTCGCCGTGGACGCCTCGAGACAGACGACCGCTTCGCGGAGCGGCCCGCCCTTGCGACCGTCGACGTAGTAGCGGCCGTAGCGCCAGGGCTTCGCGGCGTCGTAGGTATAGCGAACGATGCCCTCGACGCTGCCGGGAGCCGGCTTCGTCGCCGGCCCGGACGCGAGCGCCACGGGGGTGGAGTCTCCGGAAGCGGGAGTCGCCGCGGTCGGCCCCGGGTCGAGCGGCTCCGGCGACGCGGAGTCGAGCGGCTCGTCTCGGCTCGTCGAGACGGAGTCCCGTCCCGGGACGGGAGTCCCGTCCGGCTCCGGTACGTCGCAAGAAAGAGCGACGAGGAGACCGGCGACCGGCAGAAGCGCGAAGCGCCTCCCGACGCGCCGGCCGGCTGGAACCGCCCCGCATACCGCCGTGGGCCGTGCGACCGCTTCCGGGTCGAGAGCCGGGCCCCTCGAAAATCGCCGGCAGCCCTGTCGTGACACGGTGCCTACGACTTTTTCTTCTTCTTGTGCGCCCTGTGACAGGCGCCGCACGACTTGACAAGGGCGCCGAAGGCACCGCGGGCCGCTTCCACGTCCTTCTTCGCCGCCGCGTCGAGCACGCCCTGGCTCGCTTCGCGCAGAGTCTTGCCGGCGGACTTCGCCCAGGTGGCGTCCGGGCAGCGTCCATCCGCCATCAGGATGTAGCTCGACTCGTTGAGGAGCGCCGCGTGGAGAACCACCGCGTCCCAGGCATCCTCACCGCCGGGCCCCGCATCGAGTGCCTTCTTCAAGGCGTTGCAGTGAGCCTTCACCAGACCCGACATCAGATGTCGCGTCTCGAGCGGGCGCTTCTTGCCCTTCCGTACCTGGGCCGACCCCGAACCGACGAAGCCCGCAATGCCGACAAACGCGACAGCGACGACGACGATCCACCCGAGTGTTCTCTTCCCGCGCATCTCGAACCTCCTTGGTGAAGCGAAGACTGTAGACAATCAGACCGGACCCTGCTGGTCGGCGGCAGTGTAGGAGAGGCCGAGACGGGCGGTCAAGGCGTTTCCGCAGGCGACAGAGCCACAGGCGCGCTCGTTCCGCGATCGGCCGACGTGCCGTAAGTTCTTCGTTTCTCGCTCGAGCGGCCGAATGTACGATGTTCCTCATGGCCCAGCTCCTCCTGGCCGTCCTGCTCGCGGCTTCTCCCGCCGAGGCGGTCGACTTCGACACCGACCTCGTGCCCGTCCTCACCAGGGCGGGCTGCAACGCCGGCTCCTGTCATGGCGCGGCGGCGGGAAGGGGCGGCTTCAAGCTGTCCCTCCTCGGAGGCAGCCCCGGAAGTGACTACGAGGCCATCGTCCGGCAGCTCGAAGGGCGGCGCATCAACCTGGCGAGCCCCGAGGACAGCCTGCTGATCCGCAAGCCGACGGGACGCATGAAGCACGGCGGGCGACGGCGCCTGGCGCGCTCCGGGCCGGGAGCCCGGATCCTGGAGGACTGGATCCGGGCCGGCGCCGAGCGCAGGAAGCTGCGCCGGCTCAGCGGCTTCGAGGTATCACCCGCGCACCACGTCGCCCGGCAGACCGGGGAGACGGTGACGCTCCGCGCCACGGCGACCTTCGACGACGGCTCGCAACGCGACGTGACGCGCTGGACGGTCTTCACCGCGAGCGATCCGGCCGCTCTCGCCATCGGCGACGCTCCAGACGGTGAGGTCACCGTGAAGCGGCGCGGCCAGTCGGTCGTCGTCGCGCGCTACCTGTCGCGTGTCGTTCCCGTGCGGATCACCGCTCCACTGGGCGACAAGCTCGTCGAGATCGCGCCGAGCGCGCGCGAGAACTTCATCGACGATCACGTCAACGCGCTCCTGCGCACCCTGCGACTCGCACCGGCCCCGGCGGCGAGCGACAACGCCTTCCTGCGGCGCGCGCACCTCGCCCTCACGGGCACCCTGCCGCCGCTGGCGGAGGCGCGGGAGTTCCTGACGTCCCGGGACCCCGCGAAGCGCGGCGCGCTCCTCGACCGGCTCCTGGCCGGCGACGCGTTCGTCGCCTACTGGACGCACCGCCTCGCGACTCTGCTGAGGGTGCGCTCCCTGCCCAACGATGAGCGGGTGGCTCGCGCCTTCGGGGAGTGGATTCGCGCTCAGCTCCGGAGGCGAACACCCTACGACGTGATGGCGCGGACACTGTTGACGGCGAGCGGCGACTCGCACGAGCACGGCGAGGCCGCGTTTCACCGCATGTCCGGCAACGCTCGCGGCCAGGCAGAGCTGGTCAGCGAAGTCTTTCTCGGCGCGCGCCTGCGCTGCGCCAACTGCCACAACCACCCGCTCGACAGCTGGACCCAGGACGACTACCACGGACTCGCGGCCATCTTCGCGCGGCTCGATCGCAGCCGCGTCGTGCGCGTCAAGAAGCTCGGCGAGGTCACCCATCCCGCCACCGGTCTCCCCGCGAAGCCGCGACTGCCGGGCGAGCGATTCATCGAGGCGG
Organism: uncultured Planctomycetia bacterium; assembly: GCA_964390645.1. Classification (GTDB taxonomy): domain Bacteria; phylum Planctomycetota; class UBA8108; order UBA8108; family UBA8108; genus CAYMLL01. Next base: position 6,045 of record CAYMLL010000037.1, on the reverse strand, counting down.
CTGGAGACTCGCGAAGCGATCTCGCCGACTGGCTCACCGCCCGCGACAACCACCACTTCGCGCGAGCCATCGTCAATCGCCTCTGGAAGGCGATGATGGGACGCGGGCTCGTGGAGCCCGTCGACGATCTGCGCTCGACAAACCCGGCAACCCACCCGGAGCTCCTGGACCGTCTGGCCCGGGACTTCGTCGAGCACGGCTTCGACCTGCGACACACGCTGCGACGCATCGCCGGGTCCGCGGCCTTCGCGCGCGGCGTCTCCGCGCAGGGCAGGCCCGACGATCGCTACTACTCCCGGAGCCTGGTGCGCCCGCTCGGCGCCGAGGTGCTCGTCGACGCCATCGCCGACGTCACCGGCGTCCGTGATCGCTACGGCTCTGAACCCGCCGGCACCCGTGCCGTGCTGCTGCCGGACCCGAAGATCCCCTCGGTCGGCCTCGACCTTCTGGGACGCTGCTCGCGGGAGGAGTCCTGCGACAGCACCCTGACCACGCGAGGGCTGGCCGCACAGCTGCACCTGATCAACGGTCCACTCCTGAACCGCAAGGTGAGCTCGCCCGAAGGAAGGCTGGCGCGACGCATCGCGGCAAAGACCCCGGACGGGGAGATCATCGAAGAGCTCTACCTGCGCGCGCTGAGCCGATTCCCGAGGGAGCGGGAGCGCGCGTTCTGGCGCCGGCACCTCGCGTCCGCCGAGGGAATCGAGCACGATCGCATGCTCGAGGACTTCCTGTGGAGCCTGCTGAGCTGCCGGGAGTTCCAGACCAATCACTGAGAGCGGGCCGGATGACCACGAGCCCGACGACCGCAGCGCAGAGCGACGCACGAGACGATCCATGAGCAGAAGACTCGATTCGAGCCACCGCCGCAACGGGTTGCTGCGCCGCGACGTCCTGAAGCTCGGCGCCCTCGGGTTGAGCCTGGGCGACTGGCTGCGCCTGCGGGCTGCGGACGCGCACACCGACGCCGGGGGGCCGAAGGCGCGAGCGTGCATCCTGATCTGGCTCGACGGAGGGCCGAGCCATCTCGAGACCTTCGACCTCAAGCCCGGGGCGCCGAAGGAGGTCCGCGGCCCCTTCCGGCCGATCCCGACGAGCGTGGCCGGCCTGGAGATCTCGGAGCTCCTGCCGAGAACGGCGAAGGTCGCCGACAAGCTCGCCATCATCCGCTCGATGACGTCGCCACTGGGAGAGCACAACTTCGGTAGCCACTACATGCTGAGCGGCTACAAGCCCACCCCGACGCTGGTCTACCCGAGCCTCGGATCGGTCGTCGCGCACACGCGTACCGAGAGAAGCGTCCTGCCCCCCTACATCACGGTGGGTGATCTTCCGAACGGCATGGCGGGCGCGGGGTACCTGCCCTCGAGCAGCGGCCCCTTCGTCGTCGGCGGCGACCCCGCGAAGAAGGGCTTCAAGGTGCGCGACCTGGACTTCTACCCCGAGCTCGACGAGACGCGTCTCGGGCGGCGGCGCGACTACCTGCTGCAGCTCGACCGATTCAGTCGGGCGGTGGAGACGGCGACCGACCATCCCGCCGATCCCGTGTTCGAGCAGGCCTACCGGCTGACGACCTCACCGCGAGCGAAGGCGGCCTTCGACGTCCGCGAGGAGTCGACCGCCACGCGGCAGAGGTACGGGGGACGCACGATCGGTCAGAGCTGCCTGATCGCTCGCAGACTCGTGGAGCGCGGCGTGCCCTTCGTCACCGTCACCGACCGTGGCTGGGACACGCACACGGACCTCGTCACCCGGCTGAAGGAAGGCTATACGGGCGGCAGTGTCGGCAAGGTGCCGATGCTCGATCTGGCCCTCTCCTCGCTCATCGGCGACCTGGATGAGCGGGGACTTCTCGACGAGACGCTCGTCCTCGCCATGGGCGAGTTCGGTCGCACCCCGAAGCTGAACACGGCCGGCGGTCGGGATCACTGGCCCCGCGTCTTCAGCGTCGCGCTCGCGGGCGGAGGCGTCCCCGGCGGCCAGGTCATCGGCCGCAGCGACGCCGTCGGCGAGAGTCCCGCGGATCGCCCGGTGACGCCGGCGGACCTCGCGCGGAGCATCTTCGCGCTCCTCGGCATCGACGGCGAGCGGGAGTTTCAAACGACCGACGGACGCCCCGTGACGGTGAACAAGGGCGGCGAGCCGATCCCGGAGCTCATCGGATGATTCCGCGAACGCCGCCATCCTCGATGGTGAAACTGAAGGCACTGACGAGCAGGTGAGATCATGATCGACAGGAAGCTGCTGTACGTTGTCGTTCCGGCCTTGCTTCTCGGCGGCGGCGTCGCCATGGCCCGGCAGGAGGACCCGCAGAAGACCACGGAGAATGCCGACGACGCGTCGGTCTTCTCCGGGCCGCAGAAGGGCGAGCGGCTGCCGCCGTTCAAGGTCACGGGCGTCTACGACGATCTCGCCGGAAAGGAACTCGACTGGGTCACCGCGGCCGGCGAGCGGCCGATCTTGCTCATCTTCGTTCACAAGCTGACCCGCCCGTCCTTCGGCCTGACGCGGATGCTGACGGCGTGGGCCGCTGATCGCGACAGGGAAGAGGCGGGCAAGGCGGAGCAGGGCAGGACAGAGGAGAGCAAGGTCGCGCAGGAGAAGCTCGTCGCACGCATCGTCTGGCTCGACGACGACCGGTCGAAGGCTCAGGAGTACCTCACCCGCGCACGCAAGTCCCTCGGCACCGTCGTGCCGATCGGCATCTCCGTCGACGGCGCCGAGGGTCCGGGCTCCTACGGGCTCGACCGCAACGTCACGCTGACAGTCCTCGTCGGGGTGAAGGGCAAGGTGACGGCGAACTTCGCCCTGGTGCAGCCGAGCGACACCGATGCCCCGAGGATCCTCGCCGAGGTCGCCGCGGTCATCGGCGAGAAGGCGCCGACGCCGGACGACCTCGCCAGGTACGGTCGCCGCTACACCGGCGCGGGCAACATGCGCGCTCAGATGAGGAAGACCGACCCGAAGCTCCGTCGTCTGGTGAACCGCCTGCAGGCGAGCGACCTCGACGACGAGAGCGCCGGAAAAATCGTCGCCGAGATCGAGAAGTACACCGACGGAAACCGCGCGAAGCTGCGCGACCTCGGCGTCATCGCGACCGTGGTCTCGTCGCGCGAGAGCTTCGCGTCGAGCGGCACCGAGCGGACACGCCGGCAAGTCCGCGAGTGGGCGAAGAAGCACGGTGGCCGCGCCGGTCGCCGGCCGGCCGCCCGCCCGGGGAAGCAGCCCGCCCGCCCGGGGAGGCAGGCCGACCCCGAGCTCGTCGCGGCCCTGCGACCCGTCATCGGCAAGGATCTGAGCCCCGAGGAGGTCGACCGGGCCGCGGCGCGCGCCGAGAAGTACATCGAGGAGCACGCGCAGAGCGCCGGCGAGGTCGTACGCATCGGCCGCGTCGTCCTCGAGAAGGAGTACGGCACCCCACGAGCGCGCGAACACTTCCAGAGGTGGGTGAAGAAGTACGCGAAGAAGACAGGGAAGAGCCCCGGGCGTGAGGAGAAGAGGAAGCGCCGGGAGAAGAAGGAAGAGCCCCGCTCCTAGCCGCCGGCCGGGGCGCGCCACCGCGTCCGCCCCACGAGATCTCGCCGGCTCCTCGACGCGCGCCGCACGCCCGGCCCGTGGAGAGTCGCCGGCGACCACGTCGACCTCCGCCCTTGATGACGAACGGGCGGGGAGAGTACGGTTGCGGTCCGTCCCCCCTTCGGGGCCCGAGCCCCCCGCGACGAGACCCCCGCGACGAGAGTCCCGTGAGCCGAGATCCCTCCTCGATGCAGAGCCCGCCGCTGCCGCGAACCGTGTGGGAGTGGCTGCGTGTCTTCGGTCCGGGCGCCGTCGTCGCCTCGTGCACGATCGGCAGCGGCGAGCTGATCTTCTCGACGCGTGGCGGCGCGCTGTTCGGCCACCGGATCCTCTTTCTCTTCGTCATCATCTCGTTGCTGAAGTGGGGACTCGTGATCGCCGCGGCGCGGCACTTCATCCTGACGGGCGTTCACCCCTACCGCCGCCTCTGCGACCTGCCCGGGCCACGGGGCTGGCTGCCGCTGGCTCTCCTGCTGATCGCCGCCGTCTGCCTGCCGATCTGGACGAGCTTCTTCCCCGGAGTGCTCGGCAACCTCATCAGCACGGTGACGGGAACGTCGGGACTCCTCGGCGGCGGCATCGACTACCTGTGGGGCGCGATCATCCTCGCCCTGGTTGTCGTGCTGGCCGCGACGACGGGCTACTCCGTGCTGGAGCGTGTGCAGTTCGCGATCGTCGTGACGATGATCGTCTGCGCGGCGGTCTCCCTGGTGCTGCAGAACCCGGAGTGGCTCGAGCTGCTGAAGGGCGCCCTGGTGCCGCAGGCGCTCGAGTACCCGGACTGGCTCCTCGTCAGCGACCATGCGGCCATCGCGAAGGAGTCGGTATGGGTCGAGACGACGCGCTACGTCGGCGTCATCGGCGGCGCCGGCTTCGACTACATGGCGTACACCTCCTGGCTCCGGGAGAAGCGGTGGGGCCGCGCCGCAGGGGAGCCCGCAAGCGACGATGAGCTGCTCCGCGTCGCCACAGACCCCGGTCACCCGTCACGTCGGTGGACGCGAGCGCCGTTCGTCGACTGCGGCGTCAGCTTCGCGCTCATCATCGCGTTCAGCGCCGTCTTCGTCGCCTCCGGAGTGATGCTCGGCGCAGAGCAGAAGGTCCCGGACGAGAGCAACATGCTCGAGCTGCAGTCGCAGTTCATGACGACGATCCACTCGGCTCTCTACCCGCTCTACATCATCGGAGCCTTCTTGACGATCTTCGGCACGCTCTACGGCACCCTGGAGATCGGCTGCGCGATCTCCAGCGAGATGGCGCACACGTTCAACCGCGACTTCGCGATCCGCAACGCGAAGCGCATCCGGCTGGCGACGATCCTCTGGTGCACGGTCGGCGCGTACGGCATCCTCGCCTGGCTGACCGCCTACCAGGTCGGCGGCGGGGAGGGAAAGCCCCGCATGCTGCTGACGATCCTGACTCCCGCGAACCTCTTCACCGGCGTGCTCGCCTGCGGCATCTTCTGCGTCGCCAACTGGTGGATCGACCGTCGCTTCCTGCCCCCGGGCCTGCGCATGCCGCGATGGCTGCTGGCGCTCAACCTCGTCTCGGGCGCCGTCTTTCTCCTCCTGGGGATCAAGGGCTACTGGGACCACGAGAGCCGCGTCTTCGCGATCGGCAGCCTGATCGCTCTGCTCGGGATCGGCGTGCTCGGCGCGTGGGTCGGGGGCCGCCGCGCCTCGAGACGACAGGCGCGCTGATCTCGACGACCGGAAAACGAGCCCCGCGGGCTCCCGAGCGGCGACACCCGGATCACGCTTCACCCGCAGAGCAACACAGCGCTCTGCATCAGGGCCTGCCGGCGCCCTTCCCGACGGCGGGTTTCTTTCCGGTCCCCTGCCGCCGCTGCCGGCGTTTTCCCCGCCAGGTATTCCGGGGGCCGTAGGTCTTCACCATCACCCCGTCGACGGCCGCGCGGTCGTCTCGATGACGAAAGGCTTCGAGCATCGGATCGCCCGTCCGCTGCATCCAGGACTCGAGGCGCCCCCGCAGGTCCTCGAGCACGCCGCGGCGCTCGGCGCTGTCGATGAGGTTGACGAGGCAGTCCGGATCCTCGCGCAGATCGTAGAGCTCCTCGGGAACGCGATAGCGAAAGAGCCGTATGCGGGCGGCGACCGACGCGTCCGTCACGGCGGCCTGGTTCATCGCCTTCATGCACTTTCCCTCGTTGGCGTTGCGGTAGACGTGCTTTCCGTCGCTGAACGGGTTGTACATGTAGCCGAAGCGCGCGTTCTGAACGCAACGCATCGGGACCGCGTCGCCACCGGACTTCTTGTCGATCTGCGTGAAGACATGGTCGCGCGCGTCCTGACTCCCCCCCCGAAGGAGCGGGACGATCGAGCGCCCGTCCAGGCCACCGGGTCCTCGTACTCCGGTGACGTCGAGGAATGTCGGAAAGAGATCGATGCCGGAGACGAAGTGCTCACGGTTCGCCCCGCCGGGCTTGACGACACCGGGCCAGCGCACGAT
>CAYMLL010000036.1:0-35123 GCA_964390645.1 uncultured Planctomycetia bacterium | reverse complement strand
ACGTGGTGTGACGTGGTGTGATCGGAACTACCTCGACGACTTCTCTCGCACGCCTTTTCCGAGATAGCGCGCGGCGTTCTCGATGATCTTCAACGCTGGCGCCTCGTGAAAGACGCCGAAGGTCTCGTGGCCGGGCCGGAAGTAGAAGACCCTGCCCTTGCCGATGTTCCAGACCGCCGCGCTGCGGAACCATTCGCCCGTCGGCCAGCGCTCCTCGAAGACGACCTCGTCCGGGTCCGGCACGTGAAAGGGCTCGTTGTACATCTCGGTATTCGGCAGACGGAACTCGCGCGGCACGCCGCGCGCGATCGGATGGTCGGGCCTGACGCAGTTGAGGAAGCTCGGCTTGCCGTCCGGACGGTAGCCCGGGAAGCAGCAGTTCGGGAGCACGACCTCGACGCGCGTCCTGCCGCCCGGGAACTTGCGCGGGTAGATTCGCGGCGTCGGCAGCGAGCTCTTTTTCGGGGTGTCGAAGCGCCGTGGCGGCGGTATGTCGACGAGCTCGACCTTCTCCCCGCTCCCCGACGGGAAGAGCCTCCTGGCGTTCTCGCGGGTGCGCCAGTTCATCGCTTCCATGAACGGCGACGCCCAGTGCGCAGAGTGCAGAGCCGCGTAGCCCAGCCTGCCGTCGAGAACACGCGCGAGAACACGCTTGCCGAGCTCCGGAGAGAGCTCCCCTTTGCGCCCGTGGACCCACATGATCAGGACGTCCGCGCTGTCGAGGATGTCGTCCGACAGTCCCTTCCCGGGGTCGTCCAGCTTCACCGACCGCACCTCGAGGTCGGACGACTTCCTCAGGTGCTCCGCGATGCGGTTGCCGAGGAAGCGCTTGTAGACCTTCTTCTGCGCCGGTTGCTGCGAGTCCCAGACGACGACGCGGATCCGATTATCCCCGGAGGCCTCCGTCACGGGCAGCAGTGCGAAGGCGACGACGAGAGTCACGATGGAGCGTGCCATGTTGGAGCCTCTTGCCTCGGTGTGCGGGTCCCGGCCTCATGATGCCATCGATGGGGTCGTCGTCGCCAGAGTCAGCTCGGGGTGGGCAGGGGGCTTTCTACCCGGCGTCCGAGCGCGTAGGATGCAGCCCGTGGGGAGGTGAGTTCACCGGAAGAATCCCAGCACGCTGGAGGAACGAGATGCGTCGATCCAACGAATCACGTCGGAGGTTCCTGAAGAAGGCCACGGCCGCCGCCGTCGCGCTGCCGACGATCGCCGACTTCGAGCTCTTCGGAGAGGAGGCGCCGTCGAACAGGATGACGATGGGCTTCATCGGCTGCGGCAACAACGGCTGCAACTGGATGGGGCGCTTTCTCGGCGACAAGCGCGTGCGCGTCGTCGCTGTTTGCGACGTCAACAAGGAGGGACCCGGATACTGGGGGGGCAGCGTCCGCGGTCGCGAGCACGCGCGTCGCATGGTCGCCAAGAGGTACGGCGGCGAGGGGTGCGCCGGCTACGAGGACTTTCGGCGGGTCATCGAGCGCAAGGACGTCGACGGGATCTACATCGGTACACCGGACCACTGGCACGCGCTGATCGCCGTCGCCGCCGCGAACGCAAAGAAGCACGTCTACGGGCAGAAGCCGCTGTCGCTGACCATCGCCGAGGGACGAGCGATGTCGGATGCCGTGAAACGCAACGGTGTCGTCTGGCAGACCGGAAGCCAGCAGCGCTCCGATCGCAACTTCCGGCGCGCGTGCGAGCTGGTGCGCAATGGTCGAATCGGCAAGCTCCACACGGTCCGGTGTGGGCTTCCTGGAGGTACCCCGGACTACGGCCGCACGGCCGGGCAGACGAAGACCGTGCCCGTACCGGCCGGCTTCAACTTCGACATGTGGCTCGGGCCCGCTCCCGAGGCCGAGTTCTGTCCGGCGCGCGTCGGCGTCAACTTCCGCTGGATCCTCGCCTACTCCGGAGGTCAGCTGACCGACTGGGGAGGGCACCATCCGGACATCGCGCAGTGGGGCATGGGAACGCAGCTGACCGGCCCTGTCGCGATCAAGAACCAGAAGGCCAGGTGGGCGGAGCATCCGGTCTACGACACGGCCGTCGAGTACTACTTCGAGTGCCACTACGAGAGTGGCGTCAAGCTGATCATCTCGAACCGCGAGCGCGGCGGAGTGACATTCCAGGGCAGCGAGGGCAGCGTCTGGGCGAACCGTGGTCGTCACGACGCGACGCCGAAGTCCATCCTCGAGGAGAAGATCGGCGAGAAGGAGATTCACCTCTACGAGAGTGACAACCACGTGCGCAACTTCATCGACTGCTGCTTCTCGGGGAAGGAGACCGCAGCTCCGGTCGAGGTCGCGCATCGCTCGATCACGCTCGCGCATCTCGGGAACATCGCCATGCGGCAGGGGCGTGACCTGAAGTGGAATCCGGAGAAGGAGCGGATCGTCGGCGACAAGGGGTCGAACGACATGCTCAGCCGTCCGTACCGCGGCTCCTGGAAGCTCGGATAGCCGACGTGGCTTGCAGGGTGTGCGCGGCGTTCAGCGCGATCGCTCTACTCCACATGAGCGTGTTCACGTCGTCGAGTGCGGCGTGGGTTGATGTCGTGTTCACGCGGCACGAGATCAACCCGCGCTCGACCTACAGCGCCTGTACGGCCTTCGACGTCGACGGGGACGGCGACATCGACATCGTCTCGGGAGGATTCTGGTACGAGGCGCCGCGCTGGACTCCGCGGCTGCTGCGCGACGTGCCGACGATTCGCGGCCGCTTCGATGACTACTCGAACCTGCCGCTCGATGTCGACGGTGACGGCTGGACCGACCTCGTCAGCGCGAACTACCGCAGCGGCAGGATCTACTGGGTCGAGCATCCCGGAGTCGAGGAGGGACGCGTGGGGCCGTGGACCACGCACCTCATCGCCGAAGTCGGGCCGATGGAGACCGCGCGCCTTGCGGACGTCGACGGCGACGGTCGGCTCGACGTGCTGCCGAACGAGGTGCGAGGCTCCGCGTCCTGGTGGTCGGTCGAGCGCGTGGGCGGATCCCCGCGATGGAATCGTCACCGGCTGCCGCGTGAGATCGCCGGGCACGGGATCGGCTTCGGGGACATCGACGGCGACGCACGCGGGGACATCGTCGGACCACGCGGCTGGCTGCGGGCGCCGGAGGATCGACGGGAGGGGAAGTGGACGTGGCACGCCGGTCCCGATCTCGACCGTCGAGCCTCGATTCCGATCCTCGTCGTCGACGTCGACTCCGACGGTGATGGTGACATAGTCTGGGCGAGGGGGCACGGCTTCGGCCTCTACTGGCACGAGCAGCGTCTGGAGGACGGCGCGCGCACCTGGGTGCGCCACGCGATCGACACGAGCGCATCGCAGTTTCACAGCCTGCTGCTGGCCGACCTTGACGGTGACGGCGTCGAGGAGGTCATCGCCGGCAAGCGCTACATGGGGCATGACGGTCTGGACCCGGGCGAGTACGATCCGCTCGTCATCCATCGCTACGTCTTCGATGGGAAGGCGCGAACCTGGCGTCGCTTTGCGGTGTCGTGGGGTGGCGGTGTCGGTTTCGGGCTCGATCCGGAGGCGGTCGACATCGACGCGGACGGAGACATCGACCTCGTCTGTCCTGGACGCAGCGGGCTCTACCTGCTGGAGAACCGTCGCATCGTCGGTCGTGCTGGCGTCGCGGGACCGCCGGCGCACGAGCGCTCCCTGCCGGAATACCCCGATCACTCGCGACTCCTCGTCGTTCGCTATGCCTCTGGCCGCGAGCTTCCCGTGGTCACCCCCGGCGACTGGGCGCTACGGCTATGGCACATCATCGACGGCTTCGAGCGCGCGATGGGCGAGCTGCCGACGCCGCGGCGTCGCGTGCCGATTCTGGTGCGCGAGCTGGGGCGGCAAGAAACGGAGCGCTACACGCGCAGGAAGATCACCTTCCTGGCGGCGGAGGGTGAAAGCGTGCCGGCGTGGGTGCTCGTTCCGAGGGGCCTGAAGGGGCCCGCGCCGGCGATGCTCTGTCTCCATCAGACGACCCGCATCGGCAAGGACGAGCCTGCGGGACTCGGCGGTCGGAGCTCTCTGCACTACGCTCACGAGCTCGCCCGGCGAGGCTTCGTCTGCATGGTCCCCGACTACCCGTCCTTCGGCGAGTACCGCGATGATTTCGAGAAGGACGACGGGCGCTGGGCGAGCGGCTCGATGAAGGCGATCTGGAACAACGTGCGTGCGATTGATTTTCTCGAGAGCATGTCGGAGGTGGACGCTGGTCGCATCGGCTGCATCGGCCACTCCCTGGGCGGCCATCATTCGATCTTCAGCGCCCTCTTCGATCAGCGCATCCGCGCCGTCGTGACGAGCTGCGGCTTCACCGGCTTTCACGACTACCGCGGTGGCAATCTCGCGGGTTGGGCCAGCGATCGTTACATGCCGCGCATCCAGGCGATCTACGGCAATGACCCCGATCGCGTCCCGTTCGACTTCCACGAGCTGATCGCGGCTCTGGCGCCGAGGCCCGTCTTCGTCTGCGCTCCCCTGCGAGACTCGAACTTTGACGTCGGGGGTGTGCGCAAGGTCGTGGGCGCGGCGGCAGAGGTCTTCGAGCTTCACGAGAAGCGTGGCTATCTCGAGGTCGCGTATCCCGACTCCGCCCACGACTTCCCGGACGTCGTGCGCCAGAGCGCGTATCGTTTCCTCGAGCGTCACATCGCGAGGTGACGTCGTCTGTCAGCGGCTGTCGCTGGTGACATGGCGACGGGGACCGGGGCGAGTCTCAGCCCTCGGGACAAGGGAGTCGATCCGGGGTCGGGTCGAGTCCGATCTCCGGAAAGGGTGGGAGCGGGCTGAGGCCGGCCCGGAAGAGGTAGTCGAGCAGGAAGATTGCGTCGGCGATGTCGACGCCGCCGTCGTCGTTCGTGTCCATCGACTTGAGGCAGGGGGTCGGCAGACTACCGAGGAAGAGGTAGCCGATCGTGGATACGACGTCGGAGATGTCCGCGTCGCCGTCGGCGTTCACGTCACCGCGCAGGAAGGGGGAGTCGATCACGGCGTCGTCGACGTCGAAGTCGATCGCCCAGTCGACGGCCTGATCGAACACACGGAACAGATGTCCGTTGGCGCGACGGAATCCATCCTCTCCGAGGCTGATGAAGACGCTCCGCGCCGGTGCGCGGTGACCCGGTACAGCGTACTCCGCGCCGGTTTCGGCCGCGAGGATCGCGTAGTGGCCGGGGTTCGCGCCGGTGGCGAGAAGATCGACGCCGGGACCGACCGTGCCATCTCCGAAGCCGAGCGAGACGTTCGAGGTCGTGACTTCCTGGAGGGCGCCACGCGGCAGCCCTCGGGTGATCGGATGGTCACCCTCGAGGAAGCGCATGAGGCTCTGGTCGTCGGCAGAGCGGTTTCCGCCGCTGAGCGGCTCCCATGTCGGTGCCAGCAGCCCGGACTCCCAGATGACGCGCGGAATCGGTAGATTCCTGTAGTCCGCGGCGACGTTCGACGGATGAATACTCGACGCGATCAGCAGCAGGTCGTGGGTTCGCGAAACATCGGTCGGGCTGTCGCGCGTCTCGGTGATCAGGTTCACGGTGGCGTCGCGTATCAGCAGGCGGTCGCGAACGACCTCGTTCGCCGGGCTGGGGTTGTTCGCGTCCCGCACGATGAAAGCGATGTTGGTGCCGAGTGGCAGCGGGACGGGTCGTGGAAACTCGGCCGCGTCGCTGGTGTCGAGCGACTCCCTGACGATCGTCAGCAGAGCCGGCTCCCGGTCGCGAATGAACTGACGCACGCGCTCGATCGACGCGTTCCACCGTGCGACGGTCTCTCCGTCCCAGCGAGCGGACTCCAGCTGGATCTCCTGGGCAACGCGATCGACGAGCATGTCGAGACGTGGGATCGCCTGCTCTGCCGACAGGATCCCGCCGAGATGCTCCTCGAAGCCAGCGAGGAGGTCGTCGCGGAATTGGGTGTTGCGCAGCAGGTTGTCGAGGATCTCCGCGACCTCGCCATTTTGCGCACGGGCGCTCGACAGCGTGTCCTGCGAAGCGTGCACGACATCCACGTTGTCGGCGAAGGTCTGCTCGGCATCCCAGTTGACGAAGATCCACTTCGCTGCAGGATCCTCCCGCGTTCGGGCCGCGTACCAGTTGCGCTGCGGCCAGTCCCGGTTGGCGGCCCAGACGTTGACGATCACGTAGGTGACGAAGCTGGCGATGTCCAGGAGCTCGACGGCCTGCTCGTAGACGATCGGGTCGGCCATGTTCGAGCGCGTCATGAACAGGACGAACTGGTTCCAGGCGATCTCGTCGCCCTGCTTGGCGATGCCTTCCTTGATCACGTCCCACTGGTCGTGGGTCGAGTAGGCGTCGAAGAACTCCTCGTCGACGCGCTCGGTCAGGTTGTAGAGCCCGTTGTAGCGGCCGTTGATGTAGAGCCCCACCCACTCGCCGTGCGCGTTGAGCTGTCCCATCTCGAGGTGGAGATTGCGAACGAGCTGATCGCGTACGTAGATCGAGTTGCGACGTTGCAGATCGTTGAAGTGTACCCAGCTGTCGTGATATCCCGCTCGCAGGACGAGGGTGTCGAAGCGTGGTGGAACCGCGATTCCACCGACACCGTCGGAGCTGGCGAAGAGATCGGCGCGGAGGCGGCCCCCTCCGTAAATGTCACGGAAGTAAAGTCGTAGCGAGTGCTTCTCCGAGTTGAGTCGCGACGCGCCGCCGTGGGTGCGCAGCCCGACTCCCTTGCCGAAGACGCGCGCTCCCTGCACGTCGAACATCTCGATCGATCCTTCGCGTTCCCAGTCGACGCCGGTGCGAGCCGGATTGGCGAAGATTCCGGTATCCTCGGACCAGAGGTGTTCCGGCGTCGTCGAGATCGAGACCAGCGGTACACTGTGCGGATTCCCGAGGAAGTACGTATGGCTCCCGACGTTGCTCAGCGGGACCCCGTCCAGGTAGGCGATCGCTCGCACCACGGTGGTTGCCGTGAGCTCGATCGGGTCACTGAAGACCGTGCTGGCGTTGTTGGGCGTCGACCCGTCGAGCGTGTAGTGGACCACCGACCTCGGGGGAAAGGCTGCGAGGGTCACGGTCTCGCTGTCGAGGAAGAACCCACCTCCCGGCAAGAAGGCCGGCGTGATCGACGGTACCTGATCGTAGGCGGTGGTCGTGTTCGAGGCGTTCGGCGTCGGCTCGAGGAAGTAGGCGAATCGGCTGCTCGCGTCCGGCTGCCGACCGAAGGACGTGTCCCGGCGCTGCAAGTCGTACTGCAGCGCGTCGAGGGCTTCGCCGTCCGGGCCGTGGAGCGCGACGTATCCCCCGTCACGCTCGAGCTTGAAGTTCGTGTGCAGCTGAACCGGAGCGGGGCGGTTCTTCTCCGACGCCCAGACGATGAGGTACTCTCCGGCGGCGATGGCGACCGTCGGGAAGGTCCACTTGTCGGCGAGCGCCGGATCGTCGGTGAGTGTGTAGCCGGCAAGATTCACCGGCAGCTCGCTCGCGTTGTGGATCTCGATCCAGTCCTCGAAATGTCCGTCCGCGTCCGGGAATCCCGACGCAGGGCTGTTCGATGCGAGGAACTCGTTGATGAGGACCTCCGCCTTCAGCGTGTGTGGAATCCAAGCGCAAGACGCCACGATCAGGACAGCGGTAGAGATCGCTCTGGAGAGCATCGTGGACGTCGAACCGAATGCGGCTTCCCCGCGGAGCCCCGACCCGGGAGACTCGTCGCAGGCAGGCGAAAAAAAAACGCTGACAGACCCTTCCATCTCTAGGCTACCTTGTCGGCTCTGTCAAGTGCAGGCGTGGGCGGAATCGCCGATCACCCGGGCGGCGCGGAGATTCCCGACGCCGCTGTGAGAAGGACTCTGACGGATGCCGAACGTCTCCCGGACGCCTCCCGGACTCTCCGACGTGCTCGAAGCTCGTCGTGCTCTGCGCCCCCACCTGGTCGAGACGCCGCTGTACCGTTACCCTGCGCTCGATGAGCTGCTGGGCTGCAAGCTCTGGGTCAAGCACGAGAATCACCAGCCCGTCGGGGCGTTCAAGGTGCGCGGCGGGATTCACCTCGTCAGCTCGCTCGGCGCGTCGGAGCGTGCCGGCGGTGTGATCACGGCATCGACCGGAAATCACGGCCAGTCGATCGCTTACGCCGCTCGCCTCTTCGGGGTCGCTGCGACGGTCGCCATTCCCCGCGGGTCCAACCCGTCGAAGGTCGAGTCGATGCGGGCGCTCGGCGCCGGGATCCTGGTCCACGGTGACGACTTCGACGACGCCAGAGAGGAGGTCGAGCGCCGTGCCGCCGTCGGTGGGCCGCGATACGTCCATTCCGCGAACGAGCCCTTGCTGATCGCCGGCGTGGCGACGTGTGCTCTCGAGATCCTCGAGCGCGTGCCGGATCTCGACGTCCTCGTTGTGCCCGTCGGTGGCGGTAGCGGTGCGGCCGGAGCGGGGCTCGTCGTCAAGACGCTGCGGCCGCGCACGAGGCTCATCGCCGTACAGGCCGAGGCCGCGCCCGCGGCGTCGCTCTCGTGGCGACGGGGACGTCTCGTCGATGCTCCTCAGAGCACGATCGCGGAGGGGCTGGCGACCCGCACCGCCTTCGATCTGACGCAGCGCATGCTGCGGGATACCCTCGACGACTTCGTTCTCGTCAGCGATGACGCGATGCTGGACGCGGTCCGGCTCTACCTGGAGAAGGCTCGCACCCTGGCCGAGCCCTCGGGGGCCGCTTCGCTCGCCGCCGTGTGTCAGCTGAGTGAGGAGCTGCGGGGTCTCGAGGTCGCGGTCGTTCTCAGCGGTGGCAACATCTCGCCGGAGCAGCTGCGGTCCGTACTGGACCGCTGAGCTCGCGGTCCGGGAATCGGTGTCGGTGCGAAGGTCGGGTCGAGGCGCCCGCGAGGTCGGACGGACTCGCCGGCGTCGTCACGGAGAGCTGCGACGATGGTGTCGTTGACGTCGGTGTCGCGACGTCTGGCTTCCTCTTCGCCGGCGGCCCCCGTCGGGGCCATCGTCGACCGCGAGGCTGGCTCGACGACGGACGCCGGCGCCTTCGACGGTGCGACGGTCGTGGCGACCTCCGACGCTCGACCGGCTTCTCGTCAGTTTCCGGCGACCGTCGGTCCGGGCGGAGGCCGCGGCTTACCGGCTCGCCCTTCCACGGAGCCGTCCCGGTGGTTATGCTGGAGAGTGTCCCAGGTCGCGCTGTCCGGGTGGGTGCCGGGCGCCGACCGTGCCGTTGCGGTGGACTCCCTCTCGATGTCGGAGGACGATGGAATGAGCGCTCGTTGTGTCGGTTTTGCCCCCTTGGGAGGCTTCTGGACACTCGTCGTGGCCGTCCTGGTGCTCGGTTGCTCTGCTGCGGTGCGCGTCGAGGCGCAGCAGATGCTGGTCGAGGTCGGGGATCCGTGGGTCTACTTCCGTGGCACCGAGGCGCCTCCCGACGACTGGAAGGAGCTCGAGTTCGAGGACTTCGACTGGGAGGAGGGTGGTTCGGGCTTCGGCTACGGCGACGGCGACGACGCGACCATCCTCGACGACATGAGCGGGAACTACTGGACGATCTTCGTCCGCAAGACGATCGAGCTCGAGTTCATCGAGGAGCTCGGAGTCCTGCAGTTCGGCGTCCAGTACGACGACGGGTACGTCGCCTATCTCAACGGCGTCGAGTTCGCGCGGTCGGCAAGCATGGGGGCTGCAGGCGGCCCCGCGGAGTTCGACACGGCTGCTGGCGACCACGAGGTGAACGCCAGCCCCGAGTGGATCACCCTCGATGCGGAGGACCGGGAGCTGCTCCAGGAGGGCGAAAACGTTATCGCGATCTCGGTGCACAACGCGACGCTCGCGAGCTCCGACTGCTCGCTGATTCCGCAGCTGCGGGTCTGGAGCCCCTCCGATCTCTGCCCCATCGCCGTGACCTGCCGCGAGCGCTCGAGCGGGGGCGTGCGGATCACGTGGCGCGCTCCTCTGCGTCCCCCTCCCTACGAGCGGGTCGACATCCTTCGCGACGGAGAGGTCATCGGCCAGCCGAGGACGCCGAGCTCGAGCCTCTACAGCGATCTCGATCCCCCCAGAGGCGTCGAGCTGACTTATCGCGTCGTCGCGTACATGAACGGTCAGCAGTGCGAGGGCGACGAGAACGAGCCGCCGGAGTGCGCGATCACGCTGGAGAATCAAGACCCGGTGTTCCGCAGAGGCGACAGCGACGACAACGGCGAGGTCAACCTTACGGACGCGGTCAACGTGCTCAACTGGCTCTTCCAGCAGGGACCTTCCCCTGGCTGCCAGGACGCCGCCGACAGCGATGACAACGGCGCGGCGAACCTGACGGACGCGGTGTTAGTGCTGCAGCACCTCTTCCAGCAGGGGGCGCCTCCCGCGGCGCCGGGAGCGACGGACTGTGGTTCCGACCCGCAGGAGGATGAGCTGGTGGAGTGCAGCTACGAGTCCTGCTGACCGCGAGGCAAGGTCGGCAAGATCGAGCCGGAGACGTGGTGTCGCCGTCCGGTGGTGCCGGTTGCCCGGGAAGCAGGGCGGGAGCTCTCCCCGGAACCTCGGCGGCTTCCGTTCCGTTTCGACGTCGACCGGTCCAGCGATGACGGGTGGGTCTGCGCTCCTGCCCGGGTCCCGGCAGCGGCAGCGGAAGCTTGCTCCGCACCGTTCCACCGCGGTCCCCACGGCGCTCCGCGGACCTTCGATCGGTCCCGCGCGCTGCAGCGGGTCGATCGCGTATCGCGCTCCGCGACGCCGGCGTGGTGAGCCGAGCCGGAGCGGCGTCACCTGCGCTACCGGCCGTGGACGCACGGCTCGGTGGCGCTCGCCTCACGCGCAGGGCGGAAAGCTCTCGCAGCCCAGACCGTCCTCGTCCGTCGGGTCGGGCCCGCACCGGGCGTCTCCGGGATCGGCGGGTGCGACACCGCCCAGGAAGAGGTAGTTGAAGAGCGCCACGGCGTCGCTGACGTCGACCGTGCCGGTGTCATTCACGTCGAGCGCGTCGGCGCAGGTCGGCAGGTCGAAGCCGAGGAAGAGTGTGCCGAGGATGTAGGTGCCGTCGCTGATGTCGGCGCCGCCGTCGGCGTTCGCGTCGCCGCGCAGCAGCGGTGTCCCGGAGTCTTCGGTGACGGTGACGTCGACCTCCGACGCGGCGTTCTCGTGGGCGTCGTCGACGGTCAGGCGGTAGCGATACTCGCCGCTGCGAGTGAACATGACCAGCGTCGACTCCTTCCGCGGCCGTCCGATGGTGTCGCCTTCCGGACCGCTGATCTTTTCCCAGAAGTAGGTCAGCTCCTGGCCGGCGTCGCCGGAGTCCGAACTCGTGCCGTCGAGAAGCACCTCGGCGCCGTCGTCCGCCAGCGCCACCACGGGAGGCTCGGGCTCGGTCACGATGCGAGCGCTCGGTGGGTTGTTCGGCAGCTGCGCCGGAACGATCTTGTAGAGCCGGCCGTCAGCGCTCGAGGAGACGTTCTGGTGATCGAGCAGGTAGATTTCGCCGCGCGTGTCGTGGCCGAAGGCGACGGGGCTCCGGACGCTCCCCGCCACGCTGGCGTTCATCGCCGCGGTGTGATTCACCGTCTCCACGACGTTGCCGTTGCGGATGCGGAAGCTGCGGACCCAGTGGGCCGTGTAGTCGGCGAAGAAGTAGCGTCCGGACAGGTCCGGCATCGAGCAGCCCCTGTAGACGACACCGCCGGAGATCGAGGATCCCCGCACCGCGCCGCCGGAGTGGCGGTACTCGAACACCGCGCCCTGGCGGATGCCCGGGCCGTACGACGTCGAGCTGCTGTAGCCGTGGTTGGCCTCGCGCACTCGCCACTCGTAGTTCTCGCCCCCCTCGGACTCCGCGGGCTGGAAGATGATCTCCTCCCACGCGTTCTGGCCCACGTCGGCGATGTAGAGGTCGTGCGTCAGCGGATCGAAGCTGAAGCGCCACGGGTTGCGGACGCCGAGCGCCCAGATCTCATCGCGCACGCCGGCGACACCGACGAACGGGTTGTCGTCCGGAACCCCGTACGGATCTCCGGAGTCGACATCGATGCGCAGCATCTTGGCGAGCAGGCTGCCGGGGTTCTGTCCGTGGTTCCGCGGATCGCCGCCGGAGCCGCCGTCGCCCGTGCCGATGTAGAGGTGGTGATCGCGAGGCGAGAACTGCAGCTGTCCGCCGTTGTGGTTGCCGAAGGGCTGATTGATCGTGAGGAGAAGTCTCTCCGAGCCGGCGTCGGCGAGGTCCGGATTCGCGCTCGTCTCGTAGCGGGCGACGATGGTCGATCCGTTCGGGTTGCGAGTGTAGTTGACGAAGAGGTAGCCGTTCTGCGCGTAGTCCGGGTGGAACGCCAGTCCGAGCAGACCGCGCTCGCCGCCGTAGCGCACGCGGGAACGGATGTCGAGGAAGAGGTCGTGGGGCGCCGTCGGGTCGGCGAGGTCGACGATGCGGATACGGCCGATCTGCTCGACGAGGAAGAGTCGATCGCCGCCGAGTGGGTCCGCGACGATGTCGACCGGATCGTTGAGCCTCGAAGCGATGAGCTCGAGCCGGACGCTCTCGCCGACCGCGGTCGCGACGCCGTCGCAATCGAAGGGCTGCGCCCGGACGGGCCGGCAATCCGTGGCGATGATGAAGCTGACGAGGAGCGCTGCAAGGGACCGCATGGCGCGTCGATCTCCGGATTTGGCTATCAGCTACGAGCATACCAGCGCGACATGCCGTCAGGAACCTTTTCCGGTGCGGGTGATCCGCCGGGGCCTGGCCAGGCTCCTGAACGATCGGGGATCTCGAGGTCAACGGGGGGCGCTGGACGGGCGGAGCTCGAGCCCCTTGAGGTCGATGAGGTAGCCCTTCACCGGCCCCTTCGACCGGTACACGAGGCGCTGTCGACCGGACTTCAGCGTGATCTCGCCGACCCTCGCCTTCCTGTAGACATCCCAGCTGCCGGTGCTCGCCACGGTGTGTTCGAGGCGGCGGCCGCGTGACTCCAGGAGCGCCGTGTTGCCGCGGCTGTCGTCGGGTAGCGCCCAGTGGAGCGTCACCTCGTAACGGCCGGCGAGGGGGACGTCGACCTGCCAGATCGCCCGGTCGTCCTCGCCTTCCCAGAAGCCGAGGTTGCCGTACTTCGCCTCCAGACGGATCGAGGAGCCGTGGATCGACGCGGCCCCGACGGGCAGATCGAGCAGCCCTTCGGGGCCCGCGGTGATCAGACGCGGCTCGTTCCCCGGGAACTCGCGCCGCGGTGGCAGCTGCGCCTGCAGCGTCGCGATGACGTCGGCAACCTCGTGGATCGTCAGGTCCTTCTCCAGCCCCTCGGGCATCGAGGACTTGCCGGATGACTCGAGGCGGAGGATGTCGCGTCGGAGCACGACCGTGCGCTTGCCCTCCTGCTCCAGGAGCGTCACGCTCGGCCCGGTCTCCTCCGCGATCATGCCGGCGATCGTCCTGCCGTCGTTCAGGATCGCGGTGTACTGCGCGTACTTCGTCTCGACGCTGCGGTCGGGGTCGAAGATCGACACCAGGAGAAACTCGTCGGACTTGTCGACGAGAGCCTCCAGATCCGGCCCGACGACGTGGCCGGTCCCGGCGAGCCGGTGGCAGGGGGCGCAGCGCTTCTCGAAGACGACGAGCCCGCGTTCGGGATCGCCGTCGAGCTCCTTCACCTCCGAGTACCTCGCGATGACGGATGCGCGGTCCGGCGAGATACGGCCGAACAGCCTCTCGGCACGTTTGCGGGCGTCGCCGGCCGGACTCTCGAGCAGGCGGCGTCGGTGGCTCGGGCCGAGCTCGCCGCCGGTGATGGTGCCACCTTCGATGGCGTCGAGCAGCCGTGTCGTCCACTCCGGTCGGGCGAGGAGAGCGTCGAGGATGCCGGTGCGCAGAGCGGGGGAGGAGATTCTCCAGCCTTCGAGAAGGCGCCTGGGCCCGGTGTCGCCGGGAAACATCACGATGCTCTCGATGGCCGCCCGCTGCAGCGAGGGGGCGGTCCTCGCACCCAGCAGGGAGGCCAGAGCCTCGAGGTCGTCTCGAACTCGCCCGGGATCGTCTTCCCGTCGGCCCCAGGTGCTGCGGCCGAGCAGGCGCACGGAGGCGAGTCTCATCTCCGGCTTCCGGCCCCGGTCGGTGATCGCTGCGCGTGCGGTGTCGAGGCTGCGGTCGAGGACGTCGGGAAAGAGCGACTTGCGCACCTCCCTGGCGAGTGATCGACCACCGTGTCGGCCGGCGTCGATCAGCGCGGTGACGACGTTGAGCTCGAGCGGACGGAAGGGTGCGCCGTCGCGCTGACGCGACAGGATCCGGCCGACCGCCCTGACCAGCGCGTCCGGCGTCTTCTCGACGACG
This sequence comes from uncultured Planctomycetia bacterium, assembly GCA_964390645.1. Lineage (GTDB taxonomy): Bacteria > Planctomycetota > UBA8108 > UBA8108 > UBA8108 > CAYMLL01. The sequence goes on along the minus strand of CAYMLL010000036.1, from coordinate 20,848 downwards.
AGGGGGAAGAGCTCCTCGATGAGGCCGAGGACGGAGCCCTCGTCGAACTCCCCGCTGCCGTGGAGGGCGAGGAGCCCGCTGAGCATCGCGGCGGCGTGGGCGGGAGCGGAGCCGAGGACCGCCGTGCGCAGGTACGTGTCCTCGGCGTGGCGCGCGGCCATCTTCGCCAGAGTCGCGCCGACGGCGGGATCGTCGGGACACTCCCCGAGACTGCATGCGACCTGAAGACGCACGAGCGGGTCCGGATCCTCCGCGAGCGCTTGTACTTTGCGGCGCAGGGTGGCGCCCGCGGAGAGTCGCAGCAGGGGCTCGGTCAGCCGCACGGCGTTGCGGCGCACTCCGGGGTGCGTATCCCCGAGCGCCGCGTCGAGCGCGGCGACCACCCTTCCGGTGTTCGCCGGCGTACGTACGGCATCGAGCGCGCAGAGCATCTGCACCCTCGCCGGGGGAGACATCTTGCCTTGCAGCTCAGACGCGATTTTCTCGGCGGCGCCCGGCGGAGTGCTTCTCGCCAGCATCTGGTGCGCCATGTCACGCACCCATCCGCTGTCGCTCCGGAGGCTCTCGACGAGTCGCTCGACCGACGCGTCGACCAGCCCGGTCGAGACGAGCGGTCGCGGTTTCACCCTCGCGGAACGGACCCGCCAGATGCGTCCGAGCCCGTCGCCGGCTCGCACCTTGAGCTTCTTGAAGTTGCCCTCGTAGAAGTACTGCGGGTGCTCGATGACCGCACGGTACATGTCGGCGATCCACAGCGCGCCGTCCGGTCCAGTGCGCAGCATCGTCGGACGGAACCAGTTGTCGCTCGAGGCGAGGAACTCGGAGCTCTCCTCGCCCGGGGCGCGACGGGATGTGAAGGTCACGCCTCGCGGCTCCAGCACGATGCGGTGAACCAGGTTGTGCACCGGCTCGCTGACGAAGGCGGTGGCGGCGTTGCTCTGCGGGAGGGTTCCGGATTCTCCGGGGGGTGCCCCGAGTTCTTCCTCCATCAGCACGTCGCGGTAGATCGTCAGGCCGCACGCTGACGTGAAGCGGTTCGCCATGTGCTGGTCGTTGTAGCGCGGAAGCGTACGGCTGAGCGGGTGGACACGGCCGGCCGGCGGCGCCACGTGAGGGCGCACGCTCGGAGGCTTCAGGTGAGGGTTGCGGCGCAGGTAGCGGTCCGCCAGCACGAAGTGGAACATCGGGTTCGGGTTGCTGCAGCCGAACCAGCTGCCCCAGTCGTCGCGCGTCGTGGAGAACTGAGTCTGTCCGGTCACGAGGGCGATCTCGCCGCCGTCCGGCCGGATGCGGAAGTCGTGGCCGCGGATGTCGACCTTCGCGCCACTCCTGGTCGAGGTGATGACCCCGCCGGAGTCGCCGTTCGCGCAGTGGATCCAGCCGTCGAGCCCCCAGACGAGGGTGTTGACGCGGTGCTGCTGGTTGCCGAGCCCGAATCCGCTGTAGAGCACCTCGCGGTGGTCCGCCTTGCCGTCGCCGTCGCGGTCCTCAGCGTAGACGATGTCCGGTGCCGACGTGATCAGCACGCCCTTTCCCCAGGGGCGAACACCGGTCGGGAAGCTCAAACCCTCGAGGAAAACGGTCGAGCGGTCGTACTTGCCGTCGCCGCTCGTGTCCTCGAGAACGACGACGCGGCCGCCTCCCTCGGACTCGCCGTCGGCGCCCAGGGGGTAGTCGTGCATCTCGGCGACCCAGAGCCGGCCGTCGACGCTCCAGTCGAAGGCTACCGGGTCCCGCACCAGCGGTTCGGCGGCCATCAGCTCGACGACGAGTCCCGGTCGCGTCTTCATCGACGCGAGCGATGCGGCGGGGGACTTTGCCGCCGGCTCCAGTGGATCGAGGAGCTGGACGAAGGAGCGTCGGTCGACGAGGTTCGGCAGGCCCGCCGTGTCCTCGTTTTGCAGCCACACGTGTCGCGAGTGGAAGAACACGCCACGGCTGCTGCCGTTGCGAACGAAGGATGGAAGCGCCACGTCGGTGTCGTTCTCCGAGCGCCTGGCGGATGTGACGCGTCGTGTCCAGCCCGTCTCGAGCGAATCGAATAGGTGGAGCGAGTAGCGAGTCTCGTTCGAGAAGGCGATGTCGTCCTGCAGGTCCTCGTCGACGTCCACGAAGCGCAGCCCGGCGTCCTGTCCCTTCGCGTCGACGATCAGCGCGCCGTCGGGAAGGCCGTAGGGGAGCTTTACCCAGCGTTTCGCGACGAGATCGCGTCGAAACACCGCACCGCGCGTCGGGTTGGCCACGACGAGCTCGCAGACACCGTCACCGTCGAGGTCGCGCAGACGGACGCCCCGGTCGACTCCTTGGCGGCTCGTGAACACCGGATCGCCGTCGATCTCGAGGCCGGCGAGCAGCGTCGCGTCCTCGACCCAGCGCCCGCCATCGAAGTGCCAGCCGCCGCTCTCCTCGTCGTTGCGCACGAGCATCGAGGCGTGACCTTCGGGTGAGAGCACACCGAAGCGCACACCGGCCGGATGCGAGTGCCCTTCCGCATGCGTGTGCACCAGCCGGACCGGCAGCGCGCCGTCTTCCCAGGCGCGCCGGTCGGGCGACCAGCGACGCGTCGTCCGCAGCGCCTCGTTGCCGATGACGACGTCGAGCCAGCCGTCGGCGTCGAGGTCCGCGAGCAGGGCGCCGTTCCAGCCTCCGTCCTTCGCGCGCAGGGCCTGACCCGCGAGGAGATGCTCCTGCAGACGCTCGGCGGCCGACCGGAAGGTGAGGAATCTCACCTTGTCGCCGTGCGTCTTCACGGTGTGCTCGATGAGCCCGACGACCTGGTCGTTGCGGATCCAGCCATGGGGGTGAAAGACGAGGCTGAAGATGCCCTGCTTGAGGACGTGCACATCGATGCACGACTGCATGTCGCGCACGGTGAGATCGTTGTTGCTTCCCTGAAGGTGCTGCGCCTGCCAGTCCGATGGCGTGGCGCAGGGCAGCTGCCAGCAGCGCTTGCCGATGATCCACGGGTAGGGGTAGTTCTCCACGGTGTTGACGAAGGAAGCGAAGGGCACGTACTTGCGGTATCTCTCCCGGCCGTCGGCGTCGATGACGAGGTCGCTCGGCAGCTCGGGGTCGTCGGCCGTCGCGATATTGAAGACTGACGAGTCGATGACGAGGTGGCGCCCGGTCGGCGTGCGCGAGTTGAACACATCGGCGTAGAAGCGCGGGCTCGGTGTGTTCAGTGAGTCACAGCACGGGGTCCGGAACGCGACCGGCTCGCTCCCCGGGATCGCCGACAGCAGCTCGACGCAGCGATCGTAGGTCGACTTGGCACCCGCGAAGTCGCCCCTCTCCAGGATGGGGCACGGGTGGTCCACAGTGTGCGCGTCGATGCTGAGCCCCTCTGCCAGCCAGGTCTGAAGATGCGGATGATCCGGCGGCACCGAGCACGTCATGATGGACACCGGGGCGGTGCCGTCGATCTTCTTCAGGCGCTCGAGGATCGGCCGCAGGAAGGCCTCGTACCGGACGACGTCGCGCATGTCGTCGATCGACAGGATCACCGCCGCCTCGACGCCCTCGTCCCCGAGCCACTGTGGTGTCGTCAGGCGCGGGAAGTCCCGTCCGACGTAGTACGGATCGTCGGTGTCGAGGTAGGCGAGGCGATTGCCGTTTGCCAGAGCGGTGCCGGCGAGGAGCGTCAGCACCGTGACGACGGAGGCGGTCGGTGTTCGATGCATGGTGTCGTGTTCGTGGGCTCGAGAGCGGTCGAGTGCGGGATCCGATTCCGGCTCCGGTCGGCGGCGTCCGTCGATTCGCGGAAGTCCGGCACTTGTCGTGTGGCTGCTGACTCATTGTCACCCGAAGCGGGCGGCGTCCTCAACGGATTCCGGCGCGGTGTGGACCGCCTCGGGGGGGCTCCGCCCCGTCGAGAATGTCCGCGTGTCTGCGCGTCCGCGGTCTGTCCGTGTCAGCTCGCCGGCGTCGCCTGGTCGTGGGCCCAGTCGAGCCACGGGAAAAGGGTCTCGAGGTCGTGGGTGTCGACGGTCGCTCCGCCCCACAGCCGCAGACCGGGCGGGGCGTCGCGGTACGCACCGATGTCGTACGCGACCGACTCGGATTCGAGCAGCCGGGCCACTCCTGCGGCGTGCGCGCTCCTCGTGTCGCGGTCGCCGTCCGTCGTCACGCGCAGGCAGATCGACGTGCTCGAGCGCGTCGCCGGATCCCGGGCGAGCATGTCGACCCAGTCGCTCGGTCCGGCCCACGCGGCGACGGCCTCGAGGTTCCGTCGGCTGCGCTCGACGAGACCGGGCAGCCCGCCGACGGACTCGGCCCATACGAGGGCGTCGAGCACGTCCTCGACGCAGAGGAGTGATGGCGTGTTGATCGTGTCGCCGCGGAAGATTCCCTCGATCAGCTTGCCACCCTTTGTCAGCCGGAAGAGCTTCGGCAGCGGTCGCTCCGGGCGGTAGCTCTCCAGACGCTCGACCGCGCGTGGTCCGAGGACCAGCACCCCGTGCTGTGCCTCGCCGCCGAGGACCTTCTGCCACGAGTAGGTGACGACGTCTAGCCTCTCCCAAGGCAGGTCCATGGCGAAGACGGCCGAGGTGGCATCGCAGATGGTCAAACCGCCACGGTCCGGGGCGATCCAATCGCCGTCGGGGACTCGAACGCCGGAAGTCGTGCCGTTCCAGGTGAAGACGACATCGCGATCGCAATCGACGGTCGCGAGGTCGGGAATCTCGCCGTAGTCCGCCTCCAGCACCCGCACGTCCTCGAGCTTCAGCTGCCCGACGATGTCGGTGACCCAGCCCTTACCGAAGCTCTCCCAGGCGAGGACGTCCACGCCCCGCGCGCCGAGCAGCGACCACAGGGCCATCTCGACGGCGCCCGTGTCCGATCCGCCGACGATGCCGATGCGGTGATCGTCGGGGATTCCGAGAATGGCGCGCGAGCGGTCGATGGTCTCGCCGAGTTTCGAGCGTCCGTCCGCGGAGCGATGGGATCGTCCCAGACAGGCGTCGTCGAGCCCGAGCAGGCTCCACCCGGGGCGCTTCGCGCAGGGGCCCGAGGAGAAGCATGGGTTGGAGGGACGCTCGATCGGTTGCATGTTCGAGTCCGAGAGTGTAGGGAATCGGTGCTGTCCGGGACAGCTCAAAAAGCGGCCAAAACCCCTGTGAATTGGTGACGATCGGACCGGTCGGCGGCCGAGAATGTAAAGTAACGCGGGGCTGCTGGCGCGTTGATGTGACACGGCCATACGCTATCGTGGGCCGATCCGGTGTCGGTTACTTCTCCTCTCCCCCCTTCGGAGGTCGCCTCCGCGCGTCCAGACCCCATGTCCAACCCGTGGTCCCCTGACTCGTGGAGAACCCGTGCCGTCCAGCAGATGCCGAGCTATCCCGACGCCCGTGCGCTCCACGAAGTGCTCGAGCAGCTCGCGACCCTTCCTCCGCTGGTGACCAGCTGGGAGGTCGAGTCGTTGAAGGAGGACGTCGCGCGTGCTGCGAGGGGGGAGGCCTTCGTGCTCCAGGGAGGGGATTGCGCCGAGGACTTCGCGGACTGCCGATCCGAGATCATCGCCGCGAAGCTCAAGATCCTGCTGCAGATGAGTCTCGTGCTGCTCTACGGAGGCAAGAGGAAGGTGACGCGGGTCGGCCGCTTTGCCGGTCAGTACGCCAAGCCGCGGTCGAGCGACATCGAGAAGCGTGGCGACGAGGAGCTGCCGAGCTATCGGGGGGACATGGTGAACCAGCTCGGCTTCTCGACCGAGGAGCGGGTTCCGGATCCGGAGCGCCTTCTGCGCGCCTACGAGCGTTCGGCGATGACGATGAACTTCATCCGCTCGCTCGCCGCGGGCGGATTCGCCGATCTTCATCACCCCGAGTACTGGGACCTCGGCTTCGTCAACGACGAGTCGCTCGCGTGCCGGTACGGCGGAATCGTCGACGCGATTCGCGAGGCGATCCACTTCGTCGAGTCGGTGGCCTCGGGCAGTGACGGCGACATTCACCGAGTCGACTTCTACAGCTCGCACGAGGGCCTCCACCTCGACTACGAGCAGGCGCAGACGCGCAAGGTCCCGCGTCGCACCGGCTGGTACAATCTCGCCACGCACTTTCCCTGGATCGGCGATCGGACCCGTGAGGTCGATGGCGCGCACGTCGAGTACTTCCGCGGCATCGAGAATCCGATCGGCGTCAAGGTCGGCCCGTCGATGATCGCCGACGAGCTCGTCGAGCTCATCCATCGCCTCGATCCGGCCAACGAGCCCGGGCGCGTCACGCTGATCCACCGCTTCGGGATCGACCGGATCGACGCGCATCTGCCACCGCTCGTCGACGCGGTCCGCGACGCCGGCTTGACCGTCAGCTGGTGCTGTGACCCGATGCACGGCAACACGGAGTCGACGAGCGAGGGCCTCAAGACGCGCAACTTCGACAACGTGCTCGGGGAGCTCGAGAAGGCCCTGGAGATTCACCAGGGGAGCGACTCGGTCCTCGGTGGCGTCCACTTCGAGCTCACCGGAGAGAACGTCACCGAGTGCATCGGTGGTGCCTGTGGGCTGACGGAGTCCGACCTGTCGACCGCGTACAAGACGCAGGTCGACCCGCGTCTGAACGCGGGGCAGTCGCTGGAGATGGCGATGCTGATCGCGGAGCGCCTGAAGCGGCCGTCGGTATCTTCGTGAAGCAGCCCCCGGGGCCGTCGCGGGTCGCCTGTCCGGACGGTCCGGGCGCACCGGACCTGGTCGGGGGGCTCACTCCAGGGCCCGGCAGGCCTCCGCCTCACGACCCGATCGGCGCGCCGCCTTGAGCATCGCGTTGACGAGCTTCTCGTCGTGCCGCCGGCCGGGCACCGCGTGCAGGAAGAGATCGAGCGCGACGTCCCAGACCGCCAGCCGGTAGCACTGCCACGCCATGCGGGACGCGACGTAGGGAGGGATGTCGTCGATGCGTGCGGCGACGAAGCGGCGCAGCGGTCCGGCCGCGCCGCCGCGGATGAGGCTCTCGCAGTAGCGGGGCAGGAGCTCGGGGGGCAGGGGCTCGCCGAGCTCCTGCAGCGTCTCGACCTCCTTGCGCAGCTCCTGGAGCTCGAGCGATTCCGCGCGCAGTCGCAGCCGTTCGGAGGCCGCGAAGCGATCGTTCGGCCGTCCTTTCAGGTAGATCTCGAGCTCCTCGAGCGCGCGGTCCGGTCTTCCGCGTCGCTCGTGGAGCCAGGCCAGATCGATGCGGCACTCGGGGTGGCGATCGACGAGGTCAAGGAGGAGGGGCTCCGCGGCCTCGAAGCGTCCGAGCTGCGTCAGGGTCTTGCCGATCTGACGTCTCGTGCGGTCGTGTCGGTGGAGTCGCTCGCTCTCGCGAAGCCGCTTCTCGGCGACCTCGTAGCGTTTGCGACGGTACGCGACGAGACCGGCGAGGTACCAGATCCTCGCCGATGCCGCAAACTGCTCGACGACCTGGTCCGCCAGCCGTGCGGCCTCCTCGAGCCGGCCGCGGCGCAATAGCAGCGAGAGCTCGAGTCCGCGCGTCTCGACCGCCACGGGCGCCAGGGCGCGCAGTCGTTTGAGCTTCTCCTCGGCGGTGTCGAGATCGCCCCGGCGGATGGCTCGATCGATCTCTCTTGCCAGGTCCTCGATCAATGGTCAGCTCCGATCGATGCCGCAGCGTACCTGATGCGTCAGCAAAAGAGGCAGCTTCTTTCTCTTGCTGTGCAATCGCTCCTCCGCGGAGTAGGATACGCGCTCAACTGCGTGGCAGGATCGATGGCGACGAGCGAACCCCGGACGATCGAGTTCCCGCGGACGATTCGCGAGCTGGTCGAGGTACAGGCGCATCCGACTGTCGTGCGACTCGATCATCTGGCCGAGCCCGCCGACTGGATCGTCTCGGCATACCAGCTGACGCCGGATGTCGATCGTCACCTTGCGTCCCTGCGTCATGTGCTGTCGCGTGACGCTGGATGCGGCATGTTCCTGATCGGCCAGTACGGCTCGGGGAAGTCGCACTTTCTCGCCTACTTGACCCGCGCGATCGAGGCCGGAACCCTGCTCGACGACGACGCGACCGCACCGCAGGTGCACGCGATCTCGCTGCTGAATTTCCGGGCCGAGATGACGCTCGAGGATATCGTCGCCGGCAACCTCGGCGTCGATGTCGGCTCGGGTGACCGTCGCGACGCCTGGCACGCCGCGACGGCTGGCTCCGCACGCGGAGTGCTTCTCGTCCTCGACGAGCTGTCCGAGTTCCTGCGCTCCAAGCGCGACCGCCGCGCCTTCAACGAGGACGTCCGCTTCCTGCAGTTTCTCGGGGAGTGGGCCCAGGACGAACGTTTCTGGATTCTCGCGGCGATGCAGGAGCAGATCGAGCACACCGGCGACCTCGACGATGACCTCTACCGCAAGATCAAGGACCGCTATCCGCTGCGGTATTTCCTGACACCTGCCCACGTGCACGATCTCGTCGCCTCGAGCATCATCGTCAAGAGGGACGGCTACCGTGAGATGGTCGAGAGGCTCGTCGACGAGATCCGTGAGGCGCTGCCCGGATCCTCGCTCGACCTCGACGTCCTGGGTGATGTCTACCCGGTTCACCCTGCGACGCTCGAGCTGCTCGAGGAGGTCCGGGACCGCTTCTCGCAGGCGCGCGGCGTCGTCGACTTCGTCACCACGCGTCTACGGGGCCGCGAGGATCGCGGCATCCCGCCGTTCCTCGACGAGCCGTGGGGGAGCCTCATCGCCCCCGACTCGATCGTCGCTCACTTTCGCGACCTCTTCGACTTCCAGCCCGAGTTCCTCGAGATCGGCCAGCGCCTGCTTCCGTGGTACGAACGCTGCATGGGGGAGATCTTCGAGACGTCGGCGCTGAGTGATCTCGCGTCGCGGCTGATCGACCTCCTGATCCTGACCCACCTCTCGCCGTCGCGTGCCGGCATGACGGTCGAGGAGGCCTCCTGCTGGCTGCTCTACAGGGCGTCCCGGGTCGATTCTACGCTCAACCTCCGCATCGTCGAGCGTGTGCTCGACGCTCTCGTCGAGAAGGGGCGCTTCGTCGCCCGGCAGAAGGGCGTCTACTCGCTGAGACTCGAGGACGACGGCGAGGAAATCTTCACGCGACGTGTCGAACGAGAGATGCAGGAGCTGCAGGGCTGGGGCGTCGGTGTCTTCGAGGTCGCGGTGTCGGCTCTCGATGACGACGGGTCTCATCCCTTCGTGTTGCCTCGCGACGAGTGGCAGGTGCGACAGGTCACGTGGAGCTTCCACGAGCGAGAGTACCGCGTCTTCTTCGGCTCCGCCGTGGCGCAGACCGACGCACCGGTCGCGCTCTGCGTCCGCCTGCCGTGGGGTGAGCCACGACCGGCTCCGGGCGTCTGGACGCTGATTCCCGAGCCGTTGGACCCGGGCGACGACACCGTCGAGCTCGCGGCGCTCGTGCGTCTTCGCGACGGCTCGGCGCGTGGTGAGCTGCGCGACAGGATCGGCGCACGTATCGCCGAGCTCGTCGACGTGCTGCGCTCGCGCCTGCGGAGCTCTCTTGCAGGGGCGCGCATCGTCGGGCCGACCGGCGCCGTCGAGCAGTCGCCGCGCGGGCACTTGCGGATGTCGCTCCGCGAGTGGCTCGACTTCCACGCCCTGTGGATTCTCCGCCGTCGCCATCCGTCGTTCGAGTCCGTCGCGCCGACGGCCGGCCCGTTGCCGCGTGAAGCGTATCGACGCTTCCTGCGCTTCCTCGTGGCGCACGGGCTCGAGGAAGCCGACGGGGACGACTACGTGCAGCTCGTCCGGGAGTGCTACCTGGTGCCGATGGGCCTGCTGAGGCGGAAGGGGAGGCGCTACGCGACCCCGTCGAAGCTCGATACCAGCGCCCTCGTGCGCTCGGTGCTGCCGCTCGTCAACGGCGAGCCGGCGCCGGGGGTCATCGCCGAGCATCTCGCGAGCGGCCCTCACGGACTCGTGCCCGATCAGGTCCGCCTCCTCCTGATCGTTCTCTTCGCTGTCGGCGAGCTGGACATCGTTCGCGGCGAGTCGTCGTATCGCGAGACGCACGCGAGCGAGCTCGACCCGCTGCAGTACGATCGCATCGTGCCGGGACGCTCGTTGAGTCTGGCGCAGACGCGAGCCCTCGAGCAGCTCGGCGAGGGGTTGGGGATCAAGCTGCCGAAGGAGTGGACCGTCACCTCCGGGCGCCGGGTGATCGGGTTGCTGCAGGCGGTGGGCAGGGCCCAGTGCGAGACCCTTGGCCGGCTCTGCGTCCGGCTCGAGGAGCTCGACCAGGGAAGGAAGCTCGTCGAGCGTCTGCGCGACGTTATCACGAAGTGGCGTGTGCTCCAGTCCGAGACCCACCCGTTCGACGCGCTCGCGAGCTTCCTCGAGGCCATCTCGGCGCCGACGAGCTTTCTCGCCACGGTCGTCGTCCTCGGCGACCTGCCCGAGCGATTCGACCGGATTGCCGCCGACCTCGAGCGCTTTCGTCATCTCTTCTACCATCCGCTGATCCGCGAGCGCCGGGTGCCCGAGCTCGCCGGCCTGCTCGACGAGGTCCGTGAGCCGCCGGATCTCGACGATCCCGATGCCGTCGAGGCGTGGATCGAGCGCGCGCGCGTCACCTGGCAGGAGTACAAGGCCGAGTACGGTCGTCGTCACGATGCGTGGTGGGCGAAGCTCGAGGATCACGAGCTGTGGAGCTGGCAGGCGCATTCCTTGATGCGCGTCGAGCATCTGGGCCTGGGTGCGGATCTCGTGGAGATCGAGGCGTGTCAGGCTCGCGCTCTCGACCTGCGCTGTCGCGACTTGCTCAACCTCGACTTCCAGCCGCTGTGCGCGTGTGGCTTCGATGGCGCCGGCAGTCCCGTACTCGTCGAGCTGCGGCGCTTCGAGGAGCTCCGGGCGCGGGCCGGCACCGTGCTGACGACGTTCTTCGCGCGGCGGGACGTGCGCGAGCGCGTCCGTCAGTGGGTCGACGACGGTCCGGGCAGCGCGGAGTCGGCGCGCGCCTACCTCGAGGGGGCGGAGCCGCTGCCGTCGGTCGAGGATGTCGACTTGCTCGATCGCCATCTCGGCGGTTCCGAGCTCGTTCGGGACATCGACCTCGAAGCGCTCCTCGTGGACCTGCACGGGCGCACGTGGACCCGTGAGGAGCTCGTCGAGGAGCTCGAGCGGCGCCTCGAGCGGCTGGGGGCGAAGCGGGTCCGCCTCGTGTGTCGGGGTGAGGGTGAGCGCCCCGCCTCGGCCGACGCAGGCTGATCGATGCGCCTCTGGGTCACTGTTGCCGTGCTGACGGTTCTGCTCGCGCTTCCGTTCGTGTTCTGGGGAGACGCGTTCGAGGTGGCCTTCTCGCCCGAGCGTACGCGAGAGGTTTTCGACTCGTGGGGGAGCTGGGCCTGGCTCGTGGGGGTCGCGCTGATCACGTCCGATATCCTGCTCCCGATGCCGGCGACGGTCGTCATGACGGTGCTCGGGACGCTCTACGGTCCGCTACTCGGTGGGCTGATCGCCTCGACCGGCTCCTTCATCGCCGGCTCGGTGGCGTACGGAGCGTGCCGTCTCCTCGGCCGTCGTGCCGCGCGGCGAATCGTCGGGGAGAACGAGCTGCGACGTGGTCACGAGCTCTTCCAGAGCGTCGGCGGCTGGGCCGTCGCTCTGTCGCGCTGGCTGCCTCTTCTGCCCGAGGTCGTCGCGTGCGTTGCGGGTCTCGTCAAGATGCCGGCTGGCCGCTTCTTCGCGTCGCTGGCCTGCGGCAGCGTACCGCTCGGCTTCACGTTCGCCTTTCTCGGAGGGGTCGGCGCGACGAGCCCACGCCTGGTGCTCGTTCTCAGCGCGGTCCTGCCTGCTGTCCTCTGGATTCTGGTCGGGGGAGCTCTCTCGAGGCTGTCCTCCAGGCGTTAGTCACCGGTGTCCACCTCCGGTTTGTCGTTTCCTTCCGACTCCGGCTCCGATCCCGACTCCGACTTCCCCGATTTCCCGGGATGACGCTCGATCTTGCCGCGAATCGTCCGGAACAGACTGCCTCGATCGATCGGCTTCGTGGCGTACTCGTCGCACCCGGCGGCGAGGCAGAGCTCACGGTCGGACTCCATCGCGTTGGCGGTGAGCGCGATGATGGGCCGCTCGTAGCCGCCTTGTCGCAGCAAGCGCGTCGCCTCGTAGCCGTCGAGAACCGGCATGCGCATGTCCATGAGCACGACGTCGAACGGCGCGTCCGCCTCGAGCGCTCCTCTCGCGCGCTCCACCGCGATCTCGCCGTTCTCCGCGACGCTCACCTGTGCGCCGGCCTTCGTCAGGATGCGCGAGATCAGGCCCCGGTTGACCTCGTTGTCCTCCGCCAGGAGCACCGTCACGCCGCTCAGGTCGTCGGGGTGGATCGGCTCGACCTGCGGGCGAGCCGCGGGCGTCCTCGGTGGTGCGTCGACGACGGCGACGCCGTCGAGGGGGCCCGTCGGCAGGCTGACCCGGAACAGCGAGCTTCCGTCGCGCCGTCCGCTTACGTGCATCTCGCCGCCGAGCAGTGTCGTCAGGCTCTCGCTGATCGTCACGCCGAGGCCGGCGAGTCCGGGCTCGCGCCTCGTGGTCGGGCGAGCCCGTGTGAGGACACCGACGAGGCTGCGGATCTGGCTGTCCGGCAGCCCTTTCCGCGAGCCGACGACGCAGAAGTCCAGACGTGGTGGGTGGTCGGGCGTCCCCTCCAGGAAGGTGACGGTCAGGAACACCGTGCCGCGATCGATGAGCTGCAGCGAGTTGCTGACGAGGTGGACGAGGATCTGCCGCAGGCGCGTCGGGTCGCCGGTGACCCGCGCCGGCGAGCTCGTCGTGTAGAGGAGTCTCAGCTCGTTGTTCTCTCGTCGGGCGAGCGGTCGCATCGAGCGCTCGACCTCGTCGACGACGTCGAAGGGTGAGAACGAGATCCGCTCGACCCCGAGCTCCCCCGCCTCGATCCTCGACAGGTCGAGGACGTCGTTGATGACCCCGAGCAGATACCTGCCGTTTTCCGAGATCATGCGCACCGCCGTGTCGTGTTCCACCGACGGGAGGTCCGGCTCGCGAAGCGTCTCGGCGAATCCGAGGATCGACGTCAACGGCGTGCGGAGCTCGTGACTCATGTTCGCGAGGAGGTCGCTCTTCGCCCTCGTCCGCTCCTCGGCCGCTTTCTTCGCATCGAGGAGCTCGTGTTCCGCCTTCTTGCGCCGCGAGATGTCGCTCGCGACGATGCCGAAGCACATCGGCTCCTTCGTTCGAGGATGGAGCATCGTGAAGATGCTGAGGATCACGTCGATCGAGTCACCCGACTCGAGCTGGCAGAGGCGGGTCTCCCCGACCCACTCGTGGTCCTTTGCTGCCGTCCTCGGCAGGACCGTCGACAGGTGGCTGCGGCCCTCGTCGACGAGGTAGTCACTCAGGTGGACACGACAGAGCTCGTGCTCGCTGGAGAGCCCGATCATCCTCTGACCGGCGCGATTCATGTAGATCGTCTCGCCCTCGATCGTCGTCATCGTGATCAGCTCGCTGGCGTTGTCGACGAGGGAGACGAACTGCTCCTGTCGGCGGCTGCGGACCTCGAGCATCTCGTTGAGCTCGCGCAGCCGGGCGTTGGTCACGGCCAGCTCGTCGGCCAGCAGGCTGGCCTCCTTGACCTCCGTCGCCCTCGGAATCCACAGCGCCAGCCCCCAGCCGAGGCAGAGGAGACCGCCGAGGTGGCCGACGACATTCTCGACGACCTCGCGCGTCCGCGGGGTTCCGAGGAGGCCCCACGAGCTCAGAACGGGAACCTTGCTCGAGAGGTCGAGCAGCGTTCCGACAAGCAGCAGCAGGAGTCCGCAGAGGAACAGGCTCCAGCCTTTTCCACGGACTGCGCCGTGCTTGTGGCCGTGGCGCCAGAGGAAGGCGAGAGCGGTCGCCAGCGCGACCGCACAGCAGGACTCGAGGACGATTTCGCGGGTCATCCTTGCGCCGGACCGAGCCTAGTCGACGGTCTTGCCGAAGGGAGCAGGAACGCGCTGCTTCCAGGATGCCTTCGACACCTCGGGAACGGTAGCTGCACGCAAACGCGCCGTCGGCGTCCGATAAGAGGAATCGGGTCGCTACCCGGGGCCCCGTGCCGGTGTTACCAGCGGATCCGGTACTCGACGGGGTCGTCGCCCGGCGTGGTCTTCAGGATGACGCCCCGCAGCTCGGAGTCGTAGAGCCAGCCCTCGGCGAGAGCCTGCAGCGCTTCGCTGTCCACGGCGCGTTCGAGCCGTGCTCTGCCGTCCGTACGCGACACGGTGCGCGGATCGGCGACCGGTGCGAGCGACGAGTAGAACGGGGACCCTGCCGGGCCGCCGACGCGCACCACGAGGCCGTCGCCCCCGGCCTTGCCGCGAAAGCTCAACGTCAGCGCCGCCGAGTTGAGCTGTGCGGACCCCGTCGCTCCGGGAACCCGTGCGTGAGTGATCTCCGGCGACATGCCGCGCAGGCGCAGCGCGTTGACGAGGATGTCCTCCGGGTTGATATCCGCGGGTCGCGGCGCGTTGTCGACCATGTGCCACGAATCGGGGTAGCAGCCGCGGCTCGGTCCGTCCGTGTACTGTTGCCACATCGCCGATCGGGTGATGCCCTGTGCGATGGTGCGCCACGGGAACGAATCGTCGAACTGCGCCAGGTCCTGCAGCGCGTATGCGTAGGCGAGCCCGCACCAGACGACGGGCAGGCCGATCCACGAGTGTGTATGGAAGGTCGATCCCATGACCGCGATGACGTTGTAGCGCATCGTCGGGTGGGTCGGGAGCTCCCACGTGTAGACGAATGGCAACCCGGTCCATGCCCAGTAGCGCGCCTGGACGAGATGGGCAGGGTCGCCGCTGAGCCGGTAGGCCTCGCAGTAGCAGCGTACCGCGTACGCTGACGCGAGGATGTCCGGCTGCAGGATCGGACACTCCCAGGTCTGCGCGCCGCGTGGCACGGAATATTCATCGAGGATGCGCAGAGCCTCGAGCCCCTCACGGGCCAGCTTCCGGTCACCACTCATCCGCGCCGCGCGGAGCGCCTCGAACAGAGGCAGCGTCGCCTGGCCGGCCGTGTGCGTTCCCGGAGTTCCGAGGCTCGCATGCTTGTCGGACTGCGGTTGCCAGCGCCAGTATCCGTCCCGTCGTGCGGCCAGACGGCCTCTGGCGTGGGAGGCGAAGGAGCGCAGGTTCTCGCCCAGGTGCCCGCGGTGGAAGGGCAGCTCGCCGAGGATGATATGACAGCCGTCGCCTCGCCACAGCGATCCCTTGCCTCGCTCCCGGATGTTGCGCCCCAGGATGAGGTCGATGCGGCGGTCGATCTCCGCCCGCACCGACGCGGACGCACCATCTCGTCGGTCGAGCAGAAGCGGGACGCAGTGACCGATGAGGAGGCCCGGGCTCCAGCCACGGCAGTGTCGCCAGCCCGGGGGGCTGTCCTGCCAGAGCACGTCGAGATAGGCGTGACGCGACAGCTCCTTCTGCTCCGCCCAGGACCGTGGAGCCGCCGATGGCTGCGGCAACCCGAACTCCTCGAACCAGTGGCGCAGAGCCTGGAGCACGAGTCCGGCGCGTCGCGGAAGTCGTGCGATGTGACCCGGAGGATAGCGTCGTCGCTGATCGAGCAGCAGGACCGACTCGATGCGCAGCTCCTGCCCGGCTGTCAGAGCGACCGGAACGTGGGCCTCGGTCGAGTTCTCGGGTACACGCTCGCCGACCGGCGGTACCGAGAGCCCCATGTGGATGCGTCGATCCGGTGTCTCGACGGCCGGTGCGACGAAGCGTGCGGCGACGGACTCCTGGCCGTGCGTCCATCGCTGCCGCTGACTCCACAGCAGCGCCGTCAGGAGCCCGTCGTCCTCCACCGCGAGCAGCGGTGTCGTCACCTTGTATGCGGCCGGGACCCGTCGGTCGCTCAGAGGGTACGCGAGGTCGCGTGTCGACGACGACTCCTCCTCGCCCTCGAGGAACTCGAGCCCCGGAAAGATCGCGAAGTCCTTGCGTGCACCGTGCCGCCGGTCGCCGACCAGGAGCGACGGCCCGTGGAACGAGCGCACAGCGCCGGGGCGGGGCGCTCGCAGCCGGGACGTCACCGAGATGCGCGGCGTCTCGCCCCGGGCCTGCACGATCAGCTCGACCGGCCACGTCGTGCCGTCGTCGCGGACCAGTCCCGCGTCGATATGCAACGTCGCCGCGTCGATCGCCCGCATCGAATCGATCCGGCCGCGCGGCTCCTCGCGGCCCATGCCGTTCCGGGCGAGCACCAGACGCATCAAGGGGTAGAGCGATGCGCTGCGGCGCCAGTCGCCGTCCCACTGCTCGCAGAGTCCGTAGGCGTCGCCGCTCGCCTCCCTGATGACGCGTACGCGACACCAGCGGCCCGCCAATGTGGCCACGGTGCCTCCCCCGTCGACCGCGTCGACGGCGCAGCTCGTCTCTCCTTCGATCGGGCGCGAGGGATCTGCCGGTGGCCGTGTCGTGAACACGTGATAGCGAAGTTCGTGACCGTGGAGCTCGAGCCGGCGCTCGCCGCCCCGGGCGGTGACGCCCACGGGCAGCGGCAGGACCTTGCCTTCGCCCGGCTCGATGCGTCCGAGGCGCACGGCGCTCGTCCGCTCCACCGCCCCGAAGCTGCCGTGAAGCCGGGTGTGCGTCCGCAGCTCGTGTGTCTTCTCCTGGACGCTGTCGTCGAAGGCTCCCTTGCCGACGTTGCGAACCCGGACCAGCGCGGAGGGCTCGTCACCGGTGAGCACGAGCGGGCTTCCGAGCGCGAGCTCCTCGATGCGCAGCGTGGCGGCATGGCGCGCGACGTGGAATCCGAGCAGTGCGGCGTCACCGCTCTCGACGCTCAAAGTCGGCGTCGCCGGTGAGCGGAACTCGCACGGCACCCGGTGGACGCCCTTCGTGAGAGCACGCGTCTCCCGGGTGTCGCCGAAGGCCACGGTGACGGTCGACGGTTCGCGACACTCGATCTCGACGAGCCCGACTCCCTCGGCGGTCCGTGGCAGCGATGCGAGCTCGTCGCTGCCCTGAAACTCGACGATCGATGGCTCGCCGAAGACGCTCCAGTCGTAGGAGCTGTTGCCACCGATCGCGTTCGTGCACAGCGACAGCGAAACTTCTCGACCGGCCCAGCGATCCAGGGGCACGGCGCGCAGCCGCCAGCCCGGTCCGCTGACTTCCTCGGAGTAGATCGTCTCCGCGTCGATGCGCACCGCGAAGCGCACGCCGTTGGGTCGGTGCCGTTCGCTGTCCCACGGGATGCCGTCGCGCAGGCCGACACGAAAGAGGAGCAGCAGCTCGAGTCCGCCGCGGCGGCGCGGAATCTCGACCCCGTCGAAGCGTGCCACCGCGTCCTCGCTCCGTGCCGTCGGGTGCAGGAAGACACCTGGAATCTGCAGGCCGCCGCAGGTCTCGTGAAGGGTCGCGCTGTGGGCTGTGGTGGCGGAGACGGTCGAGCGCCCGAAGAGATCGACGAGATCGCTGGTGACGCGGACACTGACCTCGTTCGCGTCGAGCGGCGCCAGCAGCGCGCGCGCGCTCGCGATAGCGGTGAGCGGACGGTACATGTGAGACCAGCCTAACGACCGCACACGTCCCGGGCAACGAGGGTGTTTCCCGGCTCCAGTCCCGTACGATCCTCCCTCCTCGAACGAGAGAGTGAAGTCGGAATGCAGACCCGGCGGCCCGATACGGCCGTCGGACGCGGGCCGCTCCGGCTCCTTGCGGTCGCGTCGGTGACAGAGTTCGTCACGCCGCGAGTCGCAGCGTGGGCCACGGATGAGGTCGGAGCGGTGATCGAGCGCACGCACGTCGGCATCGGCCGGCTGGAGCGTCACGACCACGCACCGACGCGGCTGCGGAGGACGGCGTCGCGGATCGCGGTTCGGCGGACGCCTTGCATGCCGACGTCGAGAGGGTCGAGTCGCGAAGTGCGGGGCAAGAATCGGCTTCGGATTCGGGGCCCGGGCGGAGAGCCGGGCACCCCCGCGGTGCCGTCAAGGCCATCGGTGTCGGCTCTTTCTCCTCGCGCGCCGGTCACCTATACTCTCTGCGTTCTTCGTCCGGACTCTGCA
The DNA here is from genome assembly GCA_964390645.1 of uncultured Planctomycetia bacterium. Taxonomy (GTDB): domain Bacteria; phylum Planctomycetota; class UBA8108; order UBA8108; family UBA8108; genus CAYMLL01. The sequence goes on along the minus strand of CAYMLL010000036.1, from coordinate 2,858 downwards.
CGAGGGCCTCGTTCTGAGCAGACTGGCACGGTTCCTTTCTCGACGCACGCTTCTGGCCGACCGGCTGGCGTGGGCGTCGTTCTCGATGCTCGGTCGATTCGTGGAGGACGTCTCCTTCACGGCGGCGGACGGCTCGCGTCTTGACGTGCGGTCGGGCCACACCGGGTCGACCTTTGCGGGAGCGAGCGTCGGTGGCAGCGTGTCGATCGATGTCGACTCCCTCGACGACGACGGGTTCCCCGCACAGGACAGGGACGAGCGATCCGCGGTCTGCGACGATGCCGGATATCGCGAGCTCTTCCGGAGGCTCGTGCGGACGGTCAACCGGATGGACCTCGACGTTCCGGACAGGGGGCTTGCCGACTACCTGGATCTGCCGCGCGCTCGCTCCTTCGATCTCTCGGTCGCGCATGAACGGCTGCTCGACCTCGACAGGAGCGAGAGTTCGCTCACCCGGGTCGAGTCAGGGATGGAGGCTCCGGTATGACCCGCGCGTTCCTGTCGCTCGTGCTGATCGGGGTCGGACACGTCGCGTGGGGCTGTCAGACGACGCCCGAGATCAGCTGGCCCTTTCCGCGGGTCGAGGCGCGCGACGACGCGGAGATCCTGCGCATCGTCGAGGAGCGCTCGCGACTACCCGCGAGCGCCTACGCCGAGATCACGATGAGCTTTCAGAGCGAGAAGCGCGGTGGTGTCGCCGACACGGTGGTACAGGTGCTCCCCGGCAGTGTGCTGAGGATGACTGCGATCAAGGACCTCGTCATCACGACGCGTCCGATCTTCGACATCGTGGTCCGCGCGAATCGGTTCGAGCTTCACCTGTGGCCGTGGAAAAAGCCGGCCGAGCACCACGCCGGTCGCATCGATGAGCTTGCCGGTATCCACGATGCGCTCTTCGCGTTCGCCGTCTTGCGCGAGCGCATCTTCGCTCCGGGGCGGCGTCTCGACGGCTCGGAGCGCAGCGTGCGGATCAGTGACGAGCGGGTGTTGCTCGAGGACCGTGGTGAGGGCGGCTTCGATCTCAGCTGGGTTCTCGACCGGGACACGCTCGGCGTCGAGCGCGTCGTCATCCGGAGCCCCGGCCGTTCGGGCGCCGTGATCTTCGATTTCACGAGCTATCTCGAGGTCGACGGTACTTTCGTCCCGAGCGCGTTTCGTGTCAAAGGCGGCGAGAAGGGCTTTCGCGTCGAGGGTGTGCTGGAGGATATAGAGCTCGATCTCGATCCGGGCGAGCTGGACTTCGAGCTCGCGCCTCTGCGCAGGGAGAAGGGAGGCTCGTGAGCGTCGTCGAACGCCCACGCGGCAGCTTCAGCCACGGGTTCGGCATCACGGCCGCGTGCGCCGGCATCGGCTGGCGGCATCCATGGGCCGTGCTCGTCGGCTTCGTGGTGCTGGCCTGTGTGTCGATCCGCTCGGGTTGCGGTATGCGCTTCCGTTCCGGGGTGACCGACCTCGCGCCGAGCTCCATCGCCAGAAGCATCGAGCGGATCGAGAGGAGCTTCGGCATCTCGAACAGCCTCTTGCTGCTCGTCTCGATCGATCGTGAGGGCGAGGAGGAGTGCCTGGTCGAATTCGCCGGGGGCATCGCGAGCGCGCTCGCGGAAGAGCCGAAGGTAGCCGATGTGCGTTACGGCGTCGCCGACTTCGAGAATCGTCTCGTCGACCGGGCGCTGCTGTCCCGGGCGTTGCTCTTCGCCGGACCGGAAGACATCGAGGAGCTCGATCGGCTGCTTTCCCCCGATGGGATCCGCGAGACGGTGCGCAAGCAGGGCTTTCTTCTCGACCTGCCCGGGGCGGAGGACTCGGCGCGGTGGATTGAGAAGGACCCTCTGGAGCTTCGGCGTTTCGTCATCCGGAGGCTCGGCCGCGCAGGCTCCGGCCTGCGGTTTCGCAAGGGCTCGCCGTGGTTCCTCTCCGAGGACGGCAAGTCGCTGCTGGTGCGCATAAAGGGGCGCGTACGGAGCTCGAACCCCGGGCATGTGCGCCTCCTCATGGCTGCTGTCGACCGGGCGATCGAGACGTCTCGCGCGTCGCTCGCACAGCAGTGCCCGCACGCGGGCGAGGTAGCGGTCGGGCGGGCTGGTGGCTACGCGCTCGCGTTCGAGAGCGCTGGCACGATGCGTCGGGATCTGCAGGTGAACATCGGCGTTTCGGTCCTCCTCGTGCTCACCGTCCTGTGGATTGCCTGGCGGCGAGTCGTTATCGTCGTGCTCGGCGCGCTGCCGGTCGTGTTCGGTGTCATCCTCGGCTTCGGGATCTTCTCGATCTTCGTGCGGGAGGTCGTCGTCCTCGCACTCGTTTCCGGCGCCGTGCTCGCGGCCCTCGGCATCGACTTCGTGATTCACCTCCTCGAGCCGCTGCGCGGCAAGGGCCGATGCGTCGTCGGATCGGATGTCGAGGGCGCCGCACGTCACGTCGGGCATTCGCTCGTTCTTGCCGCCATCACGACCATCGTCGCGTTCCTGTCCTTTGTTCTGGCGTCGGACGGGTTTCTTCGCGCGATGGGCGTGCTGACCGCGTGCGGTATCGCCGCCTGTCTCGTGTCCGCGCTCTTCGTGCTTCCGGCGGTGCTCTCGGTGTGCCGCTCGCGAGCCGTGCCCGCATCGGACCCGGATGCCGCCACACGATTGCCGCGCCGTCGTTTCGAGCGCCTCTCTCCTGCGGCGCTCGGTGTCCGGCTCGGGGAGTGGTCGGCCGCGAATTCCCGGCTGGTGCTCGTCTTCGCGTCTCTGGCGTCGGCGGCTTGCGGCGCGTTCCTCGTCATGCACCCCCCGGAGGTAGAGACGGACCTGCGGCGAATTCACGCGAGCGACTCCGAGGCCGTGAGGGTCCAGGCTCGACTCGGCGAGCCGTTCGGC
>CAYMLL010000035.1:25458-35238 GCA_964390645.1 uncultured Planctomycetia bacterium | reverse complement strand
AGTCCGTTCTGTAGTCCCCCTCTGCGACCCGGTAGCGCATCTGCCACGCGCCCGACGCGCCACGGAAGTCACCGAGGGTGACCTGGTTCCCGCCGGAGACTCCGTGGAACTCGATCAGGTCGAGGTCGAGATCGGTCCTCGACGCCACCGCAACGAGGGACCCGATGTCCTCGGCGCCCGCGATGCCCGATCGGCGGCCGACCTCGAGAGTTCTCCAGGAGACCTCCTCGGAGCTCCACACATCGTCGAGGAGAGTCTCGACATCGACTCCGAAAAGATACTCCAGAACCGTCCGGGGGTCGCTCAGCGAAGACGTCACGCCGTCGATCTCGACGTCGAGAAGGGGCAGCAGCGCCTCGATGGCGGCCTCGATCTCAACCGCGTCGCGCGTCGCGTCGGCCCCGGCCGCCCACTCGGTGAGCGCCTCGCCACGCATCCCGTCGAGGTACATCAGGATCAGCAGACCGTCGGAGAGCGTCTCCGCCTCGCCGTCGGCGTCGACGTCGAGGTCGACCCCGGCGAGCGGCTCCGCGTCGAGGCTGATGAGCGCGAGCGGCAGCGGCTCGATGCCCGCGAAGGTCGCATCGGCGCTCCGCGCGAGAGACAGGGCGACCGTCACCGCGGCATGCCCGTCGGCCTCGCCATCGTCGATACCGCGGAGCGTCACCTCTTGCGCCACCGACCAGTTCTCGGTCGTGAAAGTCAGCGTCGAGGGCGACACCGTGATCTCGCTCGGATCGCTCGACGACAGATCGATTTGAACGTCCGCCGTCGGCGCGCGCGTCAGCGCGACCGTGACGCTCGCGTGGCCACCGCGCTCGAGTGTGAACGGAGTCTCGGGACCATCGACCCGCACGCTGGTTCGGGCAAGAGCTTCCCCCACGGCCTCCAGGTTGTTCACCGAGGCCGTCTCGACATTCAGATCCTGCCACCCCAAGACGAGATGTGGCGGGGGGTTAGCGGCGTGCAAAAGGCTGACGAGCTCCGCGGCCAGGTCGGCCTGGCCATCGACACGCGCCGTGGCGATCAGGTCCAGCGGCGACGTGCCGAGCTCATCGACATCGAGCTCCCCGACGCCATGCGGATCGACGAGATCTACCTCGATATCCGCGTCGAGATCGAGCTGGTAGACAGAAGCCGCGAACGCGTAAGAGCCGAGACTCCCCGTGGTGTTGAGCGGACCCGTGGTGCTGAGCGAACTGTTCGTCGAAAACGACAGTCGCAACGCTCTCTCGGAGGCCTCGATGAACGAGGCGAAGCCCAGGCCATCTTCCGAACGTGCCCCGAGGCTCAGGTCGAGCTGCCAGGAGCCCGAAAGAGCGACCGAACCCGCATCGAACACGAGAGGCTCGGCGGACGCGCCGATCATCGACTCGTTGATGACCAGCGGCACCTCGGCCGAGAACTCACCGGTGATATCTATGTCGTAACGAAGCTCGGAATCGCTCGACCCGACCAGGGCAGCGGTAGTGCCCGGCAGCTCCTCAAGGGCATCCAGGAGCGATTCGGGCGTCGTGAAGTCCTCGGAGGTCAGGCCGTCAAAGAGCCCCGCGAGCGTCTCGCTCGCAGCGGCAGCTTCCGGCGCCGCGTCCCACACGATGGGCAGCTCGACACCGAGATGGCCGTCCGAGTCCTCGAGCCGTTCGACCAGGGGCGCCACGCTATCCAGCGCCGCCTCGACACCATCGAGCACGGCAGGGGAGACCCCATCGCCGGACAGCAGGATCCTCGGCTCGAGAGCATCCAGTTGGAAATCGGATCGCGAGTTGATGGGAAGGCCTCGTGCCAGTGGCGAGACAATCTGAACCAAAGACAAGACGCCGTCAGAAAACAACGCGGTACTTCGGCGCTTGAAGTTCCGGCGCATTTCAGACCACGACCAGGTCGACGGCAAGCAGCCTCCGAAGAATCTGGGGCCGGAGTAAAACCGATTGCAAAGGAGACATCAAGTGAATCCCGAGGGGCCCCACCCCCCCTGCAGCCCCGGAGACCTGGGGCCGTTCACACGATCGCTCGATCGCCGATGCGAGGAAGCAAGACACCACGCCGCCCGGGATCCGGGGGCTCGACCCCGAACTCGAAGACACGCCCTCGCACCCGAAGCGCTTCCTGGACGGACTCCGGGTGGCGAGGGAGCTCGGTCTGACGCCGCACCGGGACCACCGTCTCCGGCGCAAGCCGGACTCTCGAGGACCCGGATCCCGGCCGACGCACACCTTCCGCGTCACTCAGCGCGGCTCCTCGAGGACCAGTGACTCACCCGCGGGAACGCGTCGGCGCTCGGTGGTCCTTCCACCCGGCCAGGAGACCCGCAGAAGGTCGAGATGGTCGTGCTCGCCGAGCCCGATGACGACCCGCGGATCACACGCGGACAGGTAGCTGCGCGCGCTCTGGTACTCGAAGACCCGGGACCTCCCCCCGGCTCGAGCCTCGACGCGGGCGCCGTAGGCTTCGCGTCGGCCGTCGCCGGTCAGCAACCGAACGACGATGCCGCGATGATCGAGCGGATTCCTGTTTCTCAGCAGGACGACGGAGCGATCCTGCGTCAGCACCGCGAGGTCGGGGGCCCGGTCGCCGTCGAAGTCACAGCTCGCGAGTGCTCGACCGACCACTCGAGTCGAGAAGAAGTCCCCGGCACGCGCGCTCGCATCCTCGAAGTGCCCGTCTCCGTCGTTGACGTGAAGCGCCATCGACTGCCTGTACGTCGTCTGCTGCCTCGGGTCCGTGATCTCGACCACGTCGTTGACGTGACCGTTGGCCGTCACGATGTCCTCATCTCCGTCGAGGTCGACATCCAGCAGAAGGGTGCCGAATCCCAGCGGCGCATAGGTCGACGCGAGCCCCGCGGAGCGAATCCGATCCTCGAAGACCGCGTCCTCGCCGCCGGTGTAGAGCGCGTTGAGCTCGGAGCCGAAGTTGGTCACGTAGAGGTCGGAATAGCCGTCGCTATTGCAGTCCCCCACATCGACGCCCATGCCGGCCTGCGACTTTCCGTCCGGGCTCAGCGCGACTCCGACCTCCTGGCCGACATCCCGGAACGTCCCGTCCCCGCCAGACCGCCACAGGAAGTTCGCGGTCGTGTCGTTCGCGACGTACACGTCCACGTGACCGTCCCGGTCCTGGTCGAACACGACAAGCCCCAGCCCCTTGCCCTCGTGGCTGCCGGCCCGGTCGATACCCGCCCGGCTGCCGATCTCGACGAAGCTGCCGTCGCCCCGGTTCTCGTAGAGCAGGTCCGGAGCCCCCGCGAAGAGGCGCGGATGACAGTGCACGCCCTGTCCGTTCTCCTCGCAATCCCGGGACAGCCCAGGGTAGTAGACGAGATACTGGACCACGTAGAGGTCGAGATCGCGGTCACCGTCCATATCGAACCAGGCCGCGCTCATGCTCCAGCCCTCTTCGCGAAGACCCGCCTGCTCGGTGACGTCGACGAAGGTCCCGTCGCCCCGATTCCGGTAGAGGGTGTTGCGGCCGAAGTTGGTCACGAAGAGATCCTGGTGCCCGTCGCTGTCATAGTCACCCACGGCCAGCCCGAAGCCGTAACGTCGGTCGCCGACACCGGCCTCTTCGGTCACGTCCGTGAACTTCCCCGATCCGTCGTTCCGGAAGAGACGGTTGCTCTGCGCCCCCGGCAACGCTGCACGCAGCGGGTCGGAGTGACCGTTGACGACGTACAGATCCTGATCTCCGTCACCGTCGTGGTCGATCCATCCGAGCCCCCCCGCGAGCGACTCGAGCAGAATCCGCCGGCCGCTCGCGCCGTTGACGAAACGGAACTCGACTCCCGACCCCGCGCTGACATCTTCGAAGAAGGCCCCGGGGATCGACCCCGGGGGCCCCGGATCGGATTCAGCATCGCCCGGGTCGCCGCCGGAGCAGGACAGCTGCAAGGCGACGAGGAGGTGCACGACGCGACGCGATGGCGGACGGGCGTTCTTCATCGGTCTTGCCGGGAGACCTCCAGTCCCAGGAGCCGCTGCTCCTGCTCCAGGAGACGGAGCGCCTCCGGGTGTGCGGGCGACAGGCGAAGCGCGTTGCGGATCGCCGACACGCGAACCACGATGTGCTCCGGAGCGGAGAAGGTCCGGGCCAGACGCAGCGACGCAGCGACCTTCGATGGTTCCAGACGCACCAGATACGAGGCGACCTCGCGAGCCTTGCGATGGGCTCTCACCTCGACGTACAGCGCGTGCATCGCCTCGAAACGAGCGACGACGTCACGATCGGCGGAGCCGCGCATCGAGCGCGCGATCCCGTCCCTGCGATCGAGAATCGCACCGATCGATCGGATCCGCACGGAGAGCGTGTCCGTCCCTTCTCCCGGAGCCGTCGATCGGCCGAGAAAGAGCCCGTGACGGAAGAGATGCGGGTTATCGATCGCGTCGCTCGGATCGAACTGGGCCGCGCCCGGGCCCGCAGAGCCGTCCTCTTTCGCGCCCTGGAGGTCGACCAGCAGCCTCAGCGCGCCCGCGCGGGTCGCTCCTCCGGGAAGCTCGTGGAAGCTGGATCGCAGGATCCTCCGGGCCTCGTCCAGACGGCCTTCCGCCACCGCGATGCCGGCGCGGCAAAGGAGCGACTCCTCGTCGACCGGCGCCGTGACGAGCCACTTCCTGGCACTCTCCGGATCCGCGAGTTGCAGGTGAGCCGTGGCACAGCGAGCCGCCAGGCCCTTGCGGGAAGAGACGTCGTGGTCCGGACCGAGCTCGTGCGGACCATCGGAGCGCCTCGCTTCTTTCGCCGGCTCGGCCCGCAAAAGGTCCAGCTCCGCGAGCACCTTGCGAGCCTCGTCGACGTCCCCCAGCCTCGCCAGGAGACGAGCCCGCTCGGCCTGCAGGAGCGGCGAGTCGAGCTCCGTGGCCGCGCGGCGGATTTCCCACTCGGCGCGGTCGACCCGTCCAAGCAGGGCACGGATGCGGGAGCGCTCGAGGTGCAGCCCGACCGCCTGCGGAGCTCGTCTCAGAGCCGCCTCCAGAAGGCGCAATGCCTCTCCCGAACGATCGACCGTGCTCGCAGCCAGCGCCTGATAGTAGAAGACCGAAGCCGGGAGTCCGGCCGCCCCGGCCAACTCGGCCGACTTGATGTGGTGCTCGCGGGGCGCCAGCCGGCGGATTCTGAGATCGAGGGCGTCGGCCGCGCCGTCCGAGCCGAGGGCCCGCAGCGAGCGACTGAGCTGGAAGAGACCGGTCGCCCGGTCCGGAGTCTCTCGCAGGAGGTCGAGCGAGAGCTCCGCCGACTCGCGATGTCGTCCGAGATCGTTCAACGTCCGTCCGGCCTCCTGAAGGAGAAGCCTGCGAAGACGAACTCCCTGGGACCCCGCCCACGAATCGAGATCCGCCGACAGGAGGGCCTCGAACCGGGACCACGCGGAGCGCGGGGCACCGCTGCGGGAATACGCGAGCGCGAGATAAAGGCTGAGCTCCGGCGCGGGCCGCTCGTCGACCACGGACTCGAGGACCGTCACCGCTTCGGCGTCGCGCTGCAGTCGCACCAGGGCCCGTCCCTGCGTCGCCCGGCAGCCACGATGACCGGGATCGTCCTCGAGCCCGCGACGCGCCCGATCCAGCGCCTCCTCGAACCGGTGAGCCCGCAGCAGCATCTCGGCCCACTGTCCGTAGAGCTGAACCGGCGCCACACGCATTCCGCGCAGCCTCGGAACGAGTTCGGGGACGAGAATGGTCTCGAAACCCCGGTGGGCCAGGTCGCTGAACGACTCGCTCGAGAGAGCGACCTCCGCTCGAGTCGTGGCGTCGAGAACGCGACACTGCAGATCGTCCGGCCACTTCGCCAGCGCATTCGCGAGCACCGTGAGGCAGTCGTCGTGCCGGCCGGCCTGCTTGAGCGTGAGCGCGAAGTTGTAGTAGTACGGCGCCAGATCCGGATGGCTCCGGCCCCAGATACCGGAGAGCTGCTGCAGCAGGGAGGAGCACCGCCGCGCCGCGCCCTCGAAGTCGCCGCCAGAGCGCAGCCGGAGTACGGACTCGTACTCCTCGTGAAGCTCGTGCGGCACGGGTCGCGGCGAAGGAAGCGGGACCACCTGACGCTCCACCGAGGACGACCCCGGCGACCTCGTCGTCGAATCGGGCGGCTCTCCGTCGGAGCACGAGAGCTGACTTGCCACGAGCAGAAGCGCACTGCCCCGGAGCAACCCCGCGACAGGACCGCAGCCGACGGGTGAACCCAGGGCGATTCCCGGGCGTGAACGGCTCGCCCGACCGACCGCCTCGCGGCGACTCGCCGGGCTCCCGGAACGCGAGCAGCCGGCAGCTCGCCGGCACGCCACCGGGCTCCTTTCGCAGCGGCTTCCAGACATCCGCGCCATGGTAGAGCCGTCCGCGCCGACCGTCACGGCCTATTCCCGGTCGCCTCCGTCCATCCCAGGCTAACCTCCTGCCTTGACAACCATCTACCCTACCTGGGATGATCGTCGGCGAGGGTCAGCCGCCTCCCGGTCGTCATGAACGCCGCGGGGCGGCTCTGCGGGCGCCAGCGTTACCGAAGGCGCAGAGTCCGAAATTTCATCGTTTGGGTTGAAGTTCAACGGCTCCGTTCCGGAGTCGAGCTACTCGGGCTAACGCCCGCGGCATCGAGCCGGACGAAGACCACCGCCCCGCGAGCAGGGGTGAGTCCGGACCTACGAGGGAGGAAGCACGTCATGCGCGATCTCAACGCGGCACTCGTCGCTGTCTGCGTCAGTCTCACGACCACCGGACTCGTCGGACAGGAGCTCTTCGACGTACCGCTGCGTATCAACATGGGCGGCCCGGAGACACAGGACTCCTACGGGCGCGTCTGGCTCGGCGACGAGGGCGCGAACGCCGACCCCCTCAACATCCGCCCGAACGACGTCGGAGGCGGCAACTTCCTGACCGCGGCCCAGTGGTGTAGCGGCACGACTGCCGACCCGCTCGACCTGGGCTACGACCTCGCCGCCGGAGTTCCGGCGACCTTGCCGCAGAACAGCCTGATGTTCCAGAGCATCCGCTGGGACGGCGGAGGTCCGGCCGACGGCGCGTACGACCTGGAGATCCCGATTCCGAGCGGCGACTACCTCGTCAGCATGTTCTTCTGCGAGGCCTGCTGCCCGAACCGGCACCAGACCACGACCATCGAGGGCGTCGTGGTCGAGCCGGACGTCCATGCGAACCAGTACGCCGCCGGCACGCAGCAGGCCGGCCGGCTGAGCTACAGCGTCACCGTCGACGACGAGTCCCTCGACATCAACCTCGTCGGCTGTCTCGATCCGGACTGTCCCGGCGGCGGCGATGCGAACCCGATCCTCAGCGCCCTCGAGGTGGTCCCGTCCGACTACGTCGTCTGCGACGAGCCCGGAGTCGGTCAGTGCCCGACCGACTTCACCTGCTCCGTCGACAACGAGGGCGGGTCGGTCGCGCTGTCCTGGAGCAACCCTCCCTGCGGGCTGACTCTGGATGGGTACCAGATCTGGCGCAACGGCGAGGAGATCGCGACACTCGACGTGAGCGAGAACTCCTTCGAGGACGAGCCCACGGGACGCCTCAACACCTACGAGCTGCTGGCGCTCTCCGAGGGCGAAGGCGGCTGCCCGCCGCTCAGCTGCTCGGTCGTGGTCGACAGCGTTCCCTTCGCGGTGCCGCTGAGAATCAACATGGGCGGCCCTGCGACGACGGACGAGCTCGGTCGCGCCTGGCTGGGAGACCCGGGTGCCGGACAGGACGTTCTCGGTATACGGCCTGTCGACAACGGTGGCTTCAACACCATCGAGGCCTGGTGCGCCCCGGCGCCGACTCCCGTCGACCTCGGATACGACAACGGCGCGGGCATCCCGGCGACGCTGCCCGCGAACAGCCTGCAGTTCCGCAGCATCCGCTGGGACGGCGGAGGTCCGGACGACGGCGCGTACGACCTGGCGATACCGATCCCGAACGGAGACTACGTCGTCAGCATGTTCTTCTGCGAGGCCTGCTGCCTGAATCGGCACCAGACCACGACCATCGAGGGCGAGGTCGTCGACCAGGACGTCCATGCGAACCAGTACGCCGCCGGCGCTCAGCAGGTCGGCCGGCTGGCCTACGACGTCACCGTCGAGGACGAGGTTCTCGACATCAACCTGGTCGGCTGTCTGGATCCGGACTGTCCCGGCGGCGGCGATGCAAACCCGATCCTCAACGCCCTGGAGGTCGTGACGACCGACTTCACCGTATGCGACGACCCGGGTGTCGGACAGTGCCCCTCCGGGCTCACCTGCTCGTTCGATGCCGACACCGGAGCGGTCACGGGCACCTGGACGGAACCGCTCTGCGTGGCGAGCCTGTCGGGATACGAGCTCCTGCGCAACGGCGAGTCGATCGGCGACCTTCCCGGCGACGCGACGGAGTTCACCGACGAGCCCACCGAGCGAATCAACGTCTACGAGCTGGTTCCCACCGTCGAGGGCGACGGGGAGGGTGAGGCGTCCTGTGCGACGCTGAGCTGCGAGGCGGTCGTACCGACCGCCCCCTTCGGCCTGCCTCTGCGCATCAACATGGGTGGCGACGCGACGGTCGACTCGCACGGCGACCTGTGGCTGGGCGACCGCCCCTGCGGACTCCCCGAGAACGCCGACCCGCTCGACATCCGACCGGACGACAACGGTGGCGGCCAATCGATCTGCGACTGGTGCCCTCCGCTACCCGACTCGATCGACAACATGGGATTCGACGGCACCCACCCCGGCGACCGCCACATCTTCTCGACGATCCGCTGGGATGAGGCAGCACCGCCCATCTACACGCTCGAGATCCCGCTGCCCGGAGGCGGCGAGCACGACATCACGATGTACTTCAACGAGTGCTGCTGCGCCGCCCGCCACTTCCAGATCGAGCTGCAGGGACGCATCGTCAACGAGGACGTCAACTTCGAGGACTACAACCCGATGAGCCCGGCCCTGACGGCGGCGGGCCGGCTGCGGTTCTCCGGCGTGGAAGTCTGCTCCGACGGCCTCCTGACGATCCGTCTGCTCCCCTGCCCCGAGCCCGACTGTCCCGGGTCGACGGATCAGAACGCCATACTCAACGCCCTGTCCATCGAACGCAGCGGCGGTGGTACGCCGAACAATCCGCCCAATGCGCGGATTCAAGTGGAACCGTCGACAACCGTCGTTCTCTCCGACGGTGAGGCGACCGTTCACCTCGACGGGGCGACGTCGGACGACGGCGACAACGGGACGCAGGAGCTGACGTACCGGTGGTCTCAGATCGACCCGCCGAACGAGGGATTCGGCGCCAACAGCTTCGCGACGCCGACCGAGGTCGCCACCGAGGTCACCATACTCCAGGGAGCCGGCACCTACCGCTTCGAGCTCGAGGTCGACGACGGGCAAGGCTGCGCCAACCTCGCGACCACGGAGGTCGACGTGACCGTGATCGAGGGGGTGCTCTTCGTGCGCGGAGACGTGGACTCCTCCGGTCTGATCGAGCTCACCGACGGCGTCGTGGCCCTGAGCTACCTCTTCTCCGGAGGGACCGAGCCGGCATGCTTCGACTCCGCCGACGTGGACGACAGCGGCACCGTCGAGCTGACGGACGCGGTGCTCATATTCGGCTGGCTCTTCCTCGGCGGACCGGCACCGTCACCACCGTCTCCGACCGTCGGAGAGTACGCGGCGGAAGACTGCGGAATCGATCCGACCGACGACGATCTCGACTGTGCCAGCGCCGGAGCGGTGTGCTCCTGATGCCAGTCGTCACCCGTTCACAGGAATCGACCACCTCGGCCGCGCCCCCGCAACCGCCCCGGCCCCCCCCCCCCCACCAGGGGGGGTAT
>CAYMLL010000035.1:4706-25448 GCA_964390645.1 uncultured Planctomycetia bacterium | reverse complement strand
CGCAGCGGATCCGTCCGCTGCGCGACGACCACAGCCTGGAGGGATAGCATGCGCTCGCGGTCACGAGTCTCGTGTCTGATCTTCGCCGTACTCGTCGGAAGCTCCGCCTCCGCCCAGGAGCGCTTCGATGTCCCGCTCCGGATCAACATGGGCGGTCCGGAGCTGGAGGACTCGCTGGGTCGTATCTGGCTGGGCGATGGCCCGGGCGCCGGCGACCCGCTCGACATCCGCCCCAATGACCTGGGAGGAACCAACACCATCGTGGACTGGTGCGCGCCGGATCCGCTGTCTCTCGAGGCGCTCGGATACAGCCCCTTCGATGGAGGGGACGCGTCGATCTTCAGCACGATTCGCTGGGACGACGGAACGGACGGCATCGACTTTCACGTGGCGCTCCCGATTCCGGACGGCGACTACCTCGTCAACCTGTTCTTCCAGGAGTGCTGTTGCGAGGCCCGTCACTTCCAGATCGAGATCGAGGGGGAGGTGGTCGACGAGGACGTCAGCTTTCTCGACTACGGCAACGAGGACGCCGACGTCTTTCCGGCCTCGACAGTCGTCGGCAAGCTGAGCTTCCCCGATATCGCGGTCGAGGACGGGGTGCTGGACATCGGGTTTCTCCCCTGTCCCGATCCGCTCTGCCCGGGAGCGACCGATCAGAACGCCATCATCGACGCGATCGAGGTCGTCTCGGGAGAGGGCTGTGACAACCTGGGTCTCGACTTCAACTGCGTGTACGATCCCGAGATCTCGGCGGTCGTCGGCCGCTGGACCCGGCTCGCCACCGCGGAGGGCTACCCTATACAGAAGAACCGCCAGGTTATAGAGACCCTCGGCGACGGCGCCAGCGAGTTCGAGGATCCGGACGCCAGCGGCAGCCTGGAGTACGTGCTGCAGGCGCTCGACGGCGACGAGCCGTTCGCGGACTGCATCTGCACGGTCAGCGCGTTCGCCTGCCCCGGAAGCCTGGTCTGCGACGTACCTGAAGGCTCCACCGAGGTCGCGCTGCAGTGGACTCCCGCCGGCGGTATCGATCTGACCGGATACGAGCTCCGTCGCGGGGGCCAGGTCATCGCCAGTCTCGGACCGGACGAGACCGCGTTCGAGGACGAGCCCGGCACCCGCTCGGCGAGCTACACCCTGACTCCCATCACCGACCCCCCGGACCAGTGCTCGGAGCTCAGCTGCAACGTGGCCCTGCCGTCTCTTCCCTTCAGCCTCCCCGTGCGGATCAACATGGGGGGCGACGATACCGTCGACTCGCTGGGCCGGCTCTGGCTCGGAGATCGCCCCTGTGGCCAGCCGGAAAACGCGGACCCGATGGACATCCGGCCCGATGATTTCGGCGGCACGCGCGCCATCTGCAACTGGTGTCCTCCGGAGCCCGCCTCCCTCGAGAAATACGGCCTCGACCCGACCGATCCCGGCGACGCTCACATCTTCACGACGATTCGCTGGGACGAGGGAGGCGACGGAGCCGAGGACTTCTTCGTCGAGATTCCCATCGAGGCGGACGAGGTCCTCGTCAACCTCTACTTCAACGAGTGCTGCTGCGCGAACCGACACTTCAAGATCAGCATCCAGGACCAGATCCTCAACGCGGACGTCAGCTTCGAGGACTACGACGACGTCCCGGGCCTGGCGAAGCTCGGTCGGCTGACGTTTCCCGGAATCGACACCGGTGACGGAGTCCTGCGAATCGGTTTCCTGCCCTGTCAGGACTGTCCGGGCGCCACCGACTTCAACGCCATCGTCAACGCTATCGAGGTGCTCGACAGCGACTGCGAGTGTGACGCGGACGATGTCGCCAGGCGCTGCCCGGAGCTCTGCCCCACCGGTCTCACCTGTGAAGTCGACGGCGGCGCCGTCAGCGGCTCGTGGCGCCCGCCCACCTGCGTGGAGGTCACCGGCTACGAGCTGCGCAAGGATGGTGAGCTCCTGCGCACCCTCCCCGCGGACGCGTCGAGCTTCACGGACGAGCTCACGACACGGTCGGCGGCCTACGAGGTGACCCCCCTTCCCGCGGACGGCGAGGAAGCCTGCGCGCCGATGACGTGCGCGGCCGTCAACAGCGATTTCGGCTTCGAGATACCGCTGAGAATCAACATGGGCGGTCCGGCCCTCGAGGACTCGCGCGGTCGACTCTGGATCGGTGACGGCCAGGGACCCGGTGACACTCTCGACATCCGGCCAGACGACGCCGGTGGACGCAACACGGTCCGGGACTGGTGCGTCGGACTGTCAGAGAGCGTCGGCGACTCGATGCAGTCGCTCGGGCTCGACCCGTCCGATCCGAACGACCAGTCGATCTTCAACACCATCCGCTGGGATCCGGGGGACGATGACGCCGACGGCTTCCCGGGCGAACGCGAGGACTTCGACGGCGGAGATGTCGACTTCCGGCTGGAGATCCCGATCCCCGATGGCGAGTACAACATCGCTTGCTACTTCACCGAGTGCTGCTGTCTGAACCGCCACTTCCAGATCGAGATGGAGGGCGAGATCGTCGCCGATGACGTCAGCGCGGCATCGTACTCGGCCTCGGGCGAGCTCGGGCGCACGGGACGCCTGGTCTTCGAGTCGATCGGTGTCGAGGACGGCGCGCTGAGCCTGGGGCTGCTCCCCTGTGGCATCTTCGACTGCCCGGAAGGGGGCAACTTCGACGCCATCATCGACGCGATCGAGGTGCTGCCGACCGACCTGCCGATCCTCACCTGCCCCCGCGACCTCATCTGCGTCGTCAAGGGTCCGGGCGAGGTGCTCGGACGCTGGACCGAAGGCGACGGCGTCGAGGTCAGCGGCTACCGGGTCCTGCGCAACGGCGAGGAGATCGCCACGCTGCCCGCCGACGCGACGGAGTTCAACGACGCGGCGGCGTGCAGTCGAGTCGCCACCTACGAGGTGCTGCCGCTCTCGGACGATCCCGACTTCCTCTGCCCCGACCTTCGCTTGCGATGCACGGTCACCCATCCCGACTGTCCCTTCGACGTGCCGCTGCGGATCAACATGGGCGGTGAGCAGACGGTCGACTCGCTGGGCCGGCTGTGGCTCGGTGATCGTCCCTGCGCTCTCGCCCCGGCCGAGGATCCGCTCAACATCCGCCCACTCCCGGACCTCGGCGTGGTGGGAGGAAACCAGGCGATCTGCAACTGGTGCGCTCCGGTGCCCGAGTCCTTCGAGAAGCTCGGTCTCGACGCGTCTCATCCCGGTGATCAGCACATCTTCACGACCATTCGCTGGGACGTCGGCGGAGACGGCTTCGACGACTTCTTCGTCGAGATCCCGCTCAACACCGACGGCCTGGGCGATGGTTTCGTCGATATCAACCTGTACTTCAACGAGTGCTGCTGCATCGCCCGGAACTTCAAGATCAGCATCCAGGATGAGATCGTGGACGACGACGTCAGCTACGTCGACTACGACGAGGTCCCGGGGCTCGGTAAGGCCGGGGTGCTGTCCTTCGAGGGCATCGACGTCGGCGATGAGATCTTGCGGATCGGGTTCCTCCCCTGTCCCGAGTGCCCGGGTACGATCGACAACAACGCGATCATCAACGCGATCGAGGTCCTGCCGTCCGAAGGCGGTGCCCGCGAAGATTGCGACAACGGCGCCGACGACGACGGTGACAACGCGGTCGACTGCGACGACCCGGACTGTGCGGACAGCCCGTCGTGTCTGCCGGAGTCGATCTGTGACGACGGCAACGACAACGACGGCGACAACCTCACCGACTGCGACGACCCGGCCTGTCTGGCGATCCCCGGCGCCTGCCCGGTGGTCGGTGAGCGCTTCGTCCGCGGCGACTCGAACTCGAGCGGCACCATCGACCTCACCGACGGCGTCGTGACGCTCAACTTCCTCTTCATCGGCGGCCCTCCACCGGCGTGCATGGATGCGGCGGACACGGACGGCAACAACCAGATCGTCATCAGCGACGCCGTCATCACGTTCAGCTACCTCTTCACCGGCGGTGCGCGGCCAGTGGCGCCGTCTCCCTCGGCGACCAACTACGCGCGGCAAGACTGCGGAGCCGATCCGGACGAAGACGAGCTGGTCGATTGCGAGACGCCGGCGGCGGTTTGCGAGTAGCCCCGGACGGCCGTGGCACGGCCGAGAGAGCCCCGCGTCGCCCCTCGGGGGACGGCGCGGGGCATTCTCCTCGGCCACCCGGACGTCGGGGCTGGCGCCAGGCACGGGTAGAACAGCCGGACCGAGCCGATCTCCGACTCCACCCACGGGCTCGCGGGACGCGGCATCCGAACCGCAAACGAGGCTCTACGAGCCGATCCGAGACCACGGCAGGTCGACCCGATCGGCGGATCGCGCCGTCGCGCGCGTGATGCGCCCTGGCCGTGGAGGGAGGGCCCGCCGGGTTTCTCGTTCGACACCGCGAACCACGGGCGTATCTTGGTCAGAGTACGTTCCCTCGGATGTTCCGAGCGAGCACCGAACCGGAAGATCACGGGAAACGCCGTGTTACGACCCAACATCCTCATCATCTCGACCCTCCTCTCCTGTTCTGCGCTCTGGGAATCGAGCCTGCGGGCAGACGTGGTCATCTCCGAGTTCCTGGCCAGCAACTCCTTCGGTCGACTCGACGAGGACGGCGACTCCCCCGACTGGATCGAGCTTCACAACGAGAGCACGCTCGCCGTCAACCTGGACGGCTGGTGCCTGACCGACGACGGCGCACGACCGCGGAAGTGGTGCTTTCCCCGGCACACGCTCGACACCGGCGCCTACCTTGTCGTGTTCGCCTCCGGGAAGGACCGTGCCGGAGTCGGTGGGCCGTTCCACACGAGCTTCGAGCTCGAAGCCAACGGCGAGTACCTGGCCCTGCGTCGTCCGGACGGCACCATCGCGACGGAGTTCGCGCCGGAGTTTCCGCGTCAGCGTCGGGATGTCTCCTACGGATTCGGTGAGCAGGTCGTCGGCGACTCTCTCGTCGGGCCCGGCGACACGGCCCGGGTCCACGTACCGACGAGCGACACGCTCGGACTCGGGTGGACCGGCGACGCCGCCTCGGAGCCCTTCGACGACTCCGGCGCCGCGGGCTGGCTGTCGGCGAGCCTCGGCGTCGGCTATCCGCGCGACGGCGGGCCCGACATCCCCGAGCCGCTCGCCTACTGGCCCTTCGATGGATCGCCTGCCGACCTCTCGGCCGGCGACCGTGACGCCGAGCTTCGGGGAGCGGTCTACGACGCCTCCGTGCCCCCTGCGATCGGGACCGGTCAGTCCCTGCGTTTTCGTGGTGGGTCCGACTTCGTCAGTGTCGTCATCGACGTCTCCGAGGGCGCGTACACCTCCGCGTTCTGGTTCAAGGCGGACGCGGCCGGCCGCGGCATGTTCTGCGTCGTCGACGGCGACCTCGGGGCCGGCGGACACGACCGTCACCTCTACCTCGACGGCGCGAACCTCGCCAGCCGGGTCTGGAACAACGAGACGATCTCGAGCCGGGGGCGGGACTACGTCGACGGCGACTGGCACCACGTCGCACACGTCGTGGGTCCGGCCGTCCGAGGTCAGCGGATCTACGTCGACGGGCAGATCGTCGCGCAGGGCAGCAAGGCGGGCTCGGACTTCGACTGGCAGCGGCGGGTGAACATCGGCTTCTCGAACGACGCTTCCAGCGACCACTTCGTCGGCCTCATCGACGACGTCGCCATCTGGAGCGTCGCGTTGACCGAGGAGCAGGTGGAAGCGCTCGCAGCCGGCGCGTCGCCGCTGACGGGCGCGGGCGTGACCCGATTCGTGCAGACGACCGTGGAGACCATCCTGCGCGGCGTCAACACGTCGCTGTTCGTACGTGTTCCCTTTCAGACGTCGCGGCCCTTCGACTCGGACTCGCTGCGGATGCGGGTGCGTTACGACGACGGATACGTGGCGTACCTGAACGGCAACGAGCTGGTGCGACGCAACGCACCGCAGAATGTCCGGTACGACTCCGCCGCGACGACCGACCGTCCCCTGGCTGCCGCGGTGCGATTCGAGGACATCGACGTCACGACGAGCATCGACAGCCTGCGCGACGGCACGAACATCCTGGCGATTCACGCGCTCAACGACGACCTCGACAGCGAGGAGTTCCTGATCGCACCGGAGCTGCTACGCGTCCGTGAGGTCGGAGCGCGCTACTTCCGGTCCCCCACCCCGGGAGAGCCCAACAGATCGGAGGGCGTCGATGGATTCGTCGCCGATACCAGCTTCACCGTCGACCGGGGAATCTACACCAGCCCCTTCGACGTCGAGATCCACACCGACACGGAAGGGGCCCGGATCCGGTACACGCTCGACGGCAGCACGCCGACGGCGACCAGCGGAATCGTACACGACGCACCGATCCGGATCGACGGCACGACGGTCCTTCGCGCCGCCGCGTTCAAGGACGGTCTGGGAGAGACCAACGTCGACACGCACACCTACCTGTTCCCGGCGGACGTCGTGCAGCAACGGGTCATGCTCGCCGACATCACGAGCCACGGTGTGTACGGGCCGCTGATCGCGCCGGCGCTGTCGACGATCCCGTGCGTCTCGATCGTCACCACCGAATCGATCAACAGATCCGTCGAGGTTCCCGCCTCGGTCGAGCTCATCCTCCCCGACGGCAGCGAGGGCTTCCAGGAGCACGCCGGGATCAAGAGGGTCGGCGGACACAGTCTGTCCTTTCCGAAGAACAACATGCGGCTCTACTTTCGCCGGCAGTACGGTCCCGGGAAGCTCGACTATCCGCTCTACAAGGATGCCCTGTACTCCGAGGGAGCGGCGGAGAAGTTCGACCAGCTCGATCTGCGCGGAGGCTCGCACGACTCGGTCTTCTACCTCGGAGCCAACCAGCAGCCCCCCTCGAACGCGCAGTACGTGCGCAATCGCTGGATGAGCGATACGCTCCACGAGATGGGACAGATCTCCAACCATGGACGCTACGTTCACGTGTACATCAACGGGACCTACTGGGGTCACTATCAGCTGCAGGAGAGACCGACGCGGTCTCACATCGCTTCGTACCTCGAGGGTGGCGAGGACGAGTTCGAGTCCGTCAACTCCGGCAGGACGATCGGACCGGCCTCCCCGGCGTGGCGTCACATCGCGACCATCCGCAACGACTACCGGGAGGTGAAGCGGTGGGTCAACGTCGAGAGCCTGATCGACTACATGCTGCTCAACTTCTACGCGGGGAACGCGTGGGACTGGACCTACGACCATAACTGGATGGCCGCCGGGCCTTCGTCTCCGGACCGCGGCGGCTATCGGTTCTTCAGCTGGGACGCGGATATCACCCTGCGGAACACGGCGGACCACAACCTCAATCAGCCCGGTCCGGGAAACCTCTTCCGCGACCTCCTGCGGCACAGCGAGTTCCGCCGAACCCTCGCGGACAGAATTCACCGGCACTTCTACAACGACGGCGTCTTGACGCCGGAGCGGACCGACTCGATGTTCAGACGCCGTGCCGTCGAGATCTTTCCGACGATCGTGGCGGAGACCGCTCGCTGGCGCTGGGGCGGCATCGTGTGGACCCGGGACAACCAGTGGCAGCGCGAGTTCGAGCGCCTCTGTGGCGACTTCTTCCCCCGACGCACGGGGATCGTGCTGGAGCACATCGATCGCACGACCTGGTACCCGGACCTGCCCGCGCCGGAGTTCCTCGTCGACGGACGGAGACAGCACGGCGGGCGGGTCGACCGTGGCGCGCAGGTGAGTGTGGTGGTGCCGGGATTCGAGCGCTTCGTCGACACCACTCTGGTACCGGACGACTCGTCCGTCAGCGCGCACGTGCCGCGAAACGGGGCGCTCGGAACCGGCTGGCGGTTGCCGTCGTTCGTCGAAGGAAGCGCCGGCGAGACCTGGAGCGAAGGGGCCGGCGGTGTCGGCTACGAGAACGGTAGCGGATACGAGGACGCGATCGGGATCGACGTCGCGGACGAGATGACGACCGATCCGGGCAACACGTCGCTGTTCGTCCGGGTGCCTTTCACGATCGACGACCCGGCCGAGCTCGACGCGGTGGGAGATCTCGTTCTCGCCGTACGCTACGACGACGGCTTCGCCGCGTACATCAACGGTGTCCGAGTGGCGTCGTCGAACGCTCCCTCCGAGGCCGACATCGACTGGAGCTCGCGAGCGACGGGAGCGCACGAAGCGACCCTCGACGCGCCCGAGAACTTCGACATCAACGAGTTCCGCGACGCGCTACGGAGCGGCGAGAACATCCTCGCCATCCACGGCCTCAACTTCAGCCAGGGAAGCAGCGACATGCTGATCCTCGCCGAGCTGATCGGGCGTCGCGTCGAGGCCGGGGTACCGCCCGGCACGGTCAGCTACACGGTGGACGGCTCGGACCCGATGGACGATGGCGCGCTGGACCTGACGGAGCCCTTGACCCTGACGGAGTCGAGGCTCGTGAAGGCCCGCGCCTTCGACGGGTCGCAGTGGAGCGCCCTCTGCGAGGCTCTCTTCGAGGTTCCGGGGAGCTTTCCGCTGCGGGTCACGGAGATCATGTACCATCCGCCCGATCCACCGGAAGGAAGCTTCTACGGCGACGACGACTTCGAGTTCCTCGAGCTGCGGAACATCGGCCCGGAGACTCTCGACCTCACCGGTGTGCGAGTGCGAGGAGGAGTCCGCTTCGAGTTCTCCGGGTCCGACGTCAGCAGCCTGCCGGCGGGCGAGCATGTGCTGATCGTCAACAACCTCGAGGCCTTCCGCGCGATCCACGACACGGCGCAGATGCGGATCGCCGGCGAATACGACGGCCGGCTGAGCAACGACGGCGAGAGCATCCTCGTCTCCGGAGCGATCGACGACACGATTCTCGAGCTCGACTACGACGACACCTGGTTCCCGTCGACCGATGGCGCCGGACACTCCCTGGTCATCGTCGATGCGTCCCTCCCCGTCGACCTGTGGTCCGACCAAGCCAGCTGGCGACCCAGCGCCGGCCCTGGTGGATCGCCGGGGGCAGCTGACGACGGAGCGTCTACGGGGGGCTTCCAGCGACCCGGAGACGCCAATCAGGACGGTCGAGTCGACGTCTCCGACCCCGTGAAGCTGCTCCGGATACTGTTTCGAGGCGCGTCCGCCCCGTGCGACGCCGAAGGCAACTCGGCTCTTCTCGACGTCAACGGAGACTCCTCGGTCGACGTCACGGATGCCGTCGCACTTCTCTCCTACCTCTACCAGAGCGGCCCGCCGCCGATCGCCGGGACGCGCTGCGCTCGACTGGAAGGCTGCGAGTGGGCATGCGCACCGTGATCGTCCACCGACTCTCGCTCGTCCCGGCGGTCCTCTTGCTCGTGGCCGGTACGCCCTCGAACGCAGGGGTTTTTGTTTCGGAGGTCTCTTACAACCCGCTCGATCGCGAGGACCTCGAGTTCGTGGAGCTCGCCAACGGCGGAGCGGCTCCGGTCGACCTCCTCGGCTGGTCGCTCGTCAGCGGAGTGCGCTACACCTTCGACAGCTCTGCCGTACTGCCGCCGGGAGGTGTCCTCGTCGTCGCTCGTGATGCACAGGCGCTCGTCGCCGCGCATCCCGTCGACGAGTCGCTCATCCACGGAGAATACGACGGGACTCTCGACAACGACGGCGAGAGGCTGACGCTGGTCGACGGCGCAGGATCGGTGGTCGAGTCCTTCCGCTTCGACGACAAGTTCCCGTTCCCGTCGGCCGCCGACGGGAACGGGTCCGCGCTGTGCCGCACATGTCCCGACGCGCCGGCCGGAGCGCCGTTCAACTGGGTCGGCCTTGCCCCGTCGCCGGGGGCTCACCTCCGCGAGAGCGAGTGTCCGCCGGCTCCGCCGCTGGTCGACCCGGAGCGCTTCCCCGTCGTCATCAACGAGATCCACTATCACCCTCGCGGCGACCCTGATCCCGAGCTCGAGTTCATCGAGCTGCTGCATCGCGGCGAGAGCCCGACGGATCTCTCCGGCTGGGAGCTCGACCGTGGACTGTCCTTCCGGTTCCCCCCCGGAACCGACCTGCGGCCTGGCGAGCTCCTGGTCGTGGCGCAGAATCCCGCCGAGCTGATCTCCCGGTACGATCTCGACGCCGCGCGGGTCCTCGGTCCTTTTGCCGAGGGGTCCAGGCTGTCGAACTCCGGAGAGACGCTTCGACTCGTCGACGCCGCGGGACGTCCGCAGGACGAGGTGGACTACCGTGACAGCGGGCTCTGGCCCGTGTTCGCGGACGGGCTCGGCGGCACCCTCGAGCGGGTCGACCCGCACGGACCGTCACCCCCCCCCCGAAACAGGCGCGTGACCCCACCCCCCGACCACACCGAGTACCGCACCCACAGGACCACCATTCAGGTGGTCGGTCGACATGCGGGCCCTCGCTTCTACCTCTATCTGCTCGGGGCCGGCGAGCTTCTCTTCGACGCGGCGAGCATGGTGCTGGAGGCGAACGATGCCACCGACCTCTTCACCAACGCGGACTTCGACGAGGGAAGCGATGGCTGGCGAGGCACCGGGAATCACGAGGGGTCGCAGCACAGCACGACCGCAGGATTCGGCGACGACGGACCGTGCTTTCGAGTCCGCGCCAGCGCCGGCGGCAACGGCTTCCAGAACGGTGTCCGCCACACGCTCTCGATCCGTCCCTCGGACGACGACAGGCTCGTGCTGACGATCCGCGTCAAGCCGATCTCCGGGGAGAGCCGGTTCATCGCTCGCTCCTCCCTCGCCCGGGGGAACGACGACCTCCTCTACATCGAGGGCGATGCGCGCACGGGGCGGGCCAATGCCTTCGGGTCGCCTCTGGAGCCCAACGCCGTCGGTGGTCCGGGAACTCCGCCGACGCTCGACCTCGTCGACGTATCACCCCGGCGTCCGACCTCGTCCGACCGCGTCCGGATCGTCGCGCGAGTCGATGCCGCGGGAGTCGAGAGCGTGACGACGAGCTACCGGATCGCGGACGGACCGGGCCGTGAGCTCGAGATGCGCGATGACGGATCGGCTCCCGATGCCGTGTCCGGCGACGGCCTCTGGAGCACGGAGATTCCCCCCACGGCCGACGGATCCCTGGTCTGGTTCTCGCTCCGCGCCCGAACGACAGGAGGTCTCGTCACCCTCTGGCCGCGCTGGAAAAACCCATCGTCGGTGACGGGCTATCAGGTCGTGGATGACCTGCCGGACTCGAACAGCGATCTGCGACTCTTCCACATTTTCACTCCGGGCGCCCTGCGAGACCTCTCCTGCAACGAGGGCATCTACCAGCAAGGCGCATTCGTCGACCACCGCGGGCGCGCCTACCACGACGTCGGAGTCAAGTTTCGAGGCGAGACAGCGTGCTTCTACCCCAAGAAGCCGATTCGAGTGCGGTTCAACAGGGGCGACGAGCTCGACGGACAGTCACACCTGAACTTCAACGCCGGCTGGAACGACAAGTCGATGCTGCGAGAAAAGTTCGGCTTCGAGCTCTTCCGCCGAGCTGGCGTCGCGTACTCGCAGACACATCTCGCCCGCGTTCATACCAACAACGGCCGATTCCAGGGAGTGTACTTCACGGTCGAGGATCCGACGGACGGATACCTGCGGCGGAATCGCCGGGACGACGGCGGTGGGCTCTACAAGTCGCGCAGCGCGATGCTCAACAGCTCGACCAGCCGCTACGAGCCGAGGAGCGAGCGGGCACGGGAGAAGCTCCCCGAGATCGGGGACTTCGCCGCTGCTCTCAATCGTCTGAACGGTGAGGCCCTGATCGAGTTCCTCGACGCACGCCTCGACGTCGAGGCGTTCATCGATTACCAGGCGGTACAGGCGATCATCATCGACGGCGACTCCGTCGTGAAGAACTGGCTGCTCGTCTACGGACGGCACGAGTACGGGCCGGCCGGGCCGGACCGCGTCACCGCGTTTCCCTGGGACATCGACCTGAGCCACGGACAGATGCTCCTGACCACCGACGTGCGCCACTACAACATCCATCCACTGTTCCAGACGCGGACGTATCCCTTCCACGACCAGGGATATCACGGGATCATCAACGCTCTGCTCGAGCGGGCTCCGGACAACCACTACGTGAAGGCCTTCTACGGTCGAATCTGGCGCCTGCTCGAGGAGAAGTTCCGGCCGGCGGTGCTGCTCGACGAGGTGGATCGCTTCGACGAGAGCACGATCGAGGCTGTCCGGGAGGACCTCCGTATCTGGCCACGGAGCTTCGGGACCCGGACGGGCGATCCGGACTACTGGCGCAACGACTTCCGGCGTTTCGTCTCCCGGCGCACGAGCTTTCTCGGCAACTTTCTGAGCAACTCGAACGTCACCACCCGAGGTCGCAGGTTCCGGTACGACCCTCCGGCCGTGCTGAAGTTCACCGAGATTCACTACAACCCCGCGGACGACGAGGACATGGAGTTCCTCGAGATCACCAACCTCGCCTCGACCGCGGTCGATGTCGGCGGCTGGGACATCCCGCTCATCGAGTTCGAGTTTCCCGATGCGACCGTCATCGAGCCCGATGGTGTCGTCCTCGTTGCCCGGCTTCCGGACGTGCTACGGCTGCGGCCCGGCTTCGACGGTCTCGAGATCCACGGACCGTACCTGAGTCGTCTTCCGAACGACGGTGGCCTGCTTCGGCTGCGCGACGACGGCGAGGACGGCCAATACCACCCCGAGACGATCGACGTCGTCGTCTACGAGGACGGAGGCCACTGGCCGCGGGAAGCGGACGGCCACGGCTCGAGTCTCGAGCTCGTCGGCGCCGCGCTGGACAACGACGTGGCCTCCAGCTGGCGAGCGGGCTGGTCGCCGGGAACGGCAGACGATTCCAACGGGACTCCGAACGCCGTCATCGAAGCCACGCGACCACCCGGGCGAAGCCCGACCACCATGCTTCTCAGCGGCCTGGGGTCACGCGACCCCGACGGCGACGAGCTCGAGTACGAGTGGAGTCTGCCCGGACAACAGACCGAGAGCCGACCGGGATTCCTCATCGACTTTCCCGAGCCCGGAAACTACCGGGTCTCTCTGACCGTTCGAGACCCGTTCGGCGCCAGCGACGAGGCCGAGCTCGACATCACCGTCGACAACTCCGACGTTCACCGATTCCGCCGTGGTGACGCCAACGACGACAGGGTGCTCAACGTCAGCGACCCCGTGGCGATCCTCGACCACCTCTTCACCGGCGGCGCGGCGCCCCCCTGTCTCGACGCCGCCGACGTCAACGACGACCGCGGTGTCGACATCGCCGACGCGACGTTCGCGTTGAGCTTCCTGTTTCTCGGCGGTCCTCCGCCGCCTGATCCCGGCCCCCACGAGTGCGGTGAAGATCCGACGCAGGACGAGCTGGACACCTGCGATCCCGCGGCGGACTGCGCCAGTTGACGGTGTCCCGCCCTCGGACGATGCGAGTCGACCCGGCCCGGCGGCTCGATCGGAGCCGCGCCGGCTCACACCCGCCAAGTCCGACCCGACCTCGACCATTCAGCCCCCAGCGCAGCGAGTGACGACGGAGGAACGGCGACGGAATCGCGCACACGAGAATTCGCGGTTCCCGGGGATCGGCGAAAACGACGAGATTCGCGGTCAGGCGATCAGGTCGTGGACGACCTTGCCGTACACGTCCGTCAAGCGGAAATCGCGGCCCGCTGAGCGGAAGGTCAGCTGCTCGTGGTCGAGACCGAGCAGATGGAGGATCGTGGCGTGCACATCGTGCAGGTGCACGCTGTCCTTCGTCGGCAGCAGGCCGAACTCGTCGGTCTCCCCGTAAGAGAGTCCACCCTTGAGTCCGCCGCCCGCCATCCACATCGCGTAGCTCTCCTGCTGGTGCTCGCGTCCATGGTACTTGAACGGCGAGGTATAGGTCTGGTCCTGACTCCAGTACGAGCGTCCGAACTCACCCGACCAGACAACCAGTGTCTCGTCCAGCAGACCGCGACGTTTCAGGTCCTTGATCAACGCGGCGACAGGCTTGTCCGAGGCCGCACATCTTGGTGGCAGGGCCGCGGAGATCCGTCCGTGATGGTCCCACCCATCGACGGTGACTTGCACAAACCGCACCCCCGCCTCGCTCATCCGACGTCCCATCAAAATGGCCCGGGCGTTCCTGTCCGTCGTTTTTTGCCCGACGCCGTAGAGATCCAGCGTGTCCTGGGTCTCTCCCGAGAGATCGACCAGACGGGGAGTCTCGGACTGCATCCGGAATGCCAACTCGAACGACTCGATCATGCCTTCGAGTTGCTGGTCGGTCTCGAGCCGACCCAGCAGTTTCTCGTTGGCGTCCTTGGTGAACGCAAGACGACGCAATTGCTGGGTCCGTTCCACGTCGGCATCTTGCAAGTGTTTGATCGGCATCGACTTGTCGTCCATTGGGACACGGACCGGTGTGCCCTGATGCGATGCCGGCAAGAACCCGCTGCCGGAAAGGCGAACATCTCGAGCGACGGGTTGGATCGTCAGGAAGCTCGGCAGGTTATCGTTCTCACTGCCCAGGCCGTAACTGACCCATGAGCCGATCGATGGAAAGTTGCCGTCCACCATGCCGGTGTGCAACTGAAGACACGCCGGGCCATGAGCCTTGTTGTCGGTGTACGTGGCCTTCAACAGGCAGATGTCATCGGCGACCGTCGCCAGCTCGGGCATCAAATCCGAAATCGTCATCCCCGACTCGCCGCGTGGCCGGATGGGACGGACGGGCTTCATCGCCAGGAATCCCTGGTCGATACCCAGACGCTGCACGGTACCGGGCAGCTTCGGTGTGACCTGTTTGCCATGGTTCCTGGTGATCAGTGGCTTCTCATCGAACAGGTCGCACTGCGAAGGTCCACCTGCCATGAAAAGGAAGATGACTCGCTTGGCCTTGGCTCCGTGATGAGGGAAGCGTGGCGACGTCCTGCCAGCCGCCGCCCTGGCGGCGGTCATCCCGTGCAGCGCCAGACC
This sequence comes from uncultured Planctomycetia bacterium, assembly GCA_964390645.1. Classification (GTDB taxonomy): domain Bacteria; phylum Planctomycetota; class UBA8108; order UBA8108; family UBA8108; genus CAYMLL01. The sequence continues at coordinate 10,575 of CAYMLL010000035.1, read as the reverse complement.
TCCGAAACCGCAGCACGCCGTGCGAAGCAGCCGTCTCCGGGTGACCGCAGCGCCGTTCGACAAATCCCCAGGCATCGGGATCACACTCCCCGTCTAGATCCGCATCAAGAACTCGCCGGACACGATCAGCGCGTGGCACAGCTCGCGCCACGCGTCGTCGTCGGTCTGACTCAGAAACTCGGCCGCCTTGCGCTCCTCCCGAGCGGTAACCGGGCGGTTGAGCACAATCCTCCACACTCGCCTGACGCGCTCCTCGTCCGTCTCTGCCTCGCCCTCGATACGGTCGGCGACTTGCTGCGCGTATCGCTTGATCTGCGGGCTGTTCATCAAGTACAGCGCCTGAGTCGGGACGGTCGTGACGTTGCGTTGTCCGGCGGTCTGGGCCGGCGATGTGAAATCGAAGACGTTACGCAGGTCGGCCATCTCGGGCTGAAGCGGCCCCCGGATGATCGGCAGATACACGGTCCGATAGAACTCGGTCTGCGGATGAAACTTCGTCAGTCGGAAGAAGGGCGGATTCACGATGCTCCTCACTCTTCCGATGTTCACGACGTTCTCGGGGATATCGAACGGGAAGGTCGGTCCACCGGAGAACTGTTGCAGCTTTCCACTGACAGAAAGAAGCGCGTCGCGAAGCGCCTCGGCATCCATGCGACCACGGTTCATCCGCCACACCAGCCGATTGTCGGGGTCGACCTCGTGAGCTCGCGAATTGTGCTGGCTGCTCATCCGATACGTACGGCTTAGTGCGATCGCACGGATCACTTTCTTCTGCGACCAGCCGTTCCGCATGAAACTCGAGGCCAGGTAATCCAACAGCTCCGGGTGCGACGGACCGCCTTCGGGAAGACCGCAATAGTCGACGTTTCGATGCAGACCGACGCCGATGAGCTTCTGCCAGATGCGGTTGACCGTGACCCGCGGCGTGAGCGGATTCTCGGGCGAGGCAAGCCACTGAGCGAGCTGCATCCGCCCGCTCTGCCCGTCGGGAATCGCGTCTGACCGGGTCGGCAACACGGACAGGACCCCGCGGGGCACCACAGGACCGAGCGCCCGCGGATTGCCGCGAATCGTGATCCGCATGTCGCTCGGCTCCGGCACATCACGGACACCGTACGTCAGAGGTATCCTGGAGATGAACAGCTGAGCGTGATCCATCACGTGCTGTAACTTCGCGATGACCTTGTTCAGCTCTTCACGTTCTGCTCGGAGCTTCTCCAGCGGATCAGCTTTCTTGCTCTCGTCGGACCCTTCCTCGGATTTCTCGTTGTCGTCCGCGCTGCTGTCTTCGCCGACCTTCTCTTCAGCCGCCTTCTTCTCGGCCTGCCTGGCCTCCCGCTCCTGTTTTCGTCTCTCGTCGTCTTTCTCCAGCGCCTCGTTGAGCTCTTCCAGTCGCTCCTGGTGCCGGTCCATCTCCACGTTGAGGCCGATCAGCTCGCGAGCATGCTGATTCTCGGCCTCGATTCGCTCGGCCACTTGCTCTGGAGTCTCGGGCAGCTCGATGTCGTTGACCTCGCTCCAGATTCCGACGGTCGCGCGGTAGAAGGTCGAAGTGCTGTCAAAGATCCCGGCTATCGCGTAGTAGTCGTCCTGCGAAATCGGGTCGAACTTGTGATCGTGACAGCGTGCACAACCGAGAGTCAGACCGAGAAATGCTTTGCCGACCTTTCTGACCTGTGAATCGACGGTATCGACGTGCAATTGCATCTTGTCGTAGTCGGAGATCCGCATGTCCCCGAGGACGAGAAAACCGGTGGCGATCAGGTTCTCTCTGCGCTCCTGGACGGACCCATGCGGCAGCAAGTCACCGGCCAGCTGCTGGCGGATGAGACGATCGAAGGGAACGTCGTTGTTGAACGAATCGATCACGAAATCGCGATATCGCCACGCATGGTGGGCATACATCGGAGCTTCCGCGGTTCTTTGATCCGCGTAACCGACCAGGTCTAGCCAGTAGCGCGACCAACGTTCGCCGAAGGCCGTCGATCCGAGCAGCCGGTCGACGACTTCCTCCCAGGCTGTGGGAGACTCGTCGGCCACGAAGGCGTCCATCTCCTCGAGTGTCGGCGGCAGTCCGGTCAGATCGAAGCTCACGCGCCGCAGCCATGTGTAGCGATCAGCGTCCTTCGCCGGGGCCAGCCCTTCACTCTCCAGACGTTCCAGAATGAAGCGGTCGATATCCGAAACCGGCCAGCCCTGGTCGGATACGGCCGGAATCGAGGGCTGCTCGACGGGCTGAAACGCCCAGTGCCGCCGTGCGGCATCTCGACCGGGCGACTCGGGAGCACGGTCACCACGAACGCGCGGATCGGGTGCACCCATCGCCACCCACTTCGCGAAATCGGCGACGACGCGATCGGGCAACTCCTCGTCGGGCGGCATCTTCAGCTCGACACGACGAAGCGCCTGGATCAGGAGGCTCTCGTCGGGGTCACCCACGACCAGAGCCGGCCCGCTGTCGCCGCCCCGCAGCAGCGTGTCCCGGCGATCCAGGCGAAGGCCACCCTTCAAGTCCTTGGCCTTCTCGGAATGGCACTTGTAGCAGCGTTCGACCAGCACGGGACGGATCTGCCGCTCAAAAAACGCCACCTGTTCAGCGGTCGGAGCATCCGGTCGAGAGGCGTTCCGCGCCGTTGCAGCTGCCGGTCCGTCGCCGGCCTCCAGGTGGCCGGTCCCCACGGCGAGGACGACCGCCAGAAGGGGGGCTCGAATCGAGACGATGTACGTTGACAACGCCGGCTCTCCTTCGCGTGCGGGCCCGACCACGAGCTTGCACGAAGGCCATCGTATTCCCGGTTCGAAACCGTTACAAGTCCCGACGCCCTCGGCGGCCACCTCACCGGCGAGACACGAGTTCGAGACACGAACGGCGTCCTCGCGGCTCGCATCCGTCGTGATCAACGTCGCGAACGCCGGCTCCAAACCGCGAGGGGCGCCCGCGGACGGAGCCCCTCGCCCGGGATCCGACCCCGATCAAGCCCCCTCCTGTCCAGGCGACCGAACGAGAGTCCATCTCGAGGCGGACCGTCGACTTCGAGCGGCCACGGGCAACGAACCGCCGCAAGAGGCGGGTGCCACCGCGTCCGGTCACCGCCTCGAATCGTCGCCGCCCCCGTCATCGTACGCGGGAGAGGCCGACCATCACGCCCCGAACGGGTTCGACGGTGTCGAGCCCTCGTCGCCACGAGCGGCGAATGTCCCGGCGTCCAGCAGGAACGGGGGACGAAGCGATCCGGCCGGAGCGAGCCTCGAACACGGCATTCTCGCCCTGAACCCCGACGTCACCGGGATTCCCGTTCGAGCCGATCTTCCCGGTCACGAATCCTGAGGCGTCGACGGTACATTCGAGCGGGGCCGTCTGGCCGCGGCCGCAGCGCGGTCGTACAATCAGGTGGACATGCGACACGACTCGATTCGATCCTCCCGGAGCCTGACGATCCTCGCCTCCGCGGCCCTGCTGATCAGCCTCGCGGGTTGCATCACCGTACCGCCGTCACCGAACGTGAGCTCCGGCAAGCCGCAGCCGCTCGACTTCTCCGGGCTGCGGCTGGATGACCGCCTGGTCACCGTCGCTCACCCGCACGGCGTCAACGTCATCGTGGAGCTCGCCGAGAAGGACCTGCCCCAGGAGACGGCTCGTCGGTTCCTCAACGAGGGCCAGTACCGCGCCGCGATGTTCGTGAATGCCGACGGCGAGCACTTTCGGGCCGGACCACACTGGTTCCGGTACACCGACGGACGCTTTCGTGTCGGCTCGTCGAGCTACACGCCCGCTTCGAACGCCCGGCTGATCATCTTCAAGAAGCGCCGCGGCGACATGTCGTTTCGCCTGCACCAGCAGCGCATCGTCATCCCGGTCGAGGGAACCTGGCAGCCGACGCTCTACTACTCGATCGTCAACGTCACCGCAGACGGTACCCCCACCAACCGGATCCGCAAGCGCCGGCGCGGCCGACGCCCCCCCTCCGAACCCGTGGTCACGAAGGCGTACCCGATCGAGGTGCTTCAGATCGGCACGCGCAAGATCACCGTCGACTCGCGCGACGGCGGCTGGCGCATCGACGGTCGAACGTTCTACCCGAGCGCCGACCGCAACCTGATCCTCGAGGGAGTCGCTCACTTTGCCGAGGAGTGACTCCGCCCCGGACGCTCGCCCCGCGCTGCTAGGGCTCGATGCGGATCGATTCCTCGAGACGACGCACGCCGCCGTCGCGAGAGCGAGCGAGCCGCGTTACCGCGCTGACCAGCTGCGGCGGTGGATCTTCGAGCGCACCCCTGACAGCTTTCACGAGATGCTCGACCTCCCACGCGCTCTGCGCGAGAAGCTCGACGCGGACTTCGTCCTCCATCCGCTGCGCTACGACCTCGACCAGAAGTCGGCGGACGGCACGCTCAAGGTCCTGTGGCGTCGCTCGGCCCGTCACCGCGAATCCGGACCGCTCGAGAGCGTGATGATCCCGGACGGCGACCGCGTGACGTACTGTATTTCGACGCAGTCCGGTTGCCCCGTGAAATGCACCTTCTGCGCCACCGGTCACGGCGGATTCACCGGCAACCTGGATGCCGCCGAGATCGTCGACCAGGTGCTGCAGATGCGAACGCGAACGGGGATCGCGCCGACGAATCTCGTCTACATGGGCATGGGTGAGCCCCTTCTGAACTACGACGCCGTCGCACGCTCTCTCGGCATCCTCACCCACGACAGCCAGGTACGTTTCGGCGCGCGCCGCATCACTGTATCGACCGTCGGTGTACCCGACCGCATCCGCCAGCTCGGTCGCGAGTTTCCCCAGGTGAAGCTAGCCCTTTCGCTCCACGCCGCTTGCGACGACCTGCGCGACGAGCTGATCCCGCTCAACCGCAAGCACCGCCTCGCAGAGGTGCTCGACGCGGTGCGAGAACACGGTCGAGTCAGCGGCAAGAAGGTGACCTTCGAGTACGTGATCCTCCCCGGAGTCAACGACCGTGACGAGGACATCGTGAACCTCGCCCGTCGCGTGCGCGGCATCCCATCCCGCGTCAACCTCATCGGCTTCAACCCTTTCGAAGGGGCCCCGTACGAGAAACCGAGGCTGGCGTCGATTCTGAGCTTCCGGGACCGGCTGGCTGCGAGATTCGACGGGGTGATCACCCTGCGCCGGAGCCGGGGAGAGGACATCCAGGGGGCCTGCGGCCAGCTGAGCCTGGCGAGAGGACACTCCGGTCACTGAGCCGACCGTATCGCCGCGTCCGCGACCAGCCCGCCGCCGCGCTTCCCGCCCCGCCGCTGCGGGTGGATTGCGGCGACGAGAACCGCACCCCGTCGCCCAGCGACGTTGGCCGGACACGAGGTGAGCAGAGGTAAGGCCAGAAACAAAGATAGCCCTGGGTGGGGGAAGGGCACCCAGGGCGAGCAGAGGGAAGGATTCGGAGTGGGGTGGTTGGCAAGGTCGGACGCCGCTCGCGCGAAAGGGAGGTGTCCGCGCGAGCGACTGGAAGGAGGGGGAGGTCAGGTGTTTGTCGGAGTCGACTGTCTAATCGGCAAGGGTCGTGCCGCCGCCGGGACCATTCACGGAAGTCCTTCTGTCATCGTCCTCGATCGACGGCAGGGCCACGAAGCTCCCCGGGCGCTCGGCTCCAAGAGTGTCCACAGCCGGTACAACCGCCGTGCGAAAACGGGTCTGTCGCACCGATCCGACGGCGCCATGCGACAGCTCCACCCTCGCAGGCGGGCCCCGAGGTTAACACGCCTTCGCGGCCGAGAGTCGAGAGGGCTGGATGAGCGCCCCACCCACAGAAGAAGCCCGGCGTCACCACCGGGCAGAAGCCCCCGGCATAGGTGCCAATACCAAGAGCCACCGCAACGACCCCCCCCCCCCCCCTCCACACC